>JBAWAV010000295.1:0-22611 GCA_049589475.1 Mycobacterium sp.
ATCTGCCACACCTGCACACGCCGCAAGACCAGCGGTGTCGTGCGCAACCTGACCACCGGTGCGGTGTCGACCGCGCCCGGCGAGGACGTGCAGATCTGCGTGTCCGTTCCTGTCGGCGACGTCGACATAGCCCTTTAAGACCAACCAAGACTACGGAGGCTCCAATCATGTCGCAGCCCAAGATCAATCTGACAGCCGAGCAGGCCGACGCGTTCGGCGCTGAACTCGACGCCATCAAAGAACGCGTGATGGCCGACCTCGGTCAGCGCGACGCCGACTACATCCGCCGCGTCATCAAGACGCAGCGGGCACTCGAAGTGGGTGGCCGCGCCCTGCTGTTCGCCGGCATCTTCCCGCCGGCCTGGTTGGCGGGCACCGCGATGCTCGGGATCTCAAAGATCCTGGACAACATGGAGATCGGCCACAACATCATGCACGGTCAGTACGACTGGATGCGTGATCCGACGATCCGCGGCGGCGACTTCGAATGGGACACCGCGTGCCCGGCCGACCAGTGGCGGCACTCGCACAACTACATGCACCACACCCACACCAACATCGTGGGCATGGACCGCGACATCGGCTACGGCATCCTGCGGATGAGCGAGGACCAGCCGTGGAAGCCCTACTTCCTGGGCAACCCGATCTACGCTTTCCTGCTGATGGTGTTGTTCCAGTATGGCGTCGCGCTGCACGAGATGGAAAGCGAGCGCATCACGTCCGGCGAGATCCGATTGGCCGACAAACGCGAGGTCCTGCAGGAGATTTGGCGCAAGACCCGCAAGCAGATGCTGAAGGACTATGTCGCTTTCCCGCTGCTGGCCGGACCGTTCGCGCCGTTCGTCTTCACCGGCAATCTGACCGCCAACCTGATGCGCAACGTGTGGTCCTACATGATCATCTTCTGCGGCCACTTCCCGGACGGCACACAGGAATTCACCGTCGAGGAGACGGAAGGCGAGTCGCGCGGTATGTGGTACTTCCGCCAGGTCCTCGGCTCGGCGAACCTGACCGGCGGCAAGCTCTTTCACCTGCTGTCCGGCAACCTGTCGCACCAGATCGAACACCACCTGTTCCCGGACATCCCGGCTCGGCGCTACTCCGAGATCGCGGGCGAGGTCCAAGAGATCTGCCGGCGCTACGGCATCCCGTACAACTCGGGCTCGTTGCCGAGGCAGTTCGGCACCGTGGTGCGCAAGATCGTCAAGCTCGCGTTGCCGCCGAACGATCGCGCCGACACCAAGCCGAAAGATCGCGACCGCGTCGCTGCCTGAAGCACTGCGCTCGGACCGCAGCCGTTGATCGGCTACCTTGCAAGCCATGGTTGCCTTGCCCGCCCTGGACGGTGTCGATCACAAGTTCGTCGATCTGGGTGGCGGGGTGACGATCCATGTCGCCGATGCCGGTCCCGCCGATGGGCCGCCGGTGATGCTGGTCCACGGATTTCCGGAGAACTGGTGGGAATGGCACGAAGTGATCGGCCCACTGGCCGCCGACGGCTACCGGGTGCTATGCCCTGACCTGCGTGGTGCGGGATGGAGTTCGGCACCGCGCTCCCGCTACCTCAAGAACGAGATGGCCGACGATCTTGCCGCCGTGCTGGACCGATTGGGCGTCGGGCCGGTGAAACTGGTCGCGCACGACTGGGGCGGGCCGGTCGCATTCATCATGATGCTGCGCCATCCGGAGAAGGTGACCGGTTTTTTCGGGCTCAACACGGCGGCGCCCTACGTGAAGCGTGAGTTGGCGGCGGTCCGCAACATTTGGCGGTTCTGGTATCAGATTCCGATGCTGCTGCCGGTGATCGGGCCGCGGCTGATCGCCGACCACAAGGCCCGCTATTTCAGGATGCTGGCGTCGTGGGTGGGCGGCGGATTCCGCGTGCCCGATGAGGACGTCGCGATCTACGTCGAATGCATGCGCCAGCCCGGCCATGCCGTCGCCGGCTCGCGGTGGTACCGGACCTTTCAGAGCACCGAGATGTTGCGTTGGCTGCGAGGCGAATTCGACGGTGTACCCGTCGGGGTCCCTGTTCGCTGGCTGAGCGGTACCCAAGCCCCTGTGCTCACGCCGGACCTGATCGACGGATATGCCGAGCACGTCCGCGATTTCGATGTCGAGCTGGTCGACGGCGTCGGCCACTGGATCGTCGAGCAGCGCCCGGATCTGGTGCTAGACCGGCTGCGAGCCTTCCTCACGCTCTAGTGGCGATATCCGAGCATCGCCATCGACGCCTCGACTGCGGGCTCGACGATCTCGCGCACACTGTGACCGTCTTCGACTGCCAGCGCGGTCAATTCACGTAGACCACCCACCAGGATCACCGCCTTCGGCCGGGTCAACGGCGGCAGGCCGGCCTCCTGAAAGCCCGGGTTGTCGCTGAGGTTCACCAGCAAGCTGGTCAGTAGCTGCATGCCACGACGCTGAAACGGCCGGGCTGCGTCGTCCAGCGATGGCAGTTCGCGGATCCAGCTCAACGTGAGCGCCGGCCGCGCGTCGATGTGGTCGACATACGCCTCGACGGCCTGACGAATCTGAGTCTGCCAGTCGCCGTCGCGATCGACGGCGTCACGGATGTTGTCGGCCAGTTTCCCGACGTCGGCATGCAGCAGTTCGAGGAAGCACTGTTCCTTGGAGGGGAATTGGTCGTAGAACGTGCGCTTGGAGGTGCGGGCGTGCCGGACGATGTCGGCGACGGTGCTGGCGCGGTAACCCCGCTCAGTGATCGAAGCCGCCAGGCCGTCGAGCAGGCGTTGCCGAAACGGGTCGACATCGGCGGGCGCGTTCGACGATGAATCGTCAGCGACAGTCGTCGCCATGACGCCTCCCTCGATCCGACCCTTGCCAGCGCTTGGTACCAGACGGTACCGTACCGGAATGAGTCGCGGTACGGCGCGGTACCGCATCGAACCTGGGAGTGCACAATTGTGAGCACAGTCCACACGCCCGCCGCCGCGGCGACGTCGGCTATTTCGTTGCCTCCGGGGCCTCGGATTCCAAAAGCATTGCAGGGCGCGGCTTTCGCCTTCGGTAGGCGACGGTTCATGCGCGGGGCGGCGGACCGCTACGGCGATGCCTTTTCGCTGCACGTGCCGATCTACGGCCCCATGGTCGTGGCGGCCAGCCCGACGTTGGCCAAGCAGGTCTTCACCGCCAGCCCAGACGTGCTCGGCAACATCCAGCCGAACCTCAGCAGGTTGCTCGGCTCCGGTTCGGTCTTCGCCCTCGACAACGACGAGCATCGGCAGCGGCGCCGAATTCTGGCTCCGCCGTTCCACGGCAAGAGCATCAAGAACTATGAGTCGATCATCGAAGACGAGACGCTGCGCGAGATCGCGAGCTGGCCGGAGGGGGCGGCGTTCCCGACCCTGCCGTCGACGATGCGCATCACGCTCAACGCCATCCTGCGCGCCGTCTTCGGGGCCGAGGGGGCCGAGCTCGACGAGTTGCGCCGAATCCTGCCCCCGTGGGTCACGCTGGGTTCGCGGATGGCCATGCTGCCCAGTACCTCTCGGAACTATGGTCGCTATTCGCCGTGGGGCCGGCTGGTGGAATACCGGCGTCGATACGACGCGGTCATCGACACGCTCATCGACAACGAACGGTCGGACCCCAACTTCGAGCGTCGGGCCGACGTACTCGCACTAATGTTACGCAGCACTTACGAGGATGGTTCGGCCATGTCCCGCAAGGACATTGGCGATGAGCTGCTCACCTTGCTGGCGGCCGGACACGAAACGACGGCGTCCGCGCTCGGCTGGGCATTCGAACGGATCAGCCGACATCCCGACGTGCTGACCGAGCTCGTAGCCGAGGCCGAAACCGAGGGAAACGAGTTACGGCAGGCGACGATCCTCGAGGTGCAGCGACACCGACCGGTCATCGATGCCGCCGGCCGCCACGTTCACGCGCCGGACTTCGAGATCGGCGAATGGCGCGTCCCGCGCGGGCACACGATTATCGTCAGCATTGCGCGGCTGCACGCCGACGCGGAGTTGTTTCCGGAACCGGACCGCTTCGATCCGCAGCGTTTCGTCGGAGCCAAGCCGCCCAGCTTCGGCTGGCTTCCGTACGGTGGCGGTGCCCGGCGCTGCGTGGGCGCTGTGTTCGCGAACATGGAGATGGATGTGGTGCTGCGAACAGTGTTGCGCCACTTCATGATCGAAGCCACGGATGCTCCGGGGGAGAAGTTCCATTCGCGCGGTGTCGCCTACACCCCGAAGGACGGCGGAAAGATCTCCGTTCGTCGGCGTTAAGATCGTCGCTCGTGACTGCCGACAATCAGCTCGCCGATCTGATGAACAGCGCCATGGGGTCCACGATCCCGACGGCGCACAACATGGGCGTGCGCGTCGTGGAGGCGCGTCGCGGGTTCGCCGCGGCCACCGTGCCGGTCGAGGGCAACGGGAACCATTTCGGGGTCATCTATGCCGGCGTCCAGTTCACCGTGGCCGAAATCCTCGGTGGCATCATCGCCTTGAGCACGTTCGACAGCTCGAAGTATTTTCCGCTGGTGAAAAACGTCGACATCTCGTTCGTCGGGATGGCCCGTTCCGAACTGACGGCGCAGACCAGTCTCGATGACGAGACGATCGCGCGTGTCGAAGCCGAAGTGGCCGACCGGGGTAAGTCCGACTTCGCCCTCGAGGCCGTGGTGACCGATGCCGACGGCCAGACGGTCGCCACCACCCGCGGCCTGTATCAGTTGCGCGCGATCGCCAAGTAGCGCGAAAGAGCGGTGCGGGTCGTCATCGCGCGGAAATCGCAGCCCTGCCTGCTGTCTCGCGGAACTAGCGGTCGGCGGCCTCGCGTCGCGGCAACTTCCAGCCCGGCCTGATGAAGTGGCAGGTGTACCCGTTCGGGTAGTGCATCAGGTAGTCCTGGTGCTCGGGCTCGGCTTGCCAGAAGTCGCCGGCCGGGCTGACTTCGGTCACCACCTTGCCGGGCCACAGGCCTGAGGCTTCGACGTCGGCGATGGTGTCCTGCGCAACGCGCTTCTGGTCTTCGTCGACGTAGAAGATCGCCGAGCGGTAGCTGGGCCCGAGGTCGTTGCCCTGACGGTTCTTCGTGGTCGGGTCGTGGATCTGGAAGAATAACTCCAGCAGTGCGCGGAAGTCGGTGCGTGCCGGGTCGTAGGTGATCTCGATGGCCTCCGCGTGCGTCCCGTGGTTGCGGTACGTCGCGTTGGGGACGCTCGGGTCGCCGGTGTAGCCCACCCTGGTCGAGAGGACGCCAGGTTGCTTGCGGATCAGGTCCTGCATGCCCCAGAAGCAGCCGCCGGCCAGTATTGCCTTCTTGTAGTCCGTCATCTTCCCGATTATCCACTTGCTCGACAAACCGCAGTAGAACGTGTTCTAGTTTCTTGCGTGAGCCAGGTTTTCAGCCGCGACGAACTCGCGGCCGCGTTCGCGCGTTTCGAGCAGACCGTCGACCAGGCCGCCCAGGCCAAGAACTGGGACGACTGGGTGCAGCACTACACCCCGGACGTCGACTACATCGAGCACGCCGCCGGCACCATGAAGGGCCGCGACGAGGTGCGCACCTGGATCCGCAAGACGATGACGACCTTTCCGGGCAGCCACATGACCGCGTTCCCGTCGCTGTGGTCGGTCATCGACGAGCCGACCGGGCGGATCATCTGCGAGCTCGACAACCCGATGGTCGACCCGGGCGACGGCACCATCATCAGCGCCACCAACATCTCGATCATCACCTACGCCGGTGACGGTCAGTGGTCCCGGCAAGAAGACATCTACAACCCGCTGCGCTTCGTGCAGGCCGCCGTCAAGTGGTGCAAGAAGGCGGAGAAGCTGGGCACGCTCGACGACGACGCCGCCCGCTGGCTGCAGACATACGGAGGTTTACAGTGAGCGCGCCCAAGCTGGTCATCGGAGCCAACGGCTTTCTGGGCTCGCACGTCACCCGTCAGCTCGCCGCCGACGGCGCCGACGTGCGGGTGATGGTGCGCGACGGCGCCAACACCCGCAGCATCGACGACCTGAACGTCACCCGCTTCCACGGCGATGTCTTCGGCACCGCCACCGTGCGCGAAGCGATGCACGGCTGCGACCAGGTGTACTACTGCGTGGTCGACACGCGTGCCTGGCTGCAGGACCCGTCGCCGCTCTTCCAGACCAACGTCGAGGGATTGCGCAACGTGCTGGAGGTGGCGAAAACCGCTGGCCTGCAACGCTTCGTCTTCACCAGCAGCTACGCGACGGTGGACCGCCGGCATGGCCACATCGCCACCGAAGCGGACCGCATCGGTAACCGGCGGGTCAGTCCCTACGTCCAGTCTCGGGTGCAGGCCGAGGACCTGGTCATGCGCTACGTCGCCGAGTACGGCCTGCCGGCTGTCGCCATGTGCGTCTCGACGACCTACGGCAGCGGCGACTGGGGCCGGACCCCGCACGGCGCGTTCATCGCCGGCGCGGTCTACGGCAAGCTGCCGTTCCTGATGAACGGCATCCAGCTGGAGGTCGTCGGCGTCGACGATGCCGCCCGCGCGATGATCTTGGCCGCTGAGCGTGGCCGCGACGGCGAAAAATACCTGATCTCCGAGCGGATGATGCCGCTGAAAGAGGTCGTCACGATCGCGGCCGATGAGGCCGGGGTGCCGGCGCCGCAGCGGGCGATCTCGGTGCCGGTGCTGTACGCCTTGGGCGCGTTGGGCAGCCTGCGAGCCAAACTGACCGGCAAAGATGCCGAGCTCAGCCTCGAGTCGGTGCGCATGATGCGGGCCGAAGCGCCGGTCGACCACAGCAAGGCCGTGCGTGAATTGGGTTGGCAGCCAAGACCGACCGAAGAGTCGATTCGTGAGGCCGCGCGGTTCTGGGCCAACCTGAAGAACGCCAAGCGCGACAGCAAGGCCGCTCCGGCCGATTAAGGGCCGCTGCTCATTTCCCGCGTGTCTGATGTAGCTGAAGTGAGTTTTGTTACATAGTGTGACGCATGGTGAACTCGGCGCGCCATCGCACTGAAGCATGTCACCCGAGGCAACGGTGACGACGGCGACGCCGACCGGGCTCGTCGGCTACGTCCGCGACCAGCTCGAGCCGCCGCTGGCGACCGTCGGCGGGTTCGCCCGGATGTGCGTGCTGACTGGAAAAGCATTGTTCCGGCGGCCATTTCACTGGGGCGAATTCATCGTCCAAACCTGGTTCATCACCCGCGTCGCCCTGCTGCCCACGATCGCCGTCTCGATCCCGTTGACCGTGCTGATCGTCTTCACCCTCAACACCTTGCTCGCCTCCTTCGGCGCCGCCGACATCTCCGGTGCGGGCGCCGCACTGGGGGCGGTCACCCAACTGGGCCCGCTGACCACGGTGTTGGTCGTCGCCGGCGCCGGATCCACCGCGATCTGCGCCGATTTGGGTGCCCGAACCATCCGCGAAGAGATCGACGCGTTGGAAGTGCTGGGCATCGATCCCATCCACCGACTGGTGGTGCCCCGCGTGGCGGCGGCGACAGTCGTCGCGACGCTACTCAACGGAACCGTCATCACCATCGGGCTGGTCGGCGGCTTCCTCTTCGGCGTCGGCCTCCAAAACGTCTCGGGCGGTGCGTATCTCGCGACCTTGACGCTAGTCACCGGATTGCCCGAGGTGATCATCGCGACGATCAAGGCCGCGATCTTCGGGACGATCGCCGGCCTAGTCGGCTGCTATCGCGGCCTGACCACCAAGGGTGGTCCGAAAGGGGTCGGCGTCGCCGTCAACGAGACGTTGGTGTTGTGCGTGATCGCGCTGTTCGCCGTCAACGTCGTGCTGACCACCATCGGCGTCCGGTTCGGGACGGGGCGCTGACGTGTCGACCGCAACCGTCGTTCGTGCGCGCTTCCCGCGTGCAGTGGCGAACGTCGATCGCTATGGCGGCGGCGCGATCCGGGGTCTCAACAAGGCCGGACACCTCACCCGCTTCTCCATCGCCAGTAGTTGGTCGGTCGGCTGGGCCTTGCGTCGCTATCGCAGGGAGACGCTGCGACTGATCGCCCAGATCGGAATGGGAACCGGGGCAATGGCTGTCGTCGGCGGCACCGCGGCAATCGTCGGTTTCGTGACACTGTCCGGCGGATCGCTGATCGCGATCCAGGGTTTCGCCTCGCTGGGCAACATCGGCGTGGAGGCGTTCACCGGATTCTTCGCGGCCCTGGCCAACGTCCGGGTGGTCACCGCGGTGGTGACCGGCGTTGCGCTGGCGGCGACGGTCGGAGCGGGAGCGACCGCGGAGCTCGGCGCGATGCGGATCAGCGAGGAGATCGACGCGCTCGAGGTGATGGGCATCAAGTCGGTCGCGTTCCTGGTGTCGACCCGATTGGTGGCGGGTCTGGTGGTCGTCGTCCCGCTGTACGCGATGGCGCTGGTGATGTCGTTTCTGTCCGGACAGGTTGTGACGACGCTGTTCTACGGACAGTCGCAGGGTACCTACGAACACTACTTCCGCACCTTCCTGCGGACCGAGGATGTGTTCTGGTCGGGCGGGGAAGTCATCGTCATGGCCGTGATCGTGATGATCACGCACTGCTACTACGGCTACAACGCCAGCGGCGGACCGGTCGGGGTGGGGGAGGCCGTCGGCCGGTCGATGCGATTCTCGCTGGTGTCCACGGTGATCGTCGTGCTGTTGACCTCCCTCGCGCTGTACGGGGTCGACCCGAACTTCAACCTCACGGTGTAGCCGCCCATGGTGACGATCCCGAAGAAGGAGCGCAAGTCTCGAACCTGGCCGGACACCGTGGCCGGCATCGGTCTGCTGTTGGCATGCGCGCTGTTACTTGGCTTGATATACGCGCAGTTTCGCGGCGACTTCACCCCCAAGACCAAGCTGACGATGCTGGCCGCGCGGGCCGGTCTGGTGATGGACAAAGGCTCGAAAGTCACCTACAACGGCGTGAGCATCGGCCGGGTGGCCGGCATCTCCGAGGTCGAGCATCGCGGCACGCCGGCCGCGAAGTTCACCCTCGACGTCGACCCGGAGTACGTCGACCTCATCCCAGTCAACGTGATCGCCAAGATCCAGGCGACCACCGTGTTCGGGAACAAATACGTCAGCCTGACATCACCCAAAGAGCCTACACCGCAACGTATTACAACGTCCAACGTGATTGACGCGACGTCGGTGACAACGGAGTTCAACACCGTGTTCGAGACGCTCGTCGAACTCGCCGACAACGTCGATCCGGTGAAGGTGAACTTGACGCTGAGCGCTGCGGCCCAGGCGCTGACCGGGCTGGGCGACAAGTTCGGGCAGTCGATCGTCAACGGCAACAAGATTCTCGACCACGTGAATCCCCGGATGCCGATTATCCGCCACGACATCCACCAGCTTGCGGTGCTCGGCGACGTCTACGCCCAGGCCGCCCCGGATCTCTTTGACGCACTTGACAATGCCGTGACTGCGGCGCGCACGCTCAACCATCATCAGGCCGAACTCGATGCGGCGCTGCTGGCGGCACTCGGCTTCGCCAACACTGGCAACGACATCTTCACCCGTGCCAAGCCCTACCTGGAGCGCCTGACCGCCGACCTGAAACCGACTGCCCAACTGCTCGACACCTACAGCCCGCAAGTGTTGTGCACGATCCGCAATTTCGCCGACGTCGCACCCAAAGTTGCTCAGCTCGAGAGCGGCAACCATTACGCGGCACAGCTCGGGGTAGCGATCACCGGCTCGGAGAACCCGTATGTCTACCCGGACAACCTGCCGAGGGTCAACGGTAGGGGTGGACCTTACGGTAAGCCGGGCTGCTGGCAGCCCATCACCCGGGACCTGTGGCCGGCGCCGTACCTGGTCATGGACTCCGGCAACAGCATTGCGCCATACAACCACTTCGAACTCGGCCAGCCGCTGGCCAACGAATACGTGTGGGGCCGCCAGTACGGGGAGTACACGATCAACCCATGAAACTCACCGGCACCGTCGTACGGCTCGCAGCAGTCGTGTCCGTCCAATTGTTCTTCACGGCAGTCATTGTCGTGGTCTTCGGCCAAATACGCTTCGACCGCACCAACAACTACTCGGCGGAATTCAGCAACGCCAGCGGTTTACGGGCGGGGCAGTTCGTCCGCGCTTCCGGCGTGGAAGTAGGCAAGGTCAAGAAAGTGAACCTCGTCGAGGGCGACAAGCGGATCCGGGTGGAATTCTCCGTCGACCGCTCAGTGCAGCTCTACCAGTCGACCACCGCACAGATCCGCTACCAGGACCTCATCGGTAACCGATACCTCGAGATCAGCCGGGGGTCCGGTGAGAACGCCGAAAGAGCCTTGCCGCCAGGCGGATTCATTCCACTATCGCGGACCCAACCCGCACTGGACCTCGACGCGCTCATCGGCGGATTCAAACCGCTGTTCCGGGCGCTGGACCCGCAGAAGGTCAACACCATCGCCTCGTCGATCATCACTGTCTTCCAGGGCGAAGGCGGAACCATCAACGACATCCTCGACCAAACCGCGCAACTGACCGATCGGCTCGCCGAAAGCGACGAAGCCGTCGGCGACGTGATCCACAACCTGAACACCGTTCTGCAGACCACGGAGCGCCACCACGACCAACTCGACAGCACCATCGACAAATTCGAAGGGCTGATCACCGGCCTGAAAGACCGGGCCGTTCCGCTGGCTGATGGAACCGCACACATCAGCAATGCGGCCGGAACGGTGTCCGACCTACTAGCCGACAACCGAGCCCTGGTGCATGGCGCGGTCACTCATCTGGAAATCCTCGCCGGTCCGCTCGACGATCAGCGCGACCGGGTCGGGGATCTGGTGGGCAAGGTGCCCGCCGCGTTCAACATCATCGGGCGCGCCAGCGGCATCTACGGCGACTTCTTCAACTTCTACCTCTGTGACCTCTCGCTCAAAGTCAACGGGCTGCAACCCGGCGGACCCGTCCGGTCGGTCAAACTTCTGCAGCAACCGACGGGTCGGTGCACGCTGCAATGAGAACGCTGCAGCCCGCCAACCGGGTACGGGTCGGAGTGCTGGCCATCGCCATCGCGGCCCTCGTCGTCGCTGTGGGACAAAGCTTCAGCAGCCTGCCAGTCCTGTTCGCGACGGCGAGCTACTACGCGCAGTTCACCGACTCCGGCGGCGTCAGCAAGGGCGACAAGGTGCGCATCGTCGGATTGGACGTCGGCGCCGTGCAGGACATGTCGATCGACGGCGATCACATCCTGATGAAGTTCACCACCGGCACGCACACCATCGGCACCGAGAGCCGGGTAGCGATTCGCACCGACACACTGTTGGGCAAGAAGGTTCTCGAGATCGAACCGCGCGGCGCCAAGCGGATGCGCCCGAACGATGTGCTGCCGCTGGGACAGAGCACCACCCCGTACCAGGTCTACGACGCATTCTTCGACGTCACCAAGGCCGCTGCCGGCTGGAACATCGACACCGTCAAAGAGTCATTGAATGTGTTGTCACGCACTATCAATCAGACATATCCGCACTTGAGCTCGGCATTGGACGGGGTGGCGAAGTTCTCCGACACCATCGGCAAACGCGACGACGACCTCAGACACCTGCTGGCCGAAGCCAGAAAAGTAGCGGGCGTACTCGGTGACCGCAGCAAGCAGATCAACATGCTGCTGCGCAACACCCAGACACTGCTTGCGGCGTTCAATGAACGCGGCAAGGCCATTGCGGCACTGCTGTCCAACGTGTCGGCGTTTTCGACGCAGGTGCAGGGGCTGATCAACGACAACCCGAACCTGCACCACCTGCTCGAGCAGTTGCGCGGCGTCACCGATGTTCTGGCCCAACACAAGAACGACCTTGCCTCCGTGCTCGGTACACTGCGCAACTACACCGCGGCGCTCAGCGAGGCAGTCGGTTCGGGGCCGTACTTCAAGGTGATGATCGGCAATCTGGTGCCGTATCAGATCCTGCAACCGTGGGTCGACGCCGCGTTCAAGAAGCGCGGTATCGACCCGGAGAACTTCTGGCGCAGTGCTGGATTACCGGCCTTCCGGTACCCCGACCCCAACGGCAAGCGATTCCCCAACGGAGCACCACCGCCGGCACCACCGGTGCTCGAAGGCACGCCTGATCACCCCGGGCCGGCAGTGGCTCCCGGATCGCCGTGTTCGTATGCGCCGCCGCCGGAGATGTCGCCGCGGCCGGGCAACCCGATGCCGTGTGCCGGTATTGACCAGGGCCAAGGTCCTTTCGGCCCCAACGCTCCTTATCCGGCTCTGCCCGATGTCCTTTCGTCGCCACCCAATCCGAAGGGCTTGCCGCCCTCGCCGGGCGTGCCGGACGCCGGACTTCCCGGTGCTGCGCCACCGAACGCGCCGGGTACACCGGTGCCACTACCGCCGAACGCACCGCCGGGAGCCCGTCGGGAGGGCTTCGTGCCCGCTGGTCCCCCGCCGCCGCCATCGACCTTCGCGCCCGCGCTGCCGCCTGGCCCGGCGGCTCCTCCTGGTCCGGGCCCGCAGCTACCCGCTCCATACCTCACACCCGGCGGGGACGGGGGATAGCGGCCCATGAGCACTATTTTCGACATCCGCAAGTTGCGGTTGCCGCACGTGTCGAAGACCGCAGTAGTCATCGGGTCGCTCGTCGTGACCGTGGGTCTTGTTGCTGCAGTGGCTGGTTGGCAGATTTACCAAAAACTGACCAACAACACTGTTGTCGCATACTTCCCAGCGGCCAACGCCCTGTATGCCGGGGACAAGGTGCAGATAATGGGCATCCGCGTCGGCGCGATCGACAAGATCGAACCCGCCGGGGACCGGATGAAGGTGACGTTCCACTACCGCAACAAGTACAAGGTTCCCGCCAATGCATCTACGGTGGTGCTCAACCCGACACTAGTCGCCTCGCGCAGCATCCAACTGGAGCCGCCTTACAAGGGCGGACCGGTGTTGGCCGACAATGCGGTCATTCCCATCGAGCGAACTCAGGTACCGGTGGAGTGGGATGAACTGCGTAACAGCGTTACGCACATCATCGACAAACTCGGACCGAGTCCGGATCAGCCCAGAGGACCGTTCGGCGACGTGATCGAAGCGTTCGCCGACGGGCTGGCCGGCAAGGGCCAACAGATCAACATCACGCTGAACAGCCTCTCGAATGCGCTGAACACGTTGGACGAAGGCCGTGGCGATTTCTTCGGTGTCTTGAAAAGCCTGGCGATGTTCGTCAACGCGCTGCATCAGGACGATCAACAGTTCGTCGCTCTGAACACAGACCTGGAACAGCTGACCGACAATCTCGTCAATTCAGATCAGGCCGCCGCCAACGCTATTCGAGACACCGACAGCTTGCTGTCGACCGCTCAGAAATTTCTGGCCGAGAATCGCGACGCGCTGACCCACGACGTCAACAACTTGAGCGACCTGACCACCACGATCATGCAGCCGGAGCCCCGTGACGGTTTGGAGACAGCGCTGCACATCCTTCCGAACATGGCAGCCAATGTGCTGGGGATCTACGAGCCTGCGCACGGAAGTCTCAGCGGTGTGGCCGCTTTCACCAACTTTGCCAACCCGATGGAGTTCATCTGCAGCGTGATTCAGGCCGGTAGTCGGCTCGGCTATCAGGATTCGGCGGAACTGTGCGCGCAGTATCTGGCGCCGATCCTGGATGCGATCAAGTTCAACTACTTCCCGTACGGAATCAACTTGTTCAGTGCCGCGGATGTTTTGCCGAAGAACGTCGCGTATTCTGAGCCGCGCTTGCAGCCGCCGCCCGGGTTCAAGGACACCACCGTGCCGGGCATCTTCTCACCGGACACCCAATGGTCGCACCGTAATTCGGAGCCGGGCTGGATCGTTGCGCCCGGTATGCAGGGAGTCCAGGTCCAACCGGCCACCAAGAACCTGTTGACGGCTGCATCGCTGGCCGAGTTGATGGGCGGGCCAGACATCCCGCCACCGCCGGCCGGACGCACCATGACTGGGCCGCCAAACGCCTACGACGAGAACAACCCGTTGCCACCACCGTGGTATCCCCAGCCGTTGCCGTCACCGGGGTCGCCGACGCCGCCCGGTCCTCCGCTCGGCGCAGCCGAAGCAGGCGCACCGGGGCCGGGTCGATGAGGGCGGGGCGGCAGATCAGCCGCAGGGTCTGGCAGGCGCTCGCGGTACTGACGGTTGCGGTGGTGCTGACGTCGTGCGCGAACTGGCGCGGCATTGCCAACGTACCGCTTCCTGGTGGACCCGGCAGCGGTCCGGGCTCCTACAAGATCTATGTACAGATGCCAAACACCATGGCGCTCAACGGGAACAGTCGGGTCCTGGTCGCCGACGTCTTCGTCGGGACCGTGCGGTCGATCGACCTGAAGAACTGGATTGCCACGCTGACCGTGGACCTGGACAAGGGCGTGCGGCTACCGAGGAATGCGACGGCCAAGATCGGCCAGACCAGCCTGCTGGGATCGCAGCACATCGAATTGGCCGCACCGCCCGACCCGTCGCCCCAACCGCTGAAAGCCGGCGACACTATCGCGTTGGCCAACTCGTCTACCTACCCGTCGACTGAACAGACCTTGGCCAGCCTGGCAATGGTGTTGCGCGGCGGCGGGATTCCCAATCTCGAGGTCATCCAGAACGAGGTCTACAAGATCCTGGCCGGCCGGGCCCAGCAGATCCGCGATTTCCTCGGCAAGCTGGATACTTTCGCGAGAGAACTCAACCAGCAACGCGACGACATCCGTAATGCGATCGACTCCACCGACCGTCTATTGGGCTATGCGGCAAAACGCGCCGACACCCTGGATCGCGCCCTCACCGAATTTCCCCCGCTGGTAGAGCATTTCAACAAACAGCGAGACCTGTTCGCCAACACTGTCGAAGCGGTGGGCCGGATCAGTAACGTCACCGACCAGACCTTCACCGCGGCGCGGGGCGACCTTCATCAGGATCTTCAAGACCTGCAGCGGCCACTCAAGCAACTCGGCCGTGCCGCGCCGTATTTAGTGGACGCGCTGACACTGCTGCTGTCACCGCCGTTCAGCGTCGACAGCGTCCCGAAAATCGTTCGGGGCGACTACATCAACGTCTCCGGCGCACTCGACCTCACATTGAGCACCATCGACAACGCGATCTTCACCGGGACCGGGTTCTCCGGCGCACTGCGCGCCCTCGAACAGTCCTGGGGCCGCGACCTCAACACGATGGTCCCCGACGTCCGTTTCACGCCGAACCCGGCCGACGCGCCGGTCGAGCGGGGCGAGTGATGCGATGCTGACCCGTTTCATCCGCAATCAGTTGATTGTGTTCGCTGTCTTGACATTAGCCGCGATCGTCGCGCTCGGCTGGTTCTACCTGCGTATACCGAGCCAGCTCGGAGTCGGCCAGTACCGCCTGATCGCCGAGTTGCCGGCGTCGGGCGGTCTGTATCGCACGTCGAATGTGACGTATCGGGGGATCCAGATCGGCCGGGTCATCAAGGTCGAGCCCACGGTCCACGGTGTGAGGGCGACGCTCAGCATCGACGACCGCTACAAGATTCCGATCGACGCCTCCGCCAACGTGCACTCGGTCTCGGCGATCGGCGAGCAGTACGTGGACCTGGTGTCGACCGGCGACCCGGGAAAGTTCTTCGCACCGGGCCAGACCATCACCAAAGGCACGGTGCCCAGCGAGATAGGCCCCGCCCTCGACGCCGCCAACCGCGGCCTGTCGGTACTGCCCAAGCGCAAGATCGCGTCGCTGCTCGACGAAACATCGCTCGCGGTAGGGGGATTGGGACCGGCATTGGAGCGGCTCGTCGATTCGACACAGTCGATCGTCGGCGACTTCGAGGCCAACCTGTCCGACGTCGACGACATCATCGACAACGCGGCACCCATCGTTGACAGTCAGGTGGCCTCAGGCGACTCGATCGCGCAGTGGTCACGCAACCTCAAAGTCCTCACCGGCCAGATCGCCAACAATGACCAGCACGTGCAGAGCGTTCTGGCCAAGGCCGCACCGACCGCCGATCAGGTCAACAGTGTGTTCAGCGACGTCCGCGAATCGCTGCCGCAGACGATCGCCAACCTGGAGATCGTCGGCGACATGCTCAAGCGCTACAACAAAGGCCTCGAGCAGTTGCTGGTCTTCCTGCCGGAAGTCGGCTCGGTCGCGCAGACGTTGGTCGCCTCGGCGCCGGGGTCCGTACTGATGAGTCTTGACCTGTCGCTGAACAATCCGCCGCCGTGTTTGACCGGATTCCTGCCGGCATCGGAGTGGCGTTCACCCGCGGACACCAGCGCGGCGCCGCTACCCGCCGGAACCTACTGCAAGATCCCGCAAGACACTCAGGCCAACGACGTGCGTGGCGCCCGCAACTATCCATGCGTCGACGTTCCCGGCAAGCGCAGAGCGACACCGAAGGAATGCCGCGACAACAAGCCGTACGTGCCGTTGGGCACCAACCCCTGGTACGGCGATCCGAACCAGATCCGTAACTGCCCGGCACCCGGTGCCCGATGCGACCAGCCCGTCGACCCCGGAAGGGTCAAACCTGCACCGTCGGTCGACAACGGCATGAATCCGGTACCGGCCGATCGGCTACCGATACCACCGGCGCTGACCAACGACCCACTCCAGCGGCCCGGGTCGGGCCACGTGCAGTGCAACGGGCAGCAGCCCAACCCGTGCGCCTATACGCCGGCCGGCCCGGCGGCGATCTACGTCCCGTCCAGCGGCGAAGTCGTAGGTCCCGACGGCGCGAAGTACTCCCTCGAAGATTCGCGTCATACCGGGGACGCCGGATGGAAGGACATGCTCGCGCCGGCAGGCTGAAGTCTTCGCGCGGGAATCTTGACGCCTCCCGAGTGTTGAACCTGCTATTGCCACTCGAGGAGATCTCACTATGACCAGTCGGCCTGTTCTGGAACCCACCGCCGAGCATCCGATCACGATCAACCCGACAGGGGCGCGGGTCGTGGTTCGGGTCAACGGCGAAGTCGTCGCGGACACCCGTGCCGCATTGCAACTCCAGGAATCCACCTATGCTGCGGTGCAATACATTCCGCTCGAGGATGTCGCGCAAGACCGCATCGCCCGCACCGACACCAGTACCTACTGCCCGTACAAGGGTGAGGCCGGCTACTACAGCGTGACGACCGCCGCCGGCGACACCGTCGACGACGCGATCTGGACCTACGAGCAGCCGTACCCGGCGGTGGCGGCGATCGCGGGCCACGTGGCGTTCTATCCCAACAAAGCCGACGTCAGCGTCGAGCGGAGTTAAGCGATCGCCGGGCCGAATACCCGGGCAGCCAGCTGAGTGTCGCTGTACTCGCGCAGCGACACGATGAGCCCGTCGCGCGTGTCGAAGATGAAGACGGCGGGGGTGTCGTAGCGCAAGCCGTCGGCGGTCTCGCCGTCGATTTCGGCTTCGATGACCACACAGTCGCCGTCGTTGAAGCATTGGATGAAGTCCAGGCTGAGCTCGACGCGGCTTCGGCGTCGCTCGACTTCGTCGCGCCACGCCGCTTTACCGACCGGATTGCGTGTCGCGATGCTCCAGTAGGTGAAGTCGTCGCTCAGCAACTCGAAGCATTCGTCGATGTCTGCGCCTTCACACAGGCACTGCAGAAACATCCACGCCAGCTCGGCCTGCGGATCGTCGAACGGCGTATTCACTGGCGACGCTCCTCAGCATCGCTGCGCGCTGCATCGTCGACTGGCGCGTTCACCACGTCATCCTGACCCCAAAGCCATGGGCGGTCAATCGCGCTGCCCGACCTATGATCAGTCGATATCGAGAAGGTGCGGCATGCGGCGGGAGCACATGGTGAGTAGCGCTCGCACGGTGACGTTCCCGAGCGTGGTCAGCCCCCGGACCACACTGTTCCCATTGCGCCGAGGCCCTGGCGATCCGTGCTTCCAGATCGGCACCGACGGCGCGATCTGGCGAACGAGCCTGCTAGACAGCGGATCCGTCACAGCGCGCATCACCCGCGCGGCGGCCAACGCGGTGGATTGCACGGCGTGGGGGGGCGGCGCTGACGAGTTCCTCGATGCCCTCCCGGCAATGCTGGGCGCCGACGATGATTCGGCGGATTTCGCGCCGGTCGACCCGATCGTCGCCGACGCGCATCGGCGGGTGCCGCATCTGCGACTCGGGCGCACCGGTCAGGTGCTGGAGGCGTTGATTCCGGCGGTCCTTGAGCAACGGGTTCAGGGCAAGGACGCGTTTCGTGCCTGGCGCCTGCTGGTGACGAAATTCGGCACTCCGGCGCCCGGACCCGCGCCGACCCGGATGCGGGTCCCGCCGCCGGGCGACGTGTGGCGGTACCTCCCGTCGTGGGAATTCCACCGCGCCAACGTCGATCCGGGACGGGCCCGCACTGTCGTCAGCTGTGCGCAGCGAGCGTCGTCATTGGAACGCCTCACCTCGCGGTCGGCCGAACAGGCTCGCGAGGCGCTGATGTCGCTGCCCGGAGTCGGGATATGGACGGCGGCCGAGACAGCGCAGCGCGCCTTCGGCGATCCCGACGCGCTCTCGGTCGGCGACTACCACGTGCCGAAGATGATCGGTTGGACGCTGCTGGGGCGCCCGATCGACGACGCCGAGATGGTCGAACTCCTCGAACCGATGCGGCCGCACCGGCACCGGGTGGTCCGGTTACTGGAGGCCAGCGGATTGGCCTACGAGCCGCGGCGCGGGGCGCGTTTGCCGCTGCAGGACATTCGCGCGCTCTGATCGAACCGAGATTACGACCCGTGGTCATCGGGTATGCGAGATCTGTCCGCGTGTAGAGACCCGCGGAAGACCTCAGGAGAAGACCATGACGCAGTTCACCGTGCCCGGCTTGACCGACAAGCAGGGAATCAAGATCGCCGACCTGCTGCAGAAGCAGCTGAGCACCTACAACGACCTTCATCTGACCCTCAAGCACATCCACTGGAACGTGGTCGGGCCGAACTTCATTGGCGTTCACGAAATGATCGACCCGCAAGTGGAATTGGTGCGCGGATACGCCGACGAGGTCGCCGAACGAATCGCGACACTCGGTGGATCACCGCAAGGAACACCCGGTTCCATTCTCAAAGACCGCGCCTGGGACGACTATTCAGTCGGCCGTGACACCGTCCAGGCCCATCTTGCCGCGCTGGACTTGGTCTACAACGGCGTGATCGAGGACACCCGCAAGGGCATCGCCGAGACCGACAAGCTCGATCCGGTGACCCAGGACATCCTGATCGGCCACGCCGCGGAACTGGAGAAGTTCCAGTGGTTCGTGCGGGCCCACTTGGAGAACGCCGGCGGGCAGTTGTCACACGAGGGCTCGTCCAGCGAACAGGGCGCGGCGAAGGCTGCCAAGCAGAAAAGCTGAGTCCTCAGCGCCTCGGAACGGGTGGTAGCTCGCTCGGAATAAACGGACCGTAGTCCGGTTATACCGCGTAACCCCAATTACGAGGAGGCCCGAGATGCCCGCGGTAACCGCAGACACGATGACCCTGCCGCGGGTGTCCGCGGCTCACCCGACCGACACCGAACGTCCGATCCGTTCGGTCACGACCGGACCGCGCGGCCACGAAGGAGAGGGATTTCCCGTGGTCCGCGCGTTCGCCGGCGTCAGCGCCGCAGCGCTGGACCCGTTCGTGCACATGGACCAAATGGGCGAGGTGGAATACCAGCCCGGCGAGCCCAGAGGCACCGACTGGCACCCGCACCGCGGCTTCGAGACGGTCACGTACATGATCGACGGCCGGTTTCAGCACCAGGACTCACACGGGGGCGGCGGGCTGATCGCCGATGGCGCGACCCAGTGGATGACCGCCGGTTCCGGCATCTTGCACATCGAAACTCCACCCGTCGAACTCGTCGAGAGCGGCGGGTTGTTCCATGGCGTCCAGCTCTGGGTCAACCTTCCCAAGAAGGACAAGTTCGCCACTCCCCGGTACCAGGCCATCGAGGGCACCGACGTTGCTCTGCTGTCGTCCGACGACGGCGGCGCGCTCATCCGCGTCATCGCAGGGCAGCTTGACGGCCACGGCGGGCCCGGCGTCACGCACACCCCGATCACGATGGCGCACGCCACAATCCAACCCGGGGCGCGGATCAACATTCCGTGGAATCGCAACTACAACGCGCTGGTCTATGTGCTCGCCGGACGCGGGTCGGTCGGCCCCGTCGCACATCCGGTCCTCCCACGTCAGCTGGTGGTCCTCGGTCCCGGCGACCGGATCACGGTAAGCGCGGAGTCGGTGCAGGAGTCGCGGGCACCCGCGCTGGAAGTCCTGATCCTCGGCGGCGAACCGATTCGGGAGCCCGTCGTCCACTACGGCCCGTTCGTGATGAACACCAAGGCCGAGGTGATGCAGGCCCTAGACGACTTCCATGCGGGAAAGCTGGGCCACGTCCCGCCCAATGGCTTGATGCCGCACCACATGACGCCCAAGGGCTAGCTAACACGTGGTTCAGCCAGTGTCGGTTTCGCGGGTGTGATCTGTGGCACAATCGTGGTGTGGTTCAGCCCGCGAGCCGTGGTCCCGGTCGTCCGCCTGCAGCAAAGGCGGCCGAAACACGTCAGCGCATTCTGAATGCCGCTCGTGAGGTTTTCAGCGAACGCGGTTATGGTGCAGCCACTTTCCAGGCGATAGCGGTCCGCGCCGACCTGACTCGGCCTGCTATCAACCACTACTTCGCAAATAAACGTGAGTTGTATTGGGAGGTACTGGAAGAGACCACCGACGCTCTCGTCGTCGCCAGCGCTGAGCGGGCGCGGCGCGAAACGACCCTGGCGCGGCAGGTGTCCGAATTCATCGAGGGCACGATCGCGGCCGAAATCAAAAACCGCACGGCGTCGGCGTTTTTGATCACCGCAACGCTGGAGTCGCAGCGTCATCCTGAGCTGAGCCGGCCGGATAGCGACCCGGTCGGCGCCACGCGGGAATTTCTGATGTCGGTGATCGGCGACGCTATCGCGCGAGGAGAGTTGAAGCCGGACACCGATGCCGCTCCGCTGGCCGCGATGTTGCTCTCGGTGCTGCTGGGTGTCGGTTTCTATGCCGGTTACGTGGGCAGCCGGCATGAATTCAACAAAATCACCGACCAGCTCAAACAGTTGCTGGACAGCAGTCTCAGTCACCAGCACGAGTGATGTAGCGCACAGAACCATATAGCTAGCCTAAGTTATTGGGTAGCATGGGCTGCGCTATGACTGATGTACATGACGTGAGCTCGGTCCGTTCCGACGGAGACAGCTGGCGGATCACCGAAAGCGTCGGCGCTACCGCATTGAGCGTCGCCGCCTCCCGCGCCGTCGAAACGGCGGCCGCTGATCCGCTGATCCGCGACAAGTTCGCCTACCTATTGGTCTCATCGGCGGGGACGCCGTGGGCCCGGCTGGCCAGCGACCTGGAATGGATTGGCGACGACGACCACGGTCGACGCACGCACCGGTTGGCGGTCGACTACCAGGCGGTTCGTACTCACTACTTCGACTCCTATTTCGCAGATGCCGTTGCCGCAGGTATCCGCCAGATGGTGATCCTGGCCGCGGGTCTGGACTCACGTGCGTTCCGGCTGGACTGGGCCGCCGGAACCACCGTCTTCGAGATCGATCAGCCGCAGGTGGTCAGCTACAAGACGACCACGCTGGAATCAGCGGGAGCGGCTCCGACCGCTGATCGGCGCACAGTTCCGATCGACCTTCGGGACGACTGGGCGGCCGCGTTGACGGCCGCAGGGTTCGACCCCGGCCAGCCGACGGCCTGGCTGGCCGAAGGTCTGCTGCCGTACCTGCCGGCCGAAGCTCAGGACCGGCTGTTCGAGATCCTGACATCGCTGAGCGCACCCGGCAGCCGGGTCGCCGTCGAAGCGTTCAGCCTGGGCGCGGCAGACAACGACGTCCGTCGCGCGGCGCGACGGACACGCTTCGAGCGGATGCGCCAACGCCTGGGCCTCGATATCAACGTCGAGACGCTGACCTATCAGGAAAGCGACCGGGCGGATGCCGCGGACTGGCTGACCGAGCACGGCTGGCAAGTCAACGCGGTCAGCAACACCGACGAGATGGCGCGACTGGGCCGGCCGATCCCGGCGGACCTGGTCGACGAGGCCTTCACCACCAGACTGCTGAGCGCACAGCTCGGTGAAACTGGTTGACCGACAGACACATTCGCGCCTAGCTAGGAGCACAACGATGAGCGCCTTACGCACCCACGACGACACTTGGGACATCGCCACCAGCGTCGGCACTACGGCCGTGATGGTCGCCGCCGCCCGGGCCGCCGAAACCGACAAATCCGACCCCCTGATCCGCGACCCGTTTGCGAAGGTGTTGGTCACTCAGGCCGGCACCGGCGTCTGGGAAAACCTGCTCGACGACTCCCTGGTCGCCAAGGTGGAGTCGTTCGACCCAGAAGCCGCCGCGGTGTTCCAGCACATGCGCAGCTACCAGGCGGTCCGGACGCACTTCTTCGACGCCCACTTCGCCGCGGCGATGGCCGCCGGCATCCGCCAGGTGGTGATCTTGGCGTCCGGGCTGGATTCGCGGGCCTATCGGCTCGATTGGCCGGCCGGCACCACGGTGTACGAGATCGACCAGCCCAAGGTGCTCGAGTACAAAGCCACGACGCTCGCGTCGCACGGCGCCGCGCCGTCGGCCGATCGCCGTGAGGTGGCGATCGACCTGCGGCAGGACTGGCCGGCCGCGTTGATC
>JBAWAV010000296.1:0-1871 GCA_049589475.1 Mycobacterium sp.
CGCTGCGGTACCCGGAGTCGCACGAGTTGTACGTGTCGGACCGTCGGGTGCCTGCCCCGGGTCAACGATTTCACCTCCGCACCAACCGGATTCGGGCGTACTCACAACACCTGCAGACAAAGCCGTCAGTGGTGTTCGCCACCGAACCGATGGACGACGCCTCGCGATGGCGGCTGCTGGAGCCCGGAGAGTTGGTGCACGTCGACGCCGACCTGCAGATCCACCGCGACCTGGTGCTGCCCGATCCGCCCCGGCATCTATTGCGTGCCGCGGAGCTGAGCCAGGCGGCGCAGGCGTCGCTGCACCCGTCGGTATGAAGGCGCAACGTGGGCTCGTGCTCGGCGGTGGCGGGGTCGCCGGAATCGCCTGGCAGACAGGCATTCTGCTAGGCATCGCCGATGAATCACCCAACGCCGCGCGGGCGCTGCTGGAATCCGATGTGCTGCTCGGCACCTCGGCCGGCTCAGCTGTCGTTGCCCAGATCGGCTGCGGCCTGAGCCTCGCGGACCTGTTCGCGCGGCAAGTCGCCGAGGAGTCGGCCGAAATAGATCCCGGCGTCGCCATCGACACCGTCACCGACCTCTTTCTGGCCGCGTTGTCGGACCCGGACGCCACGGTCTCGGAGAAGAGGCAGCGCATCGGTGTCGTCGCCCTGAAGACCGACACCGTGGCCGAGCCGGTGCGGCGCAACGTGATTGCGCAGCGACTACCGGTGCACAGCTGGCCCGACCGGGTGCTGCGCGTCACGGCCATCGACATCGCCACCGGCGAACTGGTGGTGTTCGACCGCAATTCCGGAGTCGACCTGGTCGACGCGGTAGCCGCCAGTTGCGCCGTCCCGGGAGCGTGGCCGCCGGTGACGATCGGCGATGCCCGCTACATGGATGGCGGCGTCGGCAGCACGATCAATCTCCACCTCGCCCACGACTGTGGCGCGGCGGTGGTGCTGGTACCCGCAGGGGAATCGGCCCCTTCGCCGTTCGGCGCTGGATCGGCCGCCGAGATCGACGGCTTCCCCGGTGCGGCGCTCGGCGTGTTCGCCGACGACGAGTCGCTGGTGGCGTTCGGGGCCAATCCACTGGATCCGCGCTGCCGCCGCGGTTCGGCGGAGGCTGGGCGTGCGCAGGGCCGGCGCGAGGCGGCCGCTGTCGCCGAATTCCTGGGCGTCAGTGGATCACCGGAATAAGCAGCCGGGCAACGTGTTCCGGCCCCCAGCGCAGGGTACATTTACCGCGCGGCCCTCGTTCATACGCGGCGGGAAACTGGCCGGTGAGCGGGTTGCGCGGCCATAACCACCGACCGGCCACGACGAGCCGAAGTTGCTCGCTGGCCCGGAACAGCGTCGCCGATGGCCCGAGTTGGATATCGACCTGCACCACTTCGCCGGGCTGCAGCGGACGGCGCGCGTCCAGTGTCGGCACCGGATCGAAGGGCCGCGAGCGGGCGTCGTCGAGGGTCCGCAACGACGCCTTCAACCAGCCGGTGGTGATCCGATCGCGGCCGAAGCCGTAGGAACCTTCGAACGGCACATGCTTTCGGCCACGCCACTTTTCGACACCGACGAAAAGGTCCACATCGTCGCTGCCCTGGGTTTCGACGAACAGCCGTAGCGACATCGGTCCGGTGATCTCGGTGTCGGCGGGCAACGTCCAGCCGAAACATGCACCGCCGGAATGGGTGTCGAAGGTGATGAATCCCGATCGTTCGGGCGATGCTGGGCTCAGGCCGGCGTCGGTGAGGTGCAATGGTTTCCATGTAGTCGATGCAAGCGGCCAGCTGGATTCGTCGCGGACCTCGACGACGCGGTCGCGGTCCTCACGGACCTCCAGACGCACCCGCGGCAACGGCTCGGCTGGCATGTCGCGCAGGTG
>JBAWAV010000297.1:0-2045 GCA_049589475.1 Mycobacterium sp.
ACGTAGGCGTGATCCAGGTTATGTTGGCGAGTTGCCCTTTGCCGATATCCGTGAGGAACTGTGCGGACGGGCTTACCACGTTCGCGTTCCAGTCCGGGCCGCGGAATATCTTGCGGTCGGCCTGATACGATGACCAGAAGCCCCCGTCGCCGTCAATTGCCCCAGCGTAGAAGCGCCAGCTCAAGCCGGCGGCGTCCGCCTCGCCGCCGATCGTCGAGTTGTCGAAGCACGCGGGTATCGGCGAGCCGTACGTGCGGTTTGCCAGCAGTGTAGGAACGGTATCGCCCTTTCCGCCTTCACAACCCCACTGCGACAGCGGAAAGTCTACCGCGCGGCTCGCATTTGCGGCTACGATGTACTGGTGCGCGACGAAGCTTCCATCGAGGTCCGACGCGAACGTGCGATCGGCCAGCACGTAATCGCGCGCCATCCTCCAATAGGGTTCGATATCTTGCTGCGCAACGTACGCATAGGCGACGTTCTTAGGCTGCCCCCGTTCGGCCGGCTCCTCGTTCCAGCCGTCCATCTTGCACTGCGTACCGGGCAGCTTTCCTTGCCCGTCGCACGCCGCGAAGAATGCGGTAGAAGAGTGGTCGACATCATAAACAGTTCCTAGCGGTTCGGCGTGAAGCCGGATCTTTCTGCCCCGTGTGTCGTACCCGTAGTTCGCAGTAGTTGCACCGGGATACCCCATGAACAGATTGTTGAACGATCGGTTCTCCTGAATGACGAATACGACGTGCGCGATCGGGCTACGAGGCGCCCTGAGGGCGGCATCAGAAGCGCGGCCCGGCAGGCTTGACGTTGCGCTGCCCAAGCAGCCTGCCATTGCCGCTGCCGCGGCGAGTGCCGCAATCCGGCCCGCCAGCGCGGCCGGATCTCTGCATTCTCCCACGGCGGCTCCTTACGTCCGCCTTGGACCCCGACCTTCCGCCAGTAACTGCGGCCGCTCGCCCGCCCTGCATCGAACGGAGGGATGCGCCCTTGCGATGCGGCAGTTTTGCCATGCGCGGCGTGGCGCTGCGCGAACCCTTCGCTTCCGGCGCGGGAAAGGTTACGCACGTGGTGTATATCGTGCAGGAGAGAATCGACGTGCCTTTGCCGCCGAAGTTTTTCATGCGACGTTTGCCGGGCGACGGCTTTGCCCCGGACGAGGAATAGGATGACGGCCAAGCGTTTCATCAATCTACGGGCGGCGGCGTCGCTGGCCGCCGCGTGCGTTACGGCGGGTTGCTCGGCGGGATTGCAAGGCGCTCCGTACCTTCAGGGCGGCCCCGCATTGCGATCGCTCGACTCGACCGGTGCGGGTAAGATCGCGCACGTCGTGTATATCGTGCAGGAAAACCGCAGCTTCAACAATTTGTTCCTGGGATATCCCGGCGCCAAAACGGCGTCTAGCGCCAAAAACTCCAAAGGGCAAACGATCCGGCTGACTGCGGTGAGTCTCGCGAAGCAATACGAAATAGACCACTCCGCCAAAGCGATGTTCGCCGCGTGCGACGGCACCGGCAAACTGCCTGGGACGCAGTGCCGCATGGATGCCTTCGACAAGGAGTCCGCGACCGGTACGTTGCCGCATCCGCAGTTCGTCTACGTGCCCCGTAAGGAATCCAAGCCGTACTGGGACATGGCGCACGAGTGGGTCTTGGCCGATAGGATGTTTCCATCGCAGCTCGACGAGAGCTTCGTCGCGCATCAGTATATCATCGCCGCGCAGGCGCAATCGAGCGTCAACGTCCCGCCGCTGGGCTGGGGCTGCGGCGGCGAGCCCGGAGACGCCGTCAAGACCATAACGCTCAAACGCAAATATGGAGCCTCGCAGAAGCCCTGTTTCGACTACCAGACGCTCGGCGACGAACTGGACGATGCGGGCCTGCCGTGGCGTTTCTATACGAGCCAGTACAACGGGTTCGATATCAGCGGATTTTGGTCGGCGTACCAGGCGGTGAACCATATCTTCAACGGACCGGATTGGAAAAAAGACGTCATCGTTCCCCAGAGCCAGTTCATCACCGACGTCGCGGCCGGCCATTTGGCGAGCTTTA
>JBAWAV010000298.1:0-2630 GCA_049589475.1 Mycobacterium sp.
AGCGTGAGATCATCGGGAAGAGCTTGGGACTGTGAAGCGCATCTTCGATCCGATGGTGCTGGACGGCAAGCGCATACTGATCACCGGCGGCGGCACCGGGCTGGGTCGCGGGGTGGCCGAGCGGTTGGTCGCCCACGGCGCCCAAGTGCATCTGTGGGGACGGCGCGAATCCGTTCTGGCCGCGGCGGCCGCTGACATCTCGAGCGGATATCCCGGTGCTGTCCACTATCAAACAGTCAACGTTCGCGATTTCGACTCGGTCGACGCCGCCGTCGCCGAGATATGGGACCGGCACGGCCCGCTGACCGGAGTGCTGAACAATGCGGCCGCGAATTTCATTGCGCCCACGGTCAGTCTGAGCCCGCGTGCTTTCGACGCAATCAGCTCGACGGTCATGACGGGCTCCTTCAATACGACGCTGGCCGTGGGCAGACGCTGGATCGCTGCGGGGCTGCCCGGATCGGTTCTGTCGAATCTGACCACCTGGGTCTGGAGCGGTTCGGCCTTCGTCGTCCCCTCGGCCATGGCGAAGGCTGCCGTACACGCGATGACGATGTCGCTGGCAGTCGAATGGGGTCCGTACGGGATTCGCCTCAACGCCCTTGCCCCGGGGCCGATTCCGACCGAGTACGCCTGGGAGATGCTCAATCCGACCGACAAGAGTTCGACCGGGGCTACCCAGCCCGAACAGATTCCGCTGCGCCGGTCGGGAACCATCGACGAACTGGCGAACCTCACGATTTTCGCGTTCTCCGACGCATGTGACTATCTCACCGGGGAGACAATCGCGATGGACGGGGGCCAGCGGCTCGCCGGACCCAATACCTTCGCCGGACTGTCGGTCATGAGCGATGAAGACTGGGCGCAGGCGCGCGAACACAGTAAAGCGGCCTCCGCGTCGGCCAAGTCGGCCCGCTCGGTATAGGTGAGTAATGCGCATCCTCTCGTCTCTGCACGAGGCCGTCGACGCCGTCGGTCAAGAATTCGGCGTCTCCGATTGGGTGACAATCGACCAGGACCGCATCAATGCGTTCGCCGATGCCACCGGTGACCATCAGTGGATCCACGTCGACGTCGACCGGGCGCGCGCTGAAAGCCCCTATCACGCAACGATCGCCCACGGCTTCTTGACGCTGTCGCTGATTCCGGCACTGAGCAAAGACAACTACCGCGTCGAGAACGCGAAAATGGGCATCAACTACGGGCTCAACAGGGTGCGGTTTCTCGCACCGGTTCCCGCGGGCAGTCGCGTCCGGGTGCGGTCCGAGCTTGTCGGCGCCGCCAAGGTCGACGACAGCACCGTCGACCTCACCGTGAAGCACACCGTCGAGCTGGACGGATCCGCCAAGCCGGCCGCGGTAGCCGAACTGATCGCGCGGATGGTGTTCTAGGGCCCGGCGTGCGTCTGGCGTCCCGTGAACACACTCCAAAAGGCGCCAATAGGCTAACCTTTGTATTGGGTCTTACCTTTATGCCTTTTCAGGCGACGGAGGAGCGATGGAAAAGGGCGAGACAAATTCAGCCCCGACACGTTCAACAGTTCTGCTGACGCCGGTGGACGTGCCCAAGGCGTCCGACGTGTTGGCACGCCAGCTGCGCGAGCGGATTCTCAGCGGTGAGTTGGTCGAGGGTACCGCGCTTCCTGCGGAGCGCGAACTCGTCAAGCAGACGCAGATGAGCCGGGCCACGGTGCGCGAGGCGCTGCGAATTCTCGAGGTGCAGAACCTGGTTCGGGTTCGGGCCGGTCGGGCCGGTGGCGCATTCGTGCAGCGACCGACGACCAAATCGATGGCCAGTTCGGTGAGCATGCTGATCAGGGGCCGGCAGATCAAACTGGCGGATCTGATGGAGACGCGCGAAGCATTAGAACCGTTCTGCGCCGAATTGGCCGCCCGCAAGCACACCGACGACGATCTGGCGGTCCTGGACCGCGCAAATGCCGACATTGTCGATCCCGACGCTGACCTGCCCGCCTTTCTACAAGCCAACCTCGACTGGCACGTCGGCGTGGCGATGGCCGGTCACAACGAATTGTTGATCGGATTCATGACCGCGTTGTCGCAGGCGATCTACACCGGCACCGAGAACGCGGCGTTCGTCGACGACAACGTGCGCGCGGTCACTGCCCGCGCGCACCGCTCGATCACGAACGCGATCCGCAGCCGCGACGCGGAAGCCGCCGGTCGGCGCATGCGTAACCACGTGCACAGCTACGCCAAGGCTGCGCTGGCCGTGGACGAGCGTGACGCGATCAGCGTGGACGACTAGGCCGCCGGCCGGCCGTCACAGCACCGCGGGAAGCGTCAGCGGCGGTTGAGTTTTCGCGACAACCTCGTCGACACTGACACCGGGCGCGGTCTCAACCAGGTGCAGACCGTCGTCGGCGACGTCGATGACGGCAAGATCGGTGAAGATGCGTTTCACGCACCGCTTACCGGTCAGCGGCAGCGTGCAGTGCTCGACAATTTTCGCGCAGCCGTCCTTGGCGGTGTGCTCCATCATCACGAAGATCTGCGCCACGCCGTGCACCAGGTCCATCGCCCCGCCCATGCCCTTGATCATCTTGCCGGGGATCGTCCAGTTGGCCAGGTCGCCGGTGGCCGAGACCTGCATGGCGCCCAGCACCGCGA
>JBAWAV010000299.1:0-2899 GCA_049589475.1 Mycobacterium sp.
GCCACCGCGATCTTGTTGCTGGCGTTACGCATCACGTCGAACGTCAGCTCGACCGCCTGGGCGCCGGAAAAGTGCGCCCGCACCCCGGCGGCGATACCGTCGTCGATCTGAGCAGGCGACCAGACCAGCGCGTCCACGTAACGCAACGCCGCCTTGTGGCGATCGGTCAGCTGCGCCGACGCCTCGAACTGTTCGATGTCTCGATACAGCGTCTCCGACCCACCGGCGTCCAGCGCCGTCGTCTCGCGCAGCGACTTGCACAACCTGCAGTTGTGTTGGGCGGCCCCGCGCAGCCGGACCACCTCTGCCGTCAGCGCGTCGAGTTCGCGCAGCCGGGCCACCGTCGGCAGGAAGCCGTTGAAGACCATGTCGGACGGGTCGCTGGTGTGATCCCACACAATCGGCCCGGTGACCCAGCCGAGGTAGTCGTCGCCGACGCCGAGCGCCTCCAGCCCGGCGCGCACCCGCGGCACGAAGTCGGCAATATACATCTGCGTGACGACGCCAAAGGTGCTGTCCCCCAGCACCTTGAACAGCCGGGAGCGCTGATCGACGCTGATACCGGTGACGTCGGTGCTGAATTGTTCGGCGAACTCAGCAACGACGGCGTAGCCATCTCGTCCCGCGTCCTCGGCGGGAAGAGCGGGCAGACCGAGGGTCCGCGCGCACACCCGCCGCACCAGCGCGGTTGTCAGACCGTCACCGGGCGACAACGCCACCAGACGCGTCAGATCGTCGTGTAACACCACACCTGGATTATGTCGCCTGACTCACCGAGGACATGTGAAAGTCCGGAATTCGCAGCGACGGCATCGCCGCGCGGGTGACGTAGTCGCCCCACTCTCGCGGCAGGGCCGGCTCGCTGACGCCGGCCTGGCTGGCCCGCCGCAGCAGGTCCAGCGGGCTCTCGTTGAACCGGAAGTTGTTGACCGCGGCAGTCACTTCGCCGTCTTCGACCAGGTAGACGCCGTCGCGGGTCAGCCCGGTCAGCAGCAGCGTCGTCGGGTCGACCTCGCGGATGTACCACAGCGTGGTCAACAGCAACCCGTACTCGGTTTCGGCGATCATGTCGGCGAGTTCGGTACCGCCGCCGGTCATCAGCACATTATCGGCGGCAACGGCGACCGGAGCCCCGAACTCGGCGGCAGCGGCGCGGGGATAGGCCAGCGCGTTGATCACGCCGTCGCGAATCCAGTCCACCCGACCGATGTCCAATCCGTTGTCGAAAACCGACAACGCCTCCGAGGAACTGGCCGCGGCGACGAACGGGGTGCACCCCAGCCCCGCCGCCGACGGATCGGAATACAGCGTCAGCGGAAGGTCGGTCAGCTTCTCCCCCACCCGGGTGCCGCCGTCGAGCGTGGACAGCGCGGTGCGACCTTCCTGCGCACCTCGGCCGGTCATCGACCAGCCGAGGTAGACCATCATGTCGGCCACCGCCGACGGCGGCAGGATCGTCTCGTAGCGTCCCGCGGGCAACTCGACGCTGCGCCGCGCCCAACCCAGTCGCACGGACAGCTGCTCGAGCAGCGAATCCGTTGGCACGTCGGCGAAGTCGGGTGTACCGACCGCCACCCAGGCGCTGGCGCCGTCCCGTTTGCCGTTGATCTCCACCGAACCGGTCGGCTGCGTGTAGCGGCGGCGCAGCCCGCTGGAGGTCGCCAGAAACGTCGTCTCCAGCGCATGCCGGGCGAAGCCGAACAACTGGTCGGTGCCGCGGAATCCGCGCGCCAGCGGCCCGGCGATGGTCGAGAACACCTCGGGTCCGGTCCCCGGTATCGGCGCGTCCCAGTCGGCCGGCACCGTGTTGCCGCTCAGCAGCGGTGCGGCGTCGCGAGCCTCGGGCGCCGAGCCCGCCGCAGCCTGCGATGCGGCGACCAGCCCCTCGATCACCGACGGGTCCACCTCGGCCGATGTCAGCGAGCCGACGTGTGCGCTATTGCCTCGTCGGACAATCGAAATGACGGTGACGCGTCGGGCGGTTGAAACGCCGTTGGTGGTCATCGAGTTGTTCGCCCACCGCAGCGACGTGCCGATGCGGTCGCTGACCAACACGATCGTCTCGTCGGCGCGGCCGAGCCGGGCCGCGGCGTCCAGCGCGATGTCGATGACTTGCTGCGCGCCGATCACAGGCCCGCCTCGACTCGGGTGTTGAGCACGTTGACCCCACGGAACAGCGCCGACGGGCAGCCGTGACTGACGGCGGCCACCTGGCCAGGCTGGGCCTTGCCGCAGTTGTACGCCCCGCCGAGACGCCAGGTCGACGGGCCGCCGACAGCTTCCATCGAATTCCAGAACTCGGTCGTCGTGGCCTGATAGGCGATGTCGCGCAGCTGACCGTCCAACCGCCCGTCCCGGATACGGTAGAACCGTTGCCCGGTGAACTGGAAGTTGTAGCGCTGCATGTCGATTGACCATGACCGGTCGCCGACGATGTAGATCCCGTCGTCCACCCGGGCGATCAGGTCGTCGGTGCTGATGTCCTCGGGGCCGGGCTGCAGCGACACGTTGGCCATCCGCTGAATCGGCACGTGGTGCGGCGAATCGGCGTAGGAGCATCCGTTGGACCGAGTATGGCCCAGCCGCGGCGCGAACACCCGGTCGAGTTGATAGCCGACGAAGATGCCGTCGCGCACCAGGTCCCAGCTCTGCGCGGCCACCCCCTCGTCGTCGAAACCGATGCTGGCCAAGCCGTATTCGACGGTGCGGTCGGCGGTCACGTTCATCACCGGCGAGCCGTAGTGCAGTGTGCCGAGCTTGTCGGGGGTGGCGAACGACGTGCCCGCATATGCCGACTCATAGCCGATTGCCCGGTCGTATTCGGTTGCGTGGCCGATGGATTCGTGAATGGTCAGCCACAAATTGGTGGGGTCGATCACCAGGTCGGTCGGGCCGGGCG
>JBAWAV010000300.1:0-2427 GCA_049589475.1 Mycobacterium sp.
CGTAGAGGGCGGGGGTTCCGTCGAGATAGCCGACGAGCCGAACGGCAGGATCCTCATCCAGCTGTACCAACACAACCGTGCACGGCGCGGTAAATGCTGGATGGATCGAGTGGTGCAAAACAGTCCAGGTGTAGACCGATCCCACACCCGCGACATCGCGCCAACCGGTGTCCCAGGATCCACAGTGATGGCAGTACGACTTCGGTAAGTGAAGTACGGCCGAGCAGTTGTTACAGGTTCGCACCACCAGGCGACCCTCAGCAGCGGCCTGCCAGAAGCCGCCCGTCTCCTCGTCGTCAGTGACGGGAAGCGGTGGTGTGACGGAGCGGGTCATCACGCGGCCCGCAAAATCATCGCGCTGGTCAGCGTCGGCGCCCCCGAGGTCACGAGGCACGTTTGCGCGCCGACCACCTGTGATGTCGACTGCCCTCGCATCTGCCTGACACCTTCGAGGATGTGATTCATGCCGTGGATGTAAGCCTCCGACAGGTTGCCACCGGCAGTATTGATCGGAATCTGGCCGCCCATGTCGAGCGCCCCGCTCGATGCGAACCGTCCGCCTTCGCCTCGAGGACACAGCCCATAGTCCTCGAGTTGCAGCAGCACGGTGATGGTGAAGCAGTCGTAGATTTGCGCGACATCCATGTCATCGGGGCCGAGGGCGGCACGCCTATACAGTTCGTCGGCAACGTATTTCGATGGCATCAGGGTGATCGATGGACGCATCAGTGCCGGAAATACCTTGCCGCCCTGCATCTCCGGAACAGTGCCCTGGGCGACCGCTCTGATCAGAACTCCGGGAGCGGGACCGTCGACCGCCCGCTCGGCGGCCGTCACGACCACGGCGCACGCTCCGTCGGACTCCAGACAGTAGTCGAAGAGTCGCAGCGGGTCGGCGATCATGCGCGACCGGTGGTAGTCGTCCATCGACATCGTCCGATCCGCCATCATCGCCGCCGGGTTGGCGTTCGCGCGACGGCGGACGGTCATGGCGATACTGGCGAGATCCTCGGAGGTGGTGCCGTAGTCGATCATATGCCTGCGCGCGATCATTGCGTACAGCTGGCCGGGAGCCATCAACCCATAGGGCAGAAAGAACTCATCGAGTGTTCCACTGCCGCCGACATATCGTGCGCCAGCGGACTGCTGGATCGCGGTGCCCTTGCCATAACGCAGGCCGGACCGCCCGTTAAGCGCGCGATACACCAAAACGTTGGTCGCCTGCCCTGACATGATCGCCCCGACGGCGACGCCAACCATCCCGCAGGGCGCAGAGCCCGCGGTGCCGGTCATCCCCCAGAACTTCAGGTTCGTCAAACCAAGCCAATGCCCAATGTCGTTGTGGTGCACCGTGTCGTAGTCAGACCGCACCACTCCGTCGATATCGGACGGCTGCAGTCCCGCGTCCGCGATCGCGGTCAGGCTCGCTTGCGCTGCCAACGCAGCGACACTACGGCCGGACTTCCGAGAGAACTCCGTCGAACCGATGCCCACGATGGCACAGGCATCGCGATGTCCCGGCGTCACCGCGCTAGCTCCGCCACCGTCAATTTAAATCGCTTCGTGCACATAGGATTTCAGTTCACCGAAGGCTAACTCGAGACAGACTCACTGACACGGACGATCTCGGCCTTTGCCTCGTACTCCTTGTTGTCCCGCCACTTCGCGAGGACCTCGGCGTAATGGAACGGGCCCAACCCGTAGGCGTCCGCCCAGATGGGACGTCCGTTTTCGAACTTCCCGTCGGGTTTGAAATTCCCTTCGTTGTTGAAGTAACCCGGTGTGCACAGGTGAACCTGCTCGGCGTTGAACACCAAATCCATGTTGGCGTCCATAATGTCGCACCATTCCTGCACCGCCGCTTCAGTGACGTCGAGTTTCGCGATGCCGTCATCCATCAGCTGCTTGATGTTCTTGGCGACGTGCTTTGCCTGTTCGTCGTAGACATAGAGCAGGTTGACCGACACAGCGGCCTGGCGGAGCCCGCCGATGATGTACATGTTCGGAAAGCCACTGGCCTGGATGCCGTGCACGGTGCGAACGCGCGCCGACCAGGCTTCATCAAGAGTGCGGCCGCCGATACCGGTCACGTCGAAACCGCCTGATCGTCCCGGCGAGACCGCCGCCTCGAATCCGGTCGCGTAAACGATCAGGTCGACTTCGTACTCCTTGCCGTCAAAGACCAGTCCTCTAGGGGTGACTCGGTCCGGTCCGCGGCCTTGAGTATCGACCAGGTGCACGCTGGGCTTGTTGAAACACTGTAGGTACTCGTCGTGGAAGGACGGGCGTTTGCAGTGGGTGGCGTACCAGGGTTTGAGGGATTCGGCCACGTGTGGGTCGTCGACGAGTTCGTCGACGCGGGCCCGGAGCCTTTCCATTTGGGCCAGGTCGTAGTCCTCGATCTCGGTCATATATGCGGCCATATCG
>JBAWAV010000301.1:0-1797 GCA_049589475.1 Mycobacterium sp.
CGCTCGATCGCGATGACGTCCGGTAGGTGGGTGTCCATCCAGTGGTCGACGGTGTCGCTGATTGTGAGCAGACGGCGGTGCAGCGGCTCGTCGGCCGGGGTCCGGACGACGTCGACGTCCAGCGCGACGATCTGCCTGCCACGACCGTTCTCCACCACGGAGAGCCCGCATCGGGTCAGTCCTGGGTCGACGCCCATCACACGCACGTCGCCCTCCTTGATGCCGAACGATTGTTCGATACCCTAGCGGGCGGCGCCGACACCGGCGGACAGGACACGCGGCGACAATCCGATTCGGGAGTGCATTCGGCCGAGCTCGGCCTCGACAATCGCTTAAAAGGACCCACGCCCTGCGGCGCCAACCCGCTCCGCACGCGATAACCGAGCAAGCATCCCCTGTTGCTGAAAGCGCAGCACCGGTGAGCTCAGCGTCGATAGCTGACTAGGGAAATATGGGGAAGGTTCCCTATATGCGCCGGTCGCTGCCTGGCGCAAACTATTCAGAAAGCGGAGGCCGACTGACGGCTCGTCATAACCGCGGGAAGCGAATCGCCCCGCTCGATCAGTTAGGCATCCTTAACTTTGACTGCGAAATATTTAAGTATCTTTACCGTTTATCTGTCGCTCGTCGGGGACCTCCACAACACAGCCTTTGACCAGTATCGATGCCGCGTCGCAGGCTCCGCGAAAAAATTCGTCGATTTTAGGAATGCCTGCCACGCCTGCCTGTCGGGTTCATATGTAGACAAACGTAGTAGACGCTGGGAGCAAGTCGATTTCACCAATTGTTCAGACAAACATTCCGAACCCTGGAAAAGCGGGTGTACGGTGGCTCGCGTACCTTAATGCGGCCTGAGAAAGACTCAGGTGGTCTCAGGGAGGCCGGCGATGGCTCACCACTCCAGCAAACGGAATCGCCGGTCGAGGAGCGCTAAGGCGCGTCGCCGTCGTGGTGTGGGTTGGAGTTCGAGCGCGGGGGCGGCGTTGGCGTTCGGGTTGGGGCCATTGGGTGTGATGCCGGCGGCGCATGCCGACGGGCTTGACGTGATTCTTGATCCGATCTTCAACGCGTTGTCGAGTGTTGATCCCAGCCTGGGTGCGGATGTGAGCACTGTGCTGGGGGATGTGACCGGCTCCAGCGGCTGGGACTCGGTGGTGGCGGGTTTGGGCGGTGTGGACTCGGCGTTGGGGGCCGCCAGCAGCGCAGCCAGTGTGGTTCCTGAGACCGGTTGGGCGGCGTCGGACACCGGTGCCGCGGTGTCGGGCGTTGATTCGTCGGGCGCGTGGGCTCAAACCCTGGAGCAGGACTGGATTACCAGCTCGTTTGGCTCGCAGGTGGACAACTCGATCAATACCTTCGCGGAGAAGGTTGATCCGTCGGTGGTGGGCGATAGTTGCGGGTTGATTTGTAACGGTGCTGATGGCACCGGCGGGGGGTCGTTGTCGGCGGCCGATGGTCAAGCCGGTGGGGTGTGGTTCGGCGATGGCGGCAACGGCGGCACCGATGCGGCCGGTAATGGCGGTGATGGTGGTGCCGGCGGCGATTACGGCGGTACCGGCGGGACGGGCGGGAGTGGCGGTCCGGATGACGGTAATGGCGGTAACGGCGGTAACGCGACGTGCCCGACGTGTAACGGCGGTAACGGCGGTGCGGGCACGTTAGGCGGTAACGGCGGTAACGGCGGTAACGGCGGGTCGACCTCGGGGAACGGCGGTAACGGCGGTGCCGGCGGGGCCGGGACGTTCGCTGGTGGTGGCGACGGGGTTGGCGGTGCCGGCGGTACGGGCGGTGATGCGG
>JBAWAV010000302.1:0-9720 GCA_049589475.1 Mycobacterium sp.
CCAGATCTGGATTGTGTGCACAAAGGGAGCCAGCCTCGGCTGTAACTGGTTGGTGCCTCAAGAACAGGAGCTTGGCGGTCAGCAGGGACGATGTCTGGCGGATTCCTTGATCCGCCGCGAGCCCGACACCGACGACACCGTCGCAGTGGAAAAGCTGGTGTCCACCGGGATCGCCCTGCGGCGGTTGATTTGTCAGCTCATTGACATCGGCTTGCCGGTCGACCCGTTCTGGCGGAAAGACGGAGGGCTTGCGTTTGATCTGCTGTCCAGCTACAGCGGCGGCGAACGCGTGGTGATCGGGCACGCCGGCGGGGTCATCACGATCGATCTGGTCGAGTCGCTGGACGCCTACCGAGAGTCGCTTCGGGTCCACCTCGGTGAGCCCTACCGCACCATGCTGGGTCACTTCCGCCACGAAGTCGGCCACTATTACCAGAACATTCTGGTGGAAACCGATCCCGGAGCCGCGCGCTACCTCGACGAGTGTCGCGAGATCTTCGGCGATGAGCGCGCCGATTATCAAGACGAGATCGCACGACACTACAAACTCGGTGCGCCTGCGAACTGGGGTGACACCTACATTTCCGAGTACGCAACGATGCACCCCTGGGAGGATTTTGCCGAGTGCTTCGCCCACTATCTGCACATCACCGGCACTATCGACACCGCCAGGGAGTCCGGGCTGATCTTGCATGCCGACAGGGTCCGATTCTCAGTTCAGCGGGACGTCGTTCCGCTCGCGTCCTACGAGGACGCCCCGGTCGAGCGGTTGCTGGACGACTGGAAGTGGTTGTCGCTGTGCTTCAACCGGGTGAACACCGCCATGGGCAAGAATCCGCTTTACCCATTCGACATCTCGCAGGCGGTGGTCCGCAAGCTGGCGTTCGTACACAAAGTGATCCGCGAGACGGCTCGCACAGCGGCAGCCGGTGGGGCGGCGCCAACACCAAAACGGCGAGGGTAGGTCAATGGCGCCGAGCGAACACCCTGATGCCACAGGCGATGACACGGAGGCCACCGGCGGAGACGCAACGGCCACGAGCGGGCCGCCACAGCCGCCGGGCGACGAACATAAACCCGAAGCGCGCGGCGTCATGCAATCCCTAACCGCGCTGTGTGTTCGGTATGTCGAACGCCTTATGCCCGATCCGTACCTGTTCGCGGTCATTCTCACCCTCATCGTCGCCGCGCTCATCGCCCTTTTGGTACACGGCGCCTCGCCTAGCGGCATGCTCAAGGCGTGGTACGGCGGTGTGTGGGGATCGCAGAACATCTTCACGTTCGCCTTTCAGATGGTCCTGATCCTCGTGACGGGCTACACCCTCGCCGAGGCGCCGGTCCTCAAGCGGGCCATCGTCTACATCGCGAGCAAACCGAGGAATCAGGTCCAGGGAGCCCTCCTGTGTTTCTGCGTGAGCGCTGCCCTCTCCCTGCTGAACTGGGGACTCGGCCTGGTAGCCGGTGCACTGGTCGCCCGTCAGGTCGCGAAGCGCTCCACCGATGCGCATTTCGGTTACCTCATCGCGGCGGCGTTCATGGGCTTCATCGTATGGACACAGGGCCTGTCGTCGTCGATCGCGCTGGCGAACACGGACAACGGCAGCCCAATCAACGTGATCCACAAAATTACCGGCTTCTCGGTGCCGCTGAAGCTGACGATCTTCCAGCCCTACAGCTGGCTGTCGGTGATCGTCGTGCTGGCGCTGCTCGCGCTCGCGATCTGGCGCATGGAGCCTTCGCAGAGCCTGGCGCCCGATCCCGCAGTGTTCGAGGACGAGAACCAGCCGGACGCCGAGCCCGAGGGCAAGAAAACGTTTGCTGAGTGGCTGGAAAACCTGTGGATACTGAATGTCCTGGTGTTCGCCGCGGGCATTTCCTACTTCTGCATCAGCGGTTTCGCGCTGAACATCTCGTCGATGATCATGTTGTTCACGATCACGAGTGCGTTGCTGCACCACACACCGATCCGGTTCATCCGGGCATTCACCGGCGCCGCGAAAGTGTCGGGTCCGCTGCTGCTGCAGTACCCGCTATACGGCGGCCTGGTTGGCCTGCTGGGTTATCTGCCCTCGCACGCTGCCAGCGAGGCCAAGCCGCTGCAGACCCTGCTGGCCCAGGCGGTCGTGAGCGGCGCGACGCTGTACACGCTGCCGTTCCTGACCTTCATCGGCTCGCTGATCATCAGCCTGTTCGTGCCGTCCGGCGGCGGGCACTGGGCTGTGCAGGGCCCGATCGCGGTCGACTCGGCGCTGGCGCTCGGCCAGCGCTCACCGGCCTACCTCGGTTTGATCTCCATGGCGGTCGCCGTGGGCGAAGGTGTCGCGAACATGATCCAGCCGTTCTGGTTGCTGCCCCTGCTTGCGATCGCGAAGCTCAATGTCCGTCAGGTGATGGGCTTTACGATCGTCGCCTTTGCGATCGGGTTGGTGGTGCTCGGTGCCAGCGTTTTGATTGCGCCCTACGTAATTTGACATCGGGCGGTACATCCAGAGCGCCAGCGACGAAAGCGGGCGTTGATGGCGCCGGACAAGCCCAGCTACCGCTGCTCAGCCAGGCTCAACTCCCGGGAAGCTCATCCTTCAGTTTCGTCTCAAGGGTGCGATTTTCGCGGCCCGCAAAGCTCTCACCAAACTGCACCACGAACATGCGGCTATCCATGGCGCCTGACGGATCAGGTAGCGATGGGTCTTCATTGGACATCACCGTCTATCTGGCAGGCACTTTTCCGGACCAAGGAGTTTGATTCTTGATGTCAACCTGGATGTCGTCCTCGCCGGTGATGTTGAGGGCAAACTGAACAAAAGCCTTGCCTTCACTCGACTCGATCTGCCGCACGTCCGGGAACACAATCAGCGACTTGTCGATGTTGTTGGACATCGAGAATCGCGCTCTGTCGCCAACAAGGTCGCTCATTTTCAGCGAGCCGACAACCGTCGGCCCCAAGACAGCCATGATGATTCGGACGAAAGTGCCTTTGCCGGCGCGCTTGGGTCCGAGGCAGACAAGCATTGCGTGCAGGTCAGTTCGGCCAGAAACCAAGTACCCTACCCACTCCTGTAGGAGTTCAACAGATTCGTTGTCGCCCTTCACCCATTCATCAACGGTTTCCGCCCAGAGTGGGCACTGGGCGTCAGGGTCGTAGTTGTACGGCAGGCAGGACAAGCTGAAGAACTTGTCGGTGTGGTCACTAGTGACCTTATTGATGGGGTCCAGCAACATATTGCGACAGGGGATTACCAAACCACATGAGGTGTCTTCGATCCAGCTGTTGGGTTTGATGCCCAGGGGCATCTTCGCGACACCATGCATCGCCCTGACGATGGCGCTTATGTGGGTGACTGTCTGAGGCCACGACGCATAGCCAGTTCGGTTATTGCCTACAGGCTTGATGTACCTTGCCTTCTCGAGCACATCCCAGATAAGGTCGTCCACGTCCTTCTTGGTGACGTACACACATAGTGTTTGCCGTTGAACTGAACTGCCAGTGACCCCGCGTTCGGGCTGCTTGAACTTCCGATCCAAAAGCGGAGCGTTTCACGCCGACTCGCAGCATCACGCAAAATGCGTCGCGCCATTGTGCGCACCTTGTCCGGCGGCGGAAAGACACTTTCGTCTTGTGGATTCGGGTATAAATCGGTACCAACTACGGACGGCCGAACTGCATTGGTGTTGCTTTGGATCGAACCACCGTGCGCCGCAGGTAGATTAGCTTGACCGTTTCCCGCGCTCGGGGTCAGAGCACCGGCACCCAAGTGGACAACGGCGTCCGGGTCTGGCTTAATGGTCATATCTGCTGGTTGCGTGGTCAGGTCTGCAAAATCTTGGCCACGGCAATACCTTTCTTACACAACAGGCTTGGATATGCCTTTCTGGATCTAACGGTTACTAGCTCAGTTCAGCTAACTCAGCGTCGGCTTCCTTTAATGCGAGCAGCGCGCGTTCGCGCTTGGCTTCGGCTTTGGCCCGCTCCCAATCAATCGACATTCCGAAGCTTTCCGCCCATTCCAGAGCCATACGGCGCGAGTAGTGCCAGTTGCGGCCGATCCGCACAGGGCGCAGCTTGCCGCTTGCGATGTCAACCTCGAGCTTGGTCACAGTCACAGGAAGCCCTATCTTCTCGGTACAAAACCCATGGAAGGTAGACGTCCGAAAGTCCAGAGCATCTAAGTCTTCAATGTAGAAGCCCATTCTACCTATCTCCCAATGCAATTCGGGTGCCTCGCCCAGTGCCAGTGAGGCTGAATATACGCCGTCGCGAGCGGCCTTGTCTTGCAACAGTTTCAGGCCAGCCCATCTACCTGCGAAAATGTCTTAACTTTTTTCTGTAGGCACTTTATTAACTTGCGCTATAACGAGATAGGGGCGCTTAGAGCCGTCTTTTGGCCTACCCAACGAAACTCGGCTTACCAAGCCAAGTGGCCCCACAACCTGCCCGCCCGCGGAATTCTACTAATCTTCCCTTCAACCTCGGCAACAACCCAATACGCAAATGACACAGGCTGTTTGAAGGTGCCGAGTTTCAGGCACGCGTCCTCAGACGCGAGAAACGCAAAGTGTTTGAATCAGTTTGAATGAGGTAGCAGCGGGTTACGCCGGGGTGTCGGGTCGCTTTGGCGAGCGGTGTGTTTCGCTGATTTGGGATTCGTCCTCAGCGAGGGTGAAATAGTTCTCTTCCTCCTGCAAGAAGTGCAGCCGTAGCAGCGTGTACAGGCCGTAAAGACATGCGAGCAGGTCTTCGACCTGATCGGGCTGTATCGCTCCGGCCGACTGGGCGAGCGCAAGGTGCGCGCCGATCCGGTCGGCGAGCCGCTGGATTTCGGCGTGGGTGCGGCTCATCGTGGCGGTGGCTTCTCCGCTACCGAGCGGGCGGCCCAACGCGGGATAGAGCTGGGTTTCCTCCGCGCGTTCGTGGGGCAGAATCCGCTCGGTGAGAAAGCTTTGCGCTTGGGCCAACGACTCCAGCGCCGCCGGGTCGGCGCCGGCGGCCAGACGGTCGGCGGCGTCACGCAGCAGGCCGACCGTCTCGCGCAGCTCATCGTGTTCGGCCGCGAAGCGGCGCAGCATGTGCTCGGTCTCGGTGGACAGCTCGACCTCGACGGCCGGATTGCCGCGCAGGGCCCGCAACGCGTTGAGTATCACGGCGACGTCGATGCCCTCTTGCAGCAGCGCACCCGCAGGTGGCGGCAACCAGCCCAACGCGGCGATCACCATGGCCAGCAGCGACAAGCTCATCCCGACGGCTGCGCTCTGAACAGCGATCCGGCGCGACCAGCGCGCGATATCCATCGCATCGGCGAGACGGTCCAGCCGATCCGTGGTCAACACAACATCAGCAGCCTGGGAGGAAGCCGTAGCGCCGCGCGCACCCATCGCGACCCCGACAGTGGCGGCGGCTAACGCAGGGGCGTCGTTGATTCCATCACCCACCATCACGGTGACCGCGCGATCCCGCTCGGCCCGCACTGCGGCGACCTTATCGGCCGGGCTCTGTTCGGCGTAGACCTCGTCCAACCCCAGCACGGTGGCGACCTCGCGCGCCGGCTCGGCACGGTCGCCGGTCAGCATGATAAGCCGGTCCAAACCAGCTGCGCGCAAGCGGCGCACAGTGCGAGGCGCGTTGCGGCGCAAAGGGTCTCGTAGCAATACCGCACCGGCCGGCTCTTCATCGACGCACACCCACGCGATCGCGGCCGTGTCCAGGCTGGCCCGGTTGACCGCCGCGTGTGCCCATCCCGCCCCGATCGTGTCGCCGGGCAACTTGCCGACCTCGACCCGGTGACCGTCGACCCTGGCAGTGACGCCACGACCGGGTTGTTCGACCACGTCGACCGGGAGCGACAGTGGCACGCCGCGGGTGAGGGCTTCAGTGACAATGGCCTCGGCCAGCACATGCGGCGACATCTGATCCACCGAGGCGGCCAGTCGCAAGACCTCGCTGGCATTACGCCCGGGTGCGGTCAGCACTTCGACCACGATCGGGCGTCCCATCGTGAGGGTTCCGGTCTTGTCCATCACCAGAGTCGTTGCGTGTCCGAGGTTTTCCAACGAGCCGCCGCTGCGGATCACCACCCCCTGACGCGAAGCCCGTGACAACCCGGAGACGATCGCTACCGGCGCCGCCAGCAGCAGCGGGCACGGCGTGGCCACCACCAACACCGCGACCGCCCGTACCGCAGACCCGCTCGCCCACCACGCCGCGCCGGCAAGCAGCAGCGCCAACGGCAAAAACCACGCCGCGTAGCGGTCTGCCAGCCGCACGATCGGCGCGTTGGCCGCCCCGGCTTGCGCGGCTAATCGCACGATGCCTGCATAGGTGCTGTTCTCCGCGGTCGCGGTCGCGCGCAGCTCGAACGCATTGCCCGCGTTGACCACACCGCTGCACACCGGCTCGCCGACCCCCCGTTCCACCTGCAGCGGTTCCCCGGTGAGCGCCGACTCGTCCAGCACGGCGACAGTGTCGACGATGCGCCCGTCCACCGGCACCACCTCGCCGGGACCGACCACCAGCCGATCATCGATGGCCACCTCGGCCAGCGGTATCACGCTCACCTCTGAGCCGGCGCGTCGGCGCGCGGACCGCGGCGCACGCTCCAGCAGAGCCCGCAAGTCATGGGAAGCGCGGCGCGTGGCCCCCGCGTCCAGTGCCCGCCCACCGACCAGCATCACCGCGATCAACGCCCCCGCCAGGTATTCGTGCACCAGCAATGTGCCGATCAGCGACAGCACCGCGATCAGATCCACCCCGAGCCGGCCCCCGCGCAACGCCGCCAGCATCCACACCGCCGCCGGCACCACCGCGACCGCGGTGCCTGCGATCCAGCACCCGTCGGCCACCGTGCGCCATCCGATCAGCCATGCGATCCCGCCGGCTGCCAGCGCGCTCATCGTCACGACGACCAAGGCTGGCTCGACCAGTCGCCGCAACTGCATAATCCATCCACGAGTTGCTGATCTCATACCGCGCCCATCGCAGGTTCCTCCGCGCTCATGCATACCCCGCACCGGTGCGCCGACCCCGGCAGGTGTACCCAGTCGAGCAGGCCGCAGTCCTGCAAACATAGAGGCGCAATGCCCCGAAACCGAGGTCCGATTACCTACCCGGCGTTGCGGGGTTGCAGGTCCCCGCAGGGGGTTCAGTTGTGCCCCAGCTAACGGCGAGCATGTGCTTCCATCCTGGATCGGTCGGCGAGACGCGGTGCTGCCGACAACGATCCCCCGCTACTAGCGATCGAGGTGTCACGGTGAGTTTCTTCGAATAAGCGTTAGCTTCGACCCAAGGGGCTAGAGCCTTACGTATTCCGTCAGATGCGCCCGACATGTTCCGGGCAATACGCACCGATGCTGGCTCCGACAAAGAACCCGGCGTGATACCCGTCCAGGTTGCTGGTAATCAGCACGTCCTTGTTGTTCATCACGTCCTGCGCAACCTGGCCCGGCGCCTCGCCCCGATCAAGTTCTTCGCAGGCCACATGACCGGCGGCGATCATGACTTCCGGTGACGCGTACGTGATGCCCCGAGAGTCCAGTGCTGCCAGGAACTTGGCATCGGTATCGGCCGGGTCGGCGTGAGCGGTCGCAACTGCCAGCATCGCGACCACCAGTACAACGCAGGCAGCCATCAGTGATAGCGCTCGACTGGGCGAGTGGACATTGGCGGTTGCTATTTCTGTACCGCCTATTGAGCGAGAAGCGCCAGTGCTCATTCACGGCAAGCTAAGGCGCGAGCGTTGGCCGCAGCTAGTGCCGAAAGCCTCTGAGCAGCGGCCAATTGTCCGTTCCTCGCCTGCGCTAGCTGGCGTCTGACGGTCGGTGTTGGAGTCCTCGACCCACTCATTCAGAGCCTGCCGCGCAGCATTCAATGTGCTGAAACGCGCTTGGTTGCTGAGGAATTCAGCCCGCAGGCTGCGGTGAAACCGCTCGATCTTGCCCGTCGTGGTCGGTGAGCGCGGCTGGGTCAACAAATGCTCAATACCGTGCTGGCGGCAGATCGCGTCAAAGAGCACCTCCACCGGCGGATGATGGAACCGGCCGGTGAACACTTTGCCGTTATCGGTCAGGATCTGCTCGGGCGCCCCGTAGGTGGCCAGTGCGCCGCGCAGCCCATCGCAGACCGCGCGGCTGCGCTCGCGTGCAATCAACCGGGCGCACACGCACATCCGGGAGTGATCATCGATGCCGGCCAAGGGGTCGTTTGCCAATTCAAACGCCCGAGAGGATTGATCCTCGGACTGCTGGGCCTGCTGGTTGGCCTGGTCTGAGTTTTCCTGCGCTAGCTGTGCACGCTGGCCGGACGGCCACAGATACGGCGAGACGGGCTGGTCAGCGGCTCCTATCCAGTGCTGTATGCCCAGTAGTCATACGAGCCGCCGGGCACCGGGCACAGGCTGTGGTAGGCGGCCAGCACGAACTGCCCCGCTTGGTCGCTAGTCAGTTGTGGATGATCTTGGACCAGGCCTGCGGCGACCTGAGTACCCGGCATCTGCCGAACCCACAGTCTCCTGCACACGCTGTAGCCGTCTTCGAGCATCGCCGGATCCGTTCCGGTGATGCCCGCCGCCCGTGCGGCGGCCAGGAAGCCCTGAGGTGTGGGGGGTGGCGGTACCGGGCTCGCTTCGGCTGGCGCGGCCAAACCTATGGCGACGACGGCTCCAACGGCACCGACGAGGACTTTGGCCAACCTCGGTGGTTTGGTTATGCGGTCGAGATCTTTATGAGTTTCTGCGGCGGACATTGCGGGCCTCCTCTATGTTGTGCACTTCTAGATGTTCGCTAGAACGGTTCATGCTGTTGATGGTTCGCCGCCCGGCCGACACTAGATAGAGGTCTTGATGTTGTGGGGCCACAAAGCTCCCTTGTCTCTATCACCGCCGGATGCTTTGGTGGCCAATCGGCAACCCCAGTGGTGAACCGGCCCCCGCTGCTCGAATCTTTGCTGAGAAGTCGGCAAACTACCCCCGGCCGCTTGACGTTTGCAGGCCCACCCACCGCCCGAGCACTCGTTCACCCGCACCAATCTCGGCGGCCACGTGCGCCACGTGGTCGCGATTTGTCTACCTCTGTCGTGCAGCTGGTAACGCTGTGCTCGACTCGGCGGTTGAGGCATTCGCGCGCGTGCTGGTCGCTGATCGACGCGATACTGGCAGGCCGCCATCAGTGGTGCCATCGAACTGACAATCCCTTGCTTACAGCGGGTTCGGGATTATCGGCGCTCACGGCCGATGTCGTGGTGGAGGTGCCGTGGCGTTTGCGGCGCCGCCGATGCGTCACCCCACCCTTCGTCGCGCCAACGGGGTGCACTATTGCTTTGGTGGGCACGTCTCCTCCTGCCGGGTCGGTGCGTGGGGACCACCGCGGGCCTTTTGGCCTTTGCTGAGGCCCTATCGTTCGTCACGACTGTGCGGCGCGGGGTTGGAGCCCACAACGCGACTTTGTGAGCTGGCAAGGACAACATCCCTACGGGGGGGTGCTTCGTCGGCGAAGTATCGAGGCCAGCGGTCGAAGATTGTGCTTCTCGGTCGGTTAACCGCCATAACACCGAGACACCCACACGGGAGGACGGGGAATTGACTCACTACAGATGGACGGTAATTGGAGCAGGGCCGGCCGGTATCGCTGCAGTAGGCCGGTTGCTCGACCATGGGGTCGATGGCGAGCAAATCGCCTGGGTCGACCCCGAATTCGGCGCGGGAGATTTCGGTGCCAAATGGCGAGCGGTCCCCA
>JBAWAV010000303.1:0-17800 GCA_049589475.1 Mycobacterium sp.
GCTTTGGGCCCTGATGACGTCGTCGGCCGCGTCGGCGGTGACGAGTTCGTGGCGCTGCTGGCCGCACCGATACAGCGCGCCAAAGTCAACGCCCTGGTGCGGCGGTTACATACGGCGCTGCGCAAGCCGATCCGCGTCGGCGGCGTGAGTGTGTGCGCGCCGACGAGCCGCGTCCAGGTCGGCGCCAGTATCGGCGTCGTCGCGGTACGTCCCGGCGAGCAGCGCTGCGCAGCGGAGATGTTGCGTGCCGCTGACGCCGCGATGTACCGAGCCAAGTCGACTGGTGCCGCAACGTGCCACTCCGGCGACGCCACTGAAGCGGCGGTGGCGCGGCGCCAGAAGGCCAGCCGCCATGCCCGGCAGGCGGTTCGGGCGTGAACGGCGGTTAGCCCGCCGGGCGCTGCGTGTCGTTGTGCAGATAGCCCAGTATCGCGGCGAGCCGGGCACGCGCGCGGGCGCAGCGACTTTTGACGGTGCCCTCGGCCACGCCGAGCATCCGGGCGGTGTCGGCAATCGAGTAGCCGTGCATGTCGACCGCCACCACCGCGGCGCGCTGCTCGACGGGCAGGTGCATCAGGGCCCGCTGCACCGCGATCGCCGTCTCGACCTGTGCAGTTCGATCCGACACCGGGTAGACGTCGTCGAGCGCCACGGTGGGATGGATCTTGTTGCGGCGCAGCCGATCCAGGCAGGCGTTCACCACGATGCGGTGCAGCCAGCTGCTGACCGCGGCGTCATGGCGAAAAGAGCGTGCGCTGCGGTGCGCCGAGACCATCGCCTCCTGCAGCGCGTCTTCGGCGTCCTCGGCGCTACGACTGGTCAACCGGGCGAGCCGGTGCAGATGCCGGTGGTGGCGGTAGAACAGCTGCTCGAAGGCGTAGCGGTCGCCCGCGACATGAGCAGCCAACAGTTCTGCGTCGCTGCGTTGTTCTGCCACGGCCGGACATTAACCGCTCGCCGGTGACCCGGCACTTCACCCGAGAAGATTCAGGACTTGGCCTGCACGGTGAGCTCGGAAATGCTGGTGCGGCTTGCGCCGTTGGTGGTTCCCAGCGTCGGAATCCACACCAGCAGATAGGACGTCGGTGACGACGCGTTGACCGGGATGGTGTTGTGGCCGGGGTGCACGGCGACCGGCTGAGTCAACACGGTGGTGTCATCGAGCTTGCCCGGTGTCGCCGTCGACGATGCGCGGATCTGAACCTTCGTTCCGGTGCTGGGGAGGTCGACGTTGACGACGCCGACCACGGTGGGTTGTGGAAGGTGCAGCAGCAGGCCGACACCACTCTTGAAAGCGGGGAACGGAACTGCGTCGTGGTAGGTGTCGGTCTCCCAGGCGGTCGCCGGGTTGCCGTCGATCGCCTGGGCCGCCTGACCCGGATTGTCGGCCTCTTGGCCGGGGGAGAAGACGGTCGCGCCGACCGGCTTGACGACGCTGCCCGCCGCCGAATTGGCACTCGAACTCGCCGAAGGACCGTTGAGGCCGAGCTGGTCTTTGTCCAGGCCGCTGACGTCGCCGAACATGCGGCTGAGTACCGAGGCCAGGATCAGCAGCGCGACGACGATCACCGCGGCTCCGGTGCCGATCCAGATGGTCACCAGGCGGCGCCGGCGTAGGTGCGCCTGTGCGTCCTCGAGTCCGGGCGAGGGTGGCCGGGCTGCCCGCGCGGTTGTCGGCGGCGGCTCCTGGTCGGCTATGGGACTCAACAGCTCGGTGCGATCGGCCACCGCGGTCGCTTGCTGTAGGAGATTCAAAAGAGTTGCCGCACTGCGTATTCCGCCATCAAGCTGGATGGAGTGGGTTGCCGCCGCGGAGATCTGGAAGGGGATGTCGCCGTCGATGGAATTCGGCTCGACGGGCTGACCGCCGGGACCCCGCGGTGCCGGCTCCATGCCGCTGGGTTCGCCGGATTCGGGCAGCGGCCACCGATTGACCAGCAACGCGTACAGCGCCGCGCCGATACCGCGGATGTCGTCTTCGGGGTTGGTGTCCGGGATCGTCGCGGGAAACGCGAGCACTACGTCGCCTTCGATGCTGACCCGCACGCGGCTGGGATGGTCGATCGACAGCACGACGCCGGCGTGGTGGGCACTCTCGGCCGCGGCGGCCAGCGTCTGTATCGCGCGCGCGGCGCCCACTGCCGACGGCGAGGTCTCGGCGACTTCCTGCAACGACCCACCGCGAACCCACTCAGACACCACCAAACCACCGGTGCCGGTGTGAACGACGTCAAGGACCCGGGCTATGCCGAGTTTGTCGAGCCTACTCAATCGCATTGTGCGAGACAGGATTTCGCGGACGTACTCGTCGGACAGCTTCCCGTCCGGATCTACGAAGGTCAGCGCCACCTGCCGGTTCAGCGCGGTGTCCAGTGCCTGCCAGAACTGCAGGTGCGGCGCCCCGCCATGGAACACCAACAACCGGTAGCGACCACGGGCGATGCTCGCGCCGGGGACCAGGTGCTGTTCGTTGGACTGGGCAGACGATCCGGCGGCGGTGGCGTCGCGCGGGGGATCGGTGGTCTCGAGGACGGGATCGGCGGGCGGTTCGCCGCTGGGCCGAGGCGGGCCTTCGGGCGCCGCGACAGTGTCGACCTGGAGATCGGTGGGGACGTCCGGGTGGAAGTCGTCTGCGACCGATGACGATGTGGGCCGCGAGACGGCCCGAGGTGGAATCGGTCCGTCTGGTCCGGCAGGTGACGAGAACGAGTCGGCGGCAGCCTTGAATGAGGTGCTGTCCATTGGGCCGTCGGTCATCCCCGGTCCTCTCTTCAGCCCCTCCCCGGTCAATTGCTCCGGATGCCCGCGCCGACCGGCCTCGCGTAGCGGATAGTCCGTCCGATCGGACGAATTCCCTAGCTCAGCGTACGTGACGTTGCCGGAGCGCAACAGCTGATCGCCGGCCGCTGGCTTGCCGGCGGCTACGGCTGCTGACCTGCCGGAAGCAGGCGGCGGCCCGGCCTCACCGCGAGTGGGCGTCGCGCCGATCCAGCGGCGGAAGACGGCCAGCGCCGCCTGGGCCTCGGGCACGTGCCCGAGCACCATGACGACGGCCACGATCGGCAGCATGATCACCGCGAGCACCAGCAGTCGCAGCAGCGAGCCGGCGCCGCCCCCGTAGGCGGTCAACCGCTGCATGCCCAGCAACACGTCCACCACGTAGGCGACCAGCCCGGCGAGCAACGACGCGGTGATCGTCACCAGGATGGTCCGGACCTCGGCGACGCCGAGCAGATGACCGCCCGGCGGCCGTAGCGCATTGCGCAGCAGCAGGTAGCCGGCGACCGCGCCGGCCAGGAAGCCCAGGCCGTTGGCCAGCCCGAGATACCCTGCCACGAGCTCGGGCCGGTCGGTGAGGTGCGGCGCGATCAGCGAGGCGGCGATCTTGACGGCCGTGATTATGACGATGATCGCGATCGGTATCCACGGCTGCTCGCGGGCGTAAAAGACGCGCAGCTGCAGCAACACCACCGCATAGGGGAGCAGCGTGAACGCCGACAACGCGATCGCCGCGCCCAGGTAGCCGGCGTCGACGTCGCCGAAGTGGCCGTAGGCGAACAGCGCACTGCCCATCGCCGAGCCCCCGACGGTCATGAACGCCACCGTCGGGATCAGCGTGATCATCGTCAACCGGGTGGCCAGGGAGAGGTCGGCGAGCACCGCGGCAGTGTCGTCGGCCGCGGCATTGCGGCTCAGCCGCGGCATCACGACCGTCAGCACGGTGACGCCGATCATGCCGAACGGCAGCATCAGCACCAGCCAGGTGTAGTTGTAGATCGCCGGACCGGAAGCGGCCGACGTGCTGGCGATCTGGTTGGTGACGACCAGGCCGATCTGGCTGATCAGCACGTAGAACACCATCGCGGCAGCCATCGCGCCGAACCGTTTGAGCCGGGCGTCGATTCCCCACAGCGGACGCAGGCTGATCCGCTGCCGCCGGATGGCGACCAGCAGCACGACCGTCTGCGCGAACACGCCCAGCGTCGTGCCGATCCCAAGCACTAGCAGCTTGACGTTGCCCATCTGCACCGGGTCCACCGATAGTTGCCCCGGTGCGGCCAGGTAGGCGCCCAGCGTCGCGATCGCGACGACGTTGTTGACCACCGGCGCCCAGGCCGGTGGCCCAAACACGTTGCGGGTGTTCAGGATCGCCATGAAGACCGACGACAGGCCGTAGAAGATCACCTGGGGAAGTAGCAGATAGGCGAACGCAGTGGTCAGCGGCTCGTTCACCTGGGGGCTGCGGCCCAGCATCAGCTGGACCAGCAGCGGCGCGGCGGCCACGGACAGCAGCGTGGTGGCCAGCAGCACCGCGGTCGCCAGCGTCACCAGCCGCCGCACGAACGCCGCGCCACCATCGGCGTCGTCCTGCTCGGCGCGGGCCAGCACCGGCACGAAGATCGCGGTGAACGTCGCCTCCAGCACCAGCGCGGCGACCAGGTTCGGGAGCTGGTTGGCCACCGTGAACGCGCTGGACAGTGCGGCGCCCAGGATCGCGGCCAGCACCACGATCCGGGCGAACCCGGTGACCCGGCTGACCAGGGTCGCCAACGCCATTCCCCACGAACGCGACACCAGCGCGGCATCGGACAGCTCAGGACGCGGTTGGGGCGAGGTGCCCTGCGACGGCACATGCCCGGTCGGGGGCAGCGGGCCGGTCGGGGGCCCCAGGCTGTGTTTCGGGCCGTGTTTTTCGCGGGTGCTCCCGCTGTGCGGGGCCGGGTTCATCCGCGCTGTTCTTCGTCGACGTGTGCGTCCGCGTCAGGCGGGTCCGGACGATCAAGGTCGGCGGGGTCGGGTTGGCCGCGGAAGCGGTGCCACAGCCGTCGCCCCGCGAGCGCCACCAGCACCGCGCCGGCGCTCAGCGTGATCGCGAACAGCACCTTGCCGTAGGCGTTGGAGTGCACGGACAGCCGCACCGGCTCGCCCAGTGGCACCCCGGCCGGCGTGTGCAGGGCGACGTCGATCGCGACGCGCTGGGTGAAGTTCACTTCGATCGGCACGTGCAGCGGCAGGTATCCCGGCGGCAGCTCGATCTCGCCGAGGTCGGTGACCGTCATTCCGGGGGGTGCGTCGACGTAGAGCCGTACCCGGATCGGCACGGCCAGCCCGTTGTGCAGGACCAGCGGAACGGGGCTGTGTTCGGTGGCCAGCGTGTAGGCCCCGGCCGGTCTGACGATGGTCACCGCGCCGAACAGGTCGCCAATCGAGGCGCCGACAACCTGCAGCCGCTGCTGGGCGAGCCCGTTGCGGGAGTCGGGCCGGTCGGCCTGGCTGATCGCGCGCAGGGTGTCCTCGCGCAGCGGCGCGGTGTAGCTGACGCCGGTGAGGCCGGTGCGGACATCGGTGGTCAGCGCCGCGGTAAGCCCGGAGAGCCGGCCCACCTCGGCGGAGATCTTGGCGACGACGGCGTCGCTGAACCGGCCGCGCGCGCCGGCGTCGACATCGGGTTGCGGCGTCCCGTTGGCCGGCGGGACGGCGGATGCGTCGGCGATCAGCGCGGGCAGCGGTCGGGGCACGGCCAGGCCCGATCGGATCGCGGTCGCCAGCGTCGTCAGGATCGCGCCCGCGTCGTCGGAGCTGAGCTTCCAACTGGTAGGAGGCAGCAGGATTTGGTTGCGCGGCAGAGCTTTTGGCTGCAGCGCCCGCCACAGCATCGAGCCTAGCGCGTCCTGACGACGGGCGATCTCGGAGTCGTGCTGCAGCCGGATCGCCAGGGCCGAGTTCAGGTATGGGGGCGCGACGGGGTCCGAGCCGGTCGCTCCGAACGCGGCGCCGACGGCGGGGTCGAACGGCGCCAGCACCACCTGCGGCGTCAGCCGTCGCGGCGTGGTGTCCGCGGTCGGCGGTGTCGGGGTGTTCGAGTCGCCGGCGGAGGAGTCTGCGGCGGCGATCACCACGGTGCTGCTGTTGGCGCTCAACAGATCCACGGCTCTGCGGGTCAACGAGCCATCGGGAATCAGGGTGGCGCCGCGGCCCGCGGCGACACCAAGGATCTGGTCGACGATGTCCGCGGCCCCGCCGGTGGCGGTCGCGGTGAGTCCCGGGTCGCCGACGCGCTGCACGGCGTCGAGGTCGGCCTGGGCGTAGGGGAGCGGCGCGACGCACATCCTGTGCGTCAGCGCCCGCAGCCGATTCAGCCAATGCAGCGCCGTTGCCTGCCCGGTGCCCGGATGCGTCGGGGTGCCCGGCAGCTGAGCGGGACCGCTGGGGGAGTCGGAAACTACATAGCCCGCGGCCATCGCGTTGACGGTGACCAGCAGGTCGGGGTCGACGGCCAGGCACAGCGCGCGGCCGATGGCACCGTCGGGGTCGACGTCACGGTTAGTGGTGAACTCCGCGGCGGACAGCAGGACCTCCAATCGGCCGCCTCCGGCCAGCGATGTCGCGAGCTCGTCATCCGTCAACCGCACCGGGATGGTCCCGCCGGGCACGCCGGGTGCCAACCGCGGCTTGTCGGCGAGCGGCCACAGCATGGTGACCTGCACCGGTTTGGAGGTATCGGGTGCGACTAGGGCGCTCATGGCGCCAGCTGCTTGGCCGCCGTTGTCCAGCGGATCGGGTGGCACCCCGACCACCGGCAGCAGGAAGCGGGCGTTGTCCAGCCGCGCCGGTTCGCCGTAGTCGGGTGTCCCGTTGACGTTCACCAGCAGCGGGTAGACGCCCGGCGCGGAGATGTCGAGCGAATGTTTGGCCGCCGAGCGCATCGGGGCCGACAGCGAGAAGCCGATCTTCTGGCCGCGCTTCAACTCCGGCGCCACCGTCACGAAGTCGGCGGCGGCCTCGTACTGGTCGGTCTCCCCGTCGAGATTGCTGCGCAGACCGACCGACGCGGTGACCGCCGCCGCATGTTCGAGCCGCACCATCACCTCGCGGACCGGCCGGTCGCCGATGTTGGTGACGGTGCCCTTGACGGTCACCACCGGCTCGCTGGTCGTCGTGACGACCTGCGGGGTCACCTGATCGATGCGCACCAGGACGAACGGCGTTGCTCCGGGCTCGCCCGCGGCGGCCTGGGGCGCGGCCGTGAATCCGGCTCCCAAACCAGTCAGGATGCCGGCCACCGCGACGAGGCGCGTCAGGGCGGCCCGCCGGAGCCGGGAACTCGTCACGGGCCGGAACCGCGACCGTTCTGGCGGCCGCGAACGGATTCGTCGGGTGGGCGGATTCGGGTGCGCGAATGAGTCTGCGGACGGCGTCGCGGCGAGCTGGGCGGCAGCGGTGGCAATGCCGCCGGACCGTCGGTCTGCAACTTGTCGATCAGCTCGTCGGCCACCTCGGCCAGTTTGCGTTCGTCGGCGTAGGCCAGCCGCGACGGCAGTTCGGGGATCGGCACCCAGGCGACCTCGGCGACCTCGACGTCCTCGTCGGAGAGCTCGCCGCCCGAGCAGCGCATCAAATAGTGGTGCACGGTCTTGTGCACCCGGCGCCCGTCGGTGACGAACCAGTAGTCGATGCGGCCCAGCGCCGCCAGCACGCTTCCTTGAATCCCGGTCTCCTCGGCGACCTCGCGGATCGCGGTCTCCTCGGCCGTCTCGCCCTGTTCGATGTGACCCTTGGGCAGCGACCACAGCATCCGGCCGCGCCGGTCGACGCGGCCGATCAACGCAGCAACCTGGTCTTCACGGGGACCGTCGAGGCCGTCGATGACCAGCCCGCCCGCCGACGTCTCATGCACGGTACGCAGGCGCTCCGGCCCGCGGCGACGCTGGCTCGACTTGGCCGAAGCGGGCGTCGTGCCGCCGTCGGCTGCCGCATTGCCGGTAGTTTGGCTTTCGCCTGACCCCGCTGGGCGCCGACCGCGGCGCCTCCCCCGACGCCGACGTGGTTGCGATTTTTCGCCGTCGGACACCCAAGCGATAGTAGCTGGCGTGCTCATACGCCCCCGGCCGCACTCGCCGGTAGTGAGCTGTGGGATCGGCCCACCGAGTTCGATCGTCGGACTCCTCAGCGGCCGTGGGCGCCCGCATTGTCGTCCGACTACCTCAATCGTCGGACTCCTCAGCGGCCGTGGGCGCCCGCATTGTCGTCCGACTACGCTCTTTCCGTGCCGGAACCCACTGACGACGCGGAGCTGCTGGCCGCTGCCGCGGTCGCGTTGAACAGGCACGCGGACGTCTTGCGCGGACTCGGCTCGCTGTTCGCGACGGCCGGCCACCAGCTGTACCTGGTCGGCGGCTCGGTGCGTGACGCGGTGCTGGGCCGACTCGACACCGGGGACTTGGATTTCGCCACCGACGCGCGCCCCGAACAGGTGCAGAAACTGCTGCGGCCGTGGGCCGACGCGCTGTGGGACACCGGGATCGAGTTCGGCACCGTCGGCGCCGAGAAGAACCACAGTCGCCTGGAGATCACCACGTTTCGGGCCGATCGCTACGACCGCGTCTCCCGCAACCCGCAGGTGGCCTTCGGTGACTCGCTGGACGATGATCTGGTGCGCCGGGATTTCACCGTGAACGCGATGGCGGTGCGCGTGACCGAAGCGGGTGCGGCCGAATTCGTCGATCCGCTGGGCGGTTTGGCCGCGGTGCGGGCCGGCGTGCTGGATACGCCTGCAAAGCCGGCGGACTCGTTCGGCGACGACCCGCTGCGGATGTTGCGGGCCGCGCGGTTCGTCTCGCAACTCGGCTTCGCCGTCGCCCCACGGGTGCGGGCGGCGATCGAGGACATGGCGGCCGAACTCGGCCGGATCACCGTCGAGCGCGTCGCCGTCGAATTGGACAAGCTGCTGCTAGGCGACAACCCGGTGGCCGGCATCGACTTGATGGTCCAGACCGGGATGGGCGACGTGGTGTTGCCCGACGTCGGTGGCATGCAGATGGCGATCGACGAGCACCATCAGCACAAGGACGTCTACCAGCATTCGTTGACGGTGCTGCGCCAGGCCATCGCCTTGGAGGGCGGGGAGCCCGATCTGGTGTTGCGCTGGGCGGCGCTGCTGCACGACATCGGCAAGCCGGCCACCCGCAAACACGAACCCGACGGGGGAGTCAGCTTCCACCATCACGAGGTCGTCGGCGCCAAGATGGTCCGAAAGCGGTTGCGCGCGTTGAAGTATTCGAAACACATCGTCGACGACGTCTCGCAACTGGTGTACCTGCACCTGCGGTTTCACGGCTACGGCGACGGCAAGTGGACCGACGCCGCGGTGCGCCGCTACGTCACCGACGCCGGTCCGCTGTTGCCGCAACTGCACAAGCTGGTCCGCGCCGACTGCACCACCCGCAACAAGCGGCGGGCGGCCCGGTTGCAGGCCAACTACGACAACCTCGAGGCGCGCATCGCCGAGCTGGCCGCCAAAGAGGACCTGCTGCGGGTGCGCCCGGATCTGGACGGCAACGAGATCATGGAGTTGCTGGGCATTCCGGCGGGCCCGCAGGTGGGGGAGGCCTGGCGGCACCTCAAGGAGTTGCGGCTGGATCGTGGGCCGCTGACCCACGAGGAGGCGACAGCCGAATTGCTGTCCTGGTGGCACGCCCGCGGGAACCAATAGCGGCCGCAGCGCGTCGCACTGGCATGGAGTATTGCCTGAGCGCCGGTGACGGCGCAGCCTCGATATGGGACCGCGCACCGGATCTCGACCTCAACGGTGACGGCCACCTCGATGCCGTGAGCCTGGACTTCGACGGCGACGGCCTCGCCGATGACGCGCTGGCCGACCTGGACGGTGACGGCATCGCCGACCACGCCGTGCTCGACGTGCACGGCGTCGCGGAAAGCTACTTCACCGATGACGGCTCGGGCACCTGGACCGTCGCCGCCGAGCCCGGAGCGCGGTCCGGACCGGCGCTGCGGTGGTTCGGCCTGGACGGCGTCGAGCACACCGGCGGACCGCTGGCCGCATTCGGTGCCGATGTCCAGTTGTTCGACAGCGACGGCAACGGACTGGCCGACCGCGCCATCACCGCCGGCGAGAACGGCGTGACGGGCTACGTGGACACCGACGGCGACGGGCGGTGGGACGTCAAGCTCACCGACACCGACACCGACGGTGCCGCCGATGCGGCCAGCGCCGTCGCGCCGCCAACGTAGGTCCCCGTCCGTTTCGGCGGCCCGGTACTGTGACGGCCCATGAACGTGGAGGACTCACACCCTGACTCGGTGGGCGTTGCCCTGAGCGAGATCCTGCGCGACGACCTCAACGTCGACGTCAGCCGGGTGAGCCGGTCCTCGCGGCTGGTCGACGATGTGGGCCTGGATTCAGTCGCCTTCGCGGTGGGCATGGTGGCGATCGAGGACAAGCTCGGGGCCGTGGTGTCCGAGCAGGAATTGCTGGGCTGCGACACGGTCGGGGACCTGGAAGACGTCATCCGGGCAAAGGTCCCGGTCGGCCGGTGAGCGTGCTGGCCACCGCCCTGTCCGGGGCGATGCGCACCTCAGCTCACGACCTCGTCGTCTTCGACAGGGAAACCGACGCCTGGACACGGCACCCGTGGCCGCAGGTGCATGCCCGCGCCGAAAGTGTCGCCGCGCGCATCCTCGACGAGCCGCGGCTCGGCGCGGTCGGTCTGGTCGGCGAGCCAACCGCGGACGTCGTCGCGGCCGTCCAGGGTGTCTGGCTGGCCGGGCAGAGCGTGTCGATTCTGCCCGGGCCGGTCCGCGGCGCCGACCCGCACAAGTGGGCGCAGGCGACGCTGACGCGGTTCGCCGGCCTCGGCGTGCGCACGGTATTCAGCCACGGCGCCGAACTCGACCTGCTGCGCGGTGCCGATGGTCCGACGGTGCTCGATGTCGGCGCCACCGCGCAGCGCGAACTCTCGACTAACTTCGTGCCCGTGGACGCGCCCGCGGGCACGCCTGCGGTCCTGCAGGGCACGGCGGGTTCGACCGGAACTCCACGGACCGCGCAGCTGTCCGCCGAGGCGGTGCTGAACAACGTCAACGGTCTGCTCACCCGGTTCGGCGTCGACCCGGCGGTCGACGGCGGATGCACCTGGCTGCCGCTGTATCACGACATGGGCCTGACGTTCCTGCTCAGCGGGGCGCTGGCCGGGACCCCGGTCTGGCTGGCGCCGACCGCGGCGTTCACCGCGTCGCCGTTCCGGTGGCTGCGGTGGCTCAGCGAAAGCGGCATGACGTTGACTGCCGCACCGAACATGGCCTATAGCATGATCGGCAAGTACGCGCGGCTGGTGTCCGACGTCGACCTCGGCCGGGTGCGGGGGTCGATCAACGGCGGCGAACCCGTCGACTGCGCGGCGATGGAGCGGTTCGCGAAATCGTTGAGCGCGTTCGGATTTGACGCCGGCGCACTGGCGCCGTCCTACGGGCTGGCCGAATCCACCTGTGCGGTCACCATTCCCGCCCCGGGAACCGGCCTGGTGTACGACGAAATCACCGCGCTTGCAACAGATTCCGGACCGGGCAGGCACGCTGTTCTCGGCTCTCCGATCCCCGGAATGGAAGTCCGCATCGGCCCGGTCTCCGAGCGTTCCGCCGAGCTGCCCGACCGCGACGTCGGTGAGATCGAGATCCGCGGCAGCTCAATGATGTCGGGCTACCTCGGCGACGCCCCGCTGCAGCCGGATGCCTGGTTCCCGACCGGTGACCTCGGGTACCTCACCGACGACGGACTGGTCGTCTGCGGGCGAGCCAAAGAGATCATCACCATCGCGGGCCGCAACGTCTTCCCGGCCGAGATCGAACGGGTCGCCGCCGAAATACGCGGTGTCCGTGAGGGAGCCGTGGTTGCGGTGGGCACCGACGACGACTCCACCCGGCCGGGTCTGGTGATCACCGCCGAGTTCCGCGGGCCCGACGAAGCCGGTGCCCGCAGCGAGCTGGTCGCCAAAGTCGCCTCCGAATGCGGCATCGTGCCCGCCAATGTGGTGTTCGTCCGGCCAGGCTCACTGCCTCGCACCTCGTCGGGCAAGCTGCGGCGGTTGGAAGTCAAACGTAACCTGGCGGCCGCGACCACATGACCGGCACCGCAGAGCTGAGCATCGACGGTTACCGCACGTTGCTCGACGACACGTTCGACGACCAGGTGGTGGCCTGGACCGCGGAAGCCGAAGCCGGCGAACGGTTTCCGCGCACGCTGTCGGAGTGCATGCACATCTTCGGCGGCGCAGGCTATTTGGTGGACGAGACGCCGCTCGGCCGGTGGTGGCGCGACATGAAGCTGGCCCGGGTCGGCGGCGGCACCGACGAAGTGCTGTGGGAACTGGTCGCCGCGGCGATGAAGCCCGACCACGACGGTTACACCGATCTGATGGGCGCTACGCCGAGCTAGCGCGCACCCGGCACGTCGGCCGGGGTGCGGGGCAACGCGTACAACGCCATCCGGCGATTGCTCATGTCGTGCTCGCCGAGGAATGTGCACCGGGCGTACTCGCACAGCCGCCGCGCCGAGCTGTTGCGATGGTCGGGGTCGAACATGATTCTGCGACAACGTGGTTCGACCTCGAAGACGCTGGCGACGATGCGCGGCAGCAGGAACGGGCCCAGGCCCTTGTTCACGATCGAGAGTTCGGCAATCGCCGCGTGCAGCCCGACGTCATAGGGGTCGGCGTCATACCGGGTGGCGATGGAATCCTTTGCGGCACGGTACACTTCGACGTATCCGCCGTCCTCGCCGTGCATGCTGCCGACAAACGGCCGCGAATAGTTGCCTTCGAGCTGAGCGCGCAGATAGTCCCGCCACCGCGACACCGGCCAGTCCGATTCCCACGCCTCGACCAGATGCGGCATGTTCATCCACCGCGAAATCATCTCCGCATCGGTGTTCGGATCGACCAGGCGCAGCCCGTACGGCTCGGCCAGCACCGGGGTCGGCGGCGCAGGAGCATTCCGGACTTCGTCGCTGAGCCCCTCGGTCAGCTCCCGAGGCAGGATCGTGAGCGCGCCACCCTCTTCGCGCTGCGCGCTCATCGACCACCGCCCGGCGGACCGGCGAACGCCTGCGCGATCGGCAGCCAGCGCCCCGCGTCGTCGCCGTCGGCTGCCAGGTCGAGATCGCGCAGCGCACGACGCTGCGTGACCAGAAAGCAGAAGTCCTCGGCGGAACCGGTGACTCGTTGGGCCGCATCGGCCGGGCCCCACGACCAGGTGCTGCCGTCGGGCGCGCGCAGTTCCACCCGGAACGGCTCGGCCGGCGGCTGCAAGCCGTTGATGACGAACGCGAAATCCCGGGTGCGCACACCGATGTGCGCGATGGATCGCAGCCGGGCGGTGGCGGGCCGGGTCACGGCGAGAGCGTCGCCGACGTCGAGCCCGTGCGCCCAGGTCTCCATCAGCCGCGCCGTGGCCATCGACGCCGCGTTCATCGGCGGTCCGAACCATGGCAACTTGCGACCGTCGGGAACCGTCAACAGCACGTCGTGCAGCCGTGTCCGGGTCAGCCGCCAGTCGGCGAGCAACTCAGCGGGCGCAACAGCGGCGAGCTCATCGGCCGCGGTGTCGACGAAGCCGAGCGGGTCGGCGGCGGCGGTCTGCAGCACGTCGGCGAACGCCGCCTCGTCGGTCACCGCGAGCAGGGCGACGCGGTCGGTCCACAGCAGATGCCCGATCTGGTGGGCGATGGTCCAGCCGGCGGCGGGCGTCGCGGTGGTCCAGCGATCGTCGGCGAGCGGTGCAACCAGCGCATCGAGCCCGTCGCTTTCCGCGCGCAGGTCGTCGACGATCTGGGCGAGGTCGGCCATCTGTGTACCTTAGCGATTCGCGCCGCGCCGCCCGACGACGCTGTGAGCCACCATCCCGCACAGGTAGAGCGCGGAGCCGGCGGCGATCAGCGCGGGTGAGTGACCGTCGCCCGGAATCACGAACGCCGCCACGGTGATCGCCCCGATGAACGCGACCCAGAACAGCGAATCCTGCACGGCGAACACGTGTCCGCGCAGTGCGTCGTCCACGTCGACCTGAATCGCGGTGTCCGCGCACAATTTCAGCACCTGACCGATTCCGCCGAGTAGGAAGCCACACGTCACCAGCACCCACAGTTGCAGGCCGACGCCGGTGAGCTCGATGGCCGACGCGATCGCCAGCGCGCCGTTCGCCGTGGCGGACCGGCCCCAGCGGCGCACCGTGGCCGGCGTGACCAGGTTCGCCAGAAACGAACCGGCGCCCGCGGCGGCGACGAAGAGCATCGCGCTGCCCAACGCCGAGATAGCCGGGTTGTCGTTGCTGCGCACCAGGAGCAAGACCGCCAGCGAGTTGATGCCGAACACCATTCGATGCGCGGCCAGTCCGGACAGCGTGGCCGCGACGGTGGAACGGTCCAGCACGGTCCGCACGCCGTGCATCCAGCCGGTGACGACGGCGTAGAGGACCGAGCCGTGGATCGCCCGCTGGGTGTCATCGGGGCCCAGTACGTGCGGGGCGAATCGCAACGACAGCAACAGCGACGTCAGCAGCGGGATGATGACCAGCAGGATGATCGATGCCGACCCGCGGTCGCCGGAGCCGAAAAACGCGCGTGGCACGAGCATGAAGTTGGCGCCGAGGAATGCCGCGATCGCGCCGGTCGCCGACGCGATCGAGTTCATCGTCACGACCTGTTCGCGGGGCACCACATGCGGCAGGGCGGCGGACAGACCGGACGAGACGAACCGGGCGAGCCCGTTGACCACCAGCGCGCCGCACAGCACAAGCAGGTCGCGAACACCGAACGCCAGGCAGATCCCCACCACCGCCACCGACGCCACCCGGCCCACGTTGGCGGCGATCAGTACCAGCCGACGGTCCCAGCGGTCCATCAACGCGCCGGCGAACGGACCCAGCACCGAATACGGCAGAAACAGCACGGCGAAGGCGCCGGCGATCTCCAGCGGACGCGAGGCCCGTTCTGGGTTGAACAGCAGCGCCCCGGCCAGTCCGGCCTGAAAGAGCCCGTCGCCGAATTGGCTCGCCGCGCGCAGTTCCAGCAACCGCCAAAAGTCGGGCAGGCTCCGCACTGTGCGCCAGACAGCAGCAGGTGCGTGCGGATGAGTCACTGGACCTACTTCCCTGGAGCCCGGCCAACGTCGGCCGGCCACCGGACGCTGTTAACAACAGTACAAATTCTTTGGAGCGGGCCTCTTGTTCACCACGGTGGTCGGACCCGGATGCCATGATGGAGGCGTGGCGCAGCACGAAGACCCGGAGGACTACATCGCCCCGGCCGCACACCGGGTGCGAGCGGGCACGTTGCTGCTGGCCAACACGGACCTGCTCGAGCCGACCTTCCGCCGCAGCGTGATTTACATAGTCGAGCACAACGACGGCGGCACGCTGGGCGTGGTGCTCAACCGCGCCAGCGAGACCGCTGTCTACAACGTGTTGCCGCAGTGGGCCAAGCTGACAGCCAAACCGAAGACGATGTTCATCGGCGGGCCGGTCAAGCGGGACGCGGCGCTGTGCCTGGCGGTGCTGCGGGTCGGCGCCGAACCCGACGGCGTTCCCGGGCTGCGCCATGTGGCCGGCCGGATGGTGATGGTCGATCTGGACGCCGACCCGGAGTCGATCGCCCCCGTCGTCGAAGGCGTACGGATCTTCGCCGGCTACTCCGGCTGGACGATCGGCCAACTGGAAGGCGAGATCGAGCGCGACGACTGGATTGTGTTGTCGGCCTTACCCTCTGATGTTCTGGTCGAGCCGCGGGTGGACCTGTGGGGTCGGGTGCTGCGGCGTCAGCCCCAGCCGCTGTCGATGCTGGCCACCCACCCGATCGACGTCAGCCGCAACTAATCAGCCGCCACGGCGGGCAGTTCGTCGCGGGATAACCTGCTGGCGATCACCGAACACACCACCAGCTGGATCTGGTGAAAGATCATCAGCGGCAACATGATTACACCGACGGTGGCGGCCGGAAAGAACACCAGGGCCATCGGCAGCCCGGACGCCAGGCTCTTCTTCGAACCGCAAAACAGCAGCACGATCCCGTCGCCGCGATCCAGGCCGACCAGTCGGCCGATCAGCCAGGTGAAGCTCAGCACCACGGCCAGCAGCGCGCTGCTGACCACCGCCACGGTGACCAGTTGCCACGGATCGACGCTACGCCAGATGTGTTCGACCACGCCCATCGAGAACGCGGTGTAGACGACCACCAGGATCGACCCGCGGTCGACGGCCTTGGTCAACACGGCGTGCTTGAGAATCCAATCGGCGATCCACGGCCGCATCAGTTGACCCAGCACGAACGGCAGCAGCAATTGCAGCCCGACATCCCGGATCGCCGACGCGTCCATCCTGGCCCCGCCGCGGGTGTTCATCAGCAGTACGACCAGCAGCGGGGTCAGTGCCACCCCGATGATGTTGGACAGTGACGCGCTGACAAGTGCGGCCGAAACATTGCCTCGCGCAATCGATGTGAACGCGATCGAGGACTGCACCGTCGACGGCACCAGGCACAGGAACAGCAACCCGTTGTACAGGTCGAGGTTCAGCAGCCAGGGAACCAGGCCGCGGGCGGCCAGCCCGAGAACGGGAAAAACCACGAAGGTGGTGGCCAGCACCAGCAGGTGCAGTTGCCACCGTTTGACGCCGTGCCAGGCCTGCTGCGGAGACAGCCTGGCGCCGTAGAGCCAGAACAGCAGGGCGATAACGACTTTGGCGGCCACCGACATCACCGCCGCCGCGCCGCCGCGGGCAGGCCACAGCGCTGCGAGCGCGACCGTCGCCGCCATCGCGAGCAGGAAGGTGTCGATCGGCAGCGCCGAGAGGCGCCGCAACGGCAGCCTCAATGGCAGCTGAGCGTGCAGGCCGCGCAGCTACCACCGCAATCCACGGCCGCCGCATCCTCGTGGCGCAGCGCGAATCGCGCGGTCTGCCAGGACCCGGCGGCGACCGTGCCGATCGCGCCGATGATGCAGACGATGACGACCGGCAGCGCGGTGCCGTGGTGTCCGGCCAGCGCCACGGCTCCGCCGGCGGCCAGCATGATCGCGGCGGCCAGTTGCGGAGGGGCGACCGAGCGCATCACCAGCGCGGCGGTGTCGGTGGCGTTGTCAGTTGTGGGGCGCGCCAGCGACCACAACCCGAGCACGGCCATCAGCACGGCCACGCAGACACAGAGCACTCCTGCGATGAGCATGAGGCCACAATACGAAACCGGTCCGGGCCCCGCTCGGGGCCGGGGGTGGTATTGATGTCCGCGCTCCTCAACGGGCCGCCGACGGGTCTAATGCGCCAGTGCCTGCGGCGGCGCGACGACGGCCGGTGGCGCTGCCGGCGGCGGGGCCGCGGATGGGGTGGATCCCGGCGGGCCGGCCCGGAAGCCGTTGACGATGCCGTCGGTGGACGTCGCCTCGGCGACGGCCTGGCTGGCGTCCGTGGTCACGGCTAGCGAGACCAGGTATTTGTCCGGCCCGGAGGTGACGATGACGTGGCGCCGCGAGGTGTTGACGGTCATCTGGTCCTGGCGGTAGGTGCCTTCGATGATCGACGACGGAGAGCCGTAGAAATCAGCCAGCGAGGCGTTGGTGGTGCGCCAGGCCGGCTGCTGCTGGCTGTCGATGTAGCCGTGGGTGATGGCCTCGTGCGGGTCGAAATCGCCGACCAGCCGGTACACCACTAGTTGAGCGTTGGACTTGTAGAAGCTGTTGCTGCGACGGTTGGCGGTCACTACGAACGCGTCCGCGACGTTGGGGTCGGGAACCTGCGTCCATCCGGCCGGCATCGGCAAGACCAGGTCCAGCGCGCTGAAGCCCGGCGCCTTCTGCGGCTCCATCTTGACGCCCTTGCTGCCGAAGAACTCGCGCAGTGTCCCGGCAGTGGCGGGTGCGAGTTCCGGTGGGGCGGGCGGTGCAGCCTCCGGTGCGGGTGCTGCCGGGGCCACCGCGGGTGCGGCCTGCGGCGCCGGGGCCGGCATGGGGTTGCCGAGGGC
>JBAWAV010000304.1:0-29142 GCA_049589475.1 Mycobacterium sp.
CACCACGCCCTTGTGAGCTGCCGCGCCAAGTCCAAATATGTTAACCGCGTTCACCAATGGTATTGGTCGCGTGACCAATAGTGAAGAAGATGGTGAAAATTCTTTGGATTGTTTGGTCACCGGTGGAATCAGCGGCTAGCAACCGCGCAGCCGAGTACTCAGATAGTCGGTCACCGCGTCGATAGCGACCCGCTCCTGCGTCATCGCGTCTCGCTCCCGAATCGTGACGGCGTGGTCGTCGAGCGAGTCGAAATCCACCGTCACGCAATACGGCGTGCCGATCTCGTCCTGGCGGCGGTAGCGCCGGCCGATGGCACCGGCGTCGTCGAAGTCGACGTTCCAGTACTTGCGCAACTCGGCGGCCAGATCGCGGGCTTTGGGGCTGAGGTCGCCGTGCCGAGACAGCGGCAGCACCGCCGCTTTGACCGGCGCCAGCCGGGGGTCGAGCCGCAACACGGTCCGTTTGTCGACGCCGCCTTTGGCATTGGGCGCCTCGTCCTCGTGATAGGCGTCGATCAGGAACGCCATGAACGAGCGGGTCAGGCCGGCCGCCGGTTCGATGACGTACGGCACGTAGCGGGTGTCGTTGACTTGGTCATAGAACGACAGGTCGACGCCGGAATGCTTTGCATGCGTGGATAAGTCGAAGTCGGTGCGGTTGGCGACGCCCTCGAGCTCGCCCCACGGGTTGCCCGAGAAGCCGAACTTGTACTCGATGTCGACGGTGCGGTCGGAGTAGTGCGACAGCTTGTCTTTCGGGTGCTCGTAGAGCCGCAGATTCTCTTCGTTGATACCGAGTTCGGTGTACCAGGCCAGCCGGGTGTCGATCCAGTATTGATGCCACTCGGGGGCCGTCGACGGCTCGACGAAAAACTCCATCTCCATCTGCTCGAATTCGCGGGTGCGGAAAATGAAGTTGCCCGGCGTGATTTCGTTGCGGAAACTCTTGCCGATCTGGCCGATGCCGAACGGCGGCTTGCGGCGTGACGTCGTCACCACGTTGGCGAAGTTGACGAAGATGCCCTGCGCGGTTTCCGGCCGCAGATAGTGCAGCCCCTCCTCGGTCTCGATCGGGCCGAGGTAGGTCTTGAGCATCATGTTGAACTCGCGCGGCTCGGTCCATTGGCCCTTGGTGCCGCAGTCCGGGCAGACGATCTCGCTCATCGGCACTGAGTCTGGCTCGACGCCCTTCTTGAGGGCGTAGGCCTCCTGCATGTGGTCTTGCCGGTGCCGCTTGTGGCAGTTCAGACATTCCACCAGCGGGTCGTTGAAGACCTCCACGTGGCCGGAGGCGACCCAGACTTCGCGCGGCAGGATGATCGACGAGTCCAGGCCGACGACGTCGTCGCGGCCGGTGACGACCGTGCGCCACCACTGCCGCTTGATGTTCTCCTTGAGCTCCACGCCCAACGGCCCGTAGTCCCACGCCGATTTCGTGCCGCCGTAGATTTCGCCGGCGGGATAGACCAGGCCGCGCCGTTTGGCGAGGTTGACGACGGTGTCGATGACGGACGCCACGAGGTGCTGACTCCTGAAGTTGTGAAACGCGGACGATCCGTCATCGTAGCGATCGACGGCGCGCTCTTTGACATGCGTGATCATGCATGTGACAGTGGACGCAGTATGTCTCCCTCATCGCCAACCGCGGCCGACAGCGACGACTTGGTCGGCGAGCACCAGCACAGCGCTGCCGCCGAGCTGCCGGCGCCACCTCCGCGGGAGATTCTCGAGGCCGCCGGTGAACTACTGCGCGCGCTGGCCGCGCCGGTGCGGATCGCGATCGTGCTGCAGCTGCACGAGTCCCAACGCTGCGTGCACGAACTGGTCGACGCGCTGGGCGTACCGCAGCCGCTGGTCAGCCAGCACCTCAAGATCCTGAAGGCCGCGGGCGTGGTGGCCGGCGAGCGGTCGGGACGCGAGGTGCTGTACCGGCTGGCCGATCACCACTTGGCGCACATCGTGGTCGACGCCGTCGCGCATGCCGGCGAGGACAAGCCGTGAGCAGCACCCAGGCAGGCGTGCGGGCCACGCGGCAACGGGCGGCCATCGCGGGCCTGCTGGACACCCTGGACGAATTTCGCTCGGCCCAGGAGTTGCATGACGAGTTGCGCCAGCGCGGCGAGAACATCGGCCTGACCACCGTCTACCGGACACTGCAGTCGATGGCCTCCGCCGGCATGCTCGACACGCTGCGCAACGACACGGGCGAGTCCGTCTATCGGCGTTGCTCTGACCACCACCACCACCACCTGGTGTGCCGCGTGTGCGGGTCGACCGTCGAAGTCGGTGACCACGAAGTCGAGACATGGGCGGCGGAGGTGGCTGCCAAGCACGGATATTCCGACGTCAGCCACACCATCGAAATCTCGGGCACCTGCGCGAACTGTCGCAGTTGAGAGCCGTCAGCCGGTCACCGCGCGGCGGATGTCTGCGCCCTTGTCGAGCACCATCAGAATCAGCGTTTGTAGCGCGTCGTCGCTGAGGCCTCCGCCGGGAAAGTTGTAGCGCAACAACACATCTGCCGATTTGCTTGAATTGCGCTTGGTAGCCGGGTCGGCAGGCTTCTCCACCACGGAGATCGATCCCAGCAGAATACTGTGCGACTGCTCGGCCACGCTGTCGCGAATCTTCTTGGTCAGCAGCAGATCCCACACGACAACCTGCGTCAGTGACACCAGGTCGAGGCCTTCGCTGATGGCCACCACCCGCAACGACGCGATGGTGCCGCCGTGATGCACCGTCAGCGCACCGTCGGATTCCTCGTCGACGGGCAGCACCTCGGACAGCACCGCGAGCAACTGCTCCTGCAACGACGGCATCAGCGCGACCCCCTACCGTGCCCGCGAGACGGGGGCCGTTGTGCCCGCCTTTGAGCGACTATCCCTTCGCCGCTCTTGTTGATGTGACACAAGTGGTTTGGGGCCATCACGCCGTCCCGAACCGTCGGTTGCGTGATGCGTACTCTTCACACGCGGCCCACAGATGCCGGCGGTCGTAGTCGGGCCACAGGGTGTCCTGGAAGATGAATTCGGCGTACGCCGCCTGCCACAGCATGAAGTTGCTGGTCCGCTGCTCACCGGAGGTGCGCAATAGCAGGTCTACGTCGGGGATGTCGGGGCGATGCAGGTGCCGGGCCACGGTCACCTCGGTGACACGCTCCGGGTCGAGCCTGCCCGCAGCGGCTTCGCGCGCGATATCCTTTGCAGCTTCGGCGATTTCGGTCCGGCCACCGTAGTTGACGCAGTAGTTGACGGTGATCACGTCATTGTTCAGCGTCAACTCCTCGGCGACCGCCAGCTCGTTGATGACGCTGCGCCACAGCCGTGGCCGCGAGCCCACCCAGCGGATCTTGACGCCCATGTCGTTGAGGTTCACCCGACGCCGTCGGACCACATCGCGGTTGAACCCCATCAGAAAGCGGACCTCTTCGGCGGAACGCTTCCAGTTCTCGGTGGAGAACGCATACAGGCTCAGCCACCTGACGCCGATTTCTATTGCACCGCAGACGATGTCGATGACAACCGCCTCGCCCATCTTGTGACCCTCGACCCGGGGCAGCCCCCGCTGGGTCGCCCAACGGCCGTTGCCGTCCATCACGATGGCGACGTGATTGGGCAATTGATCGGCCGGGATCAGCGGGGCGGACGCCCTAGAGATGTGCTGCGGTGGACGGCGAGGCCCACCATCGGGCGACGGCGGCAACGCGGGAAAAACCACCGGCCACGTCGACGTGTCGGGAAAGACCGGATAGTCCTCCGGCGCCGGGGCGAGCTGCGGGAAGTCAAGCTTCCGCTTGCGCTCAGCCCTCCGCTCTGAGCGGCTCACCCGGCTCGTCTCCATGGGCCACATCCTGCCTGACCAACGCTATGCGACGGTCGAGCAGGCTCTGATCTATCTGATCGCCTGGCCGGATCCGCTCGACGAGCGGCAATGTTCGCAGCTGCCGCTCCAAATGCCATTGCAGGTGAGCGGCCACCAGCCCACTGGCGTGGCTGCGGGCCGATTGCGGCGCGGCTTCCGCGCCCTCCCAGTCGCCGTCGCGCAGCGCCGACATCAGGTCCAGCACACCCAGCGGCGGTGTCGTCGAGCCGGCGGGACGGCAGTATCCGCAGACGCTGCCACCCGCGGCGACGTGAAAGGCCCGGTGCGGGCCCGGTGCGGCGCAGCGGGCGCAGTCGGTCAGCGCCGGGGCCCATCCGGCAATGCTCATGGCGCGCAGCAGATAGGCGTCCAACACCAGCTCGCGGGGCCGGCTGCCGTCGGCCACCGCCCGTAGCGCGCCCACCGTGAGCCGGTGCAGTTCCGGGGCCGGCGCCCGCTCTTCGCCGGCGAGTCGCTCTGCGGTTTCCAGCATTGCGCACGCGGAGGTGTATCGGCCGTAGTCGCTGACGATGTCGGTGGCGAACGCGTCCAGCGAGACGACCTGCGTGACGATGTCGAGGTTGCGGCCCGGGTGCAGTTGCACGTCGATATGCGCGAACGGCTCCAGCCGTGCGCCGAATTTGCTGCGGGTGCGACGGACACCCTTGGCCACCGCGCGGACCAGCCCATGGTCGCGGGTGAGCAGGGTGACGATCCGGTCGGCTTCGCCGAGCTTGTGCTGGCGCAGCACGACCGCTCGGTCTCGGTACAGCCGCATGGATATCAGTTTGTCACCGCACTGCGACGGCGCCTTGTGCACGCGCCGATAATCTCTGTACTGATGAGTAACTCGCCGGTACCCCGCTTCCCCACCCTGACCGACCAGCTCTACCAGCTGGCCAGCGGTGAAGTGACGTCCGACGAGCTGGTTCGCCGCTCACTGCACGCCATCGGCCTCAGCCACTCGTCGCTGAACGCCTTTCGCGTCGTGCTCACCGAGTCGGCGCTGGCCGACGCCGCCGCGGCCGACCGGCGACGCGCCGCGGGGGATCTGGCCCCGCTGCTGGGTGTGCCGATCGCGGTCAAAGACGACGTCGACGTCGCCGGTTCGCCGACCTGGTTCGGCACCGCCGGTAATGTCCGGCCGGCCACCGAGGACGCCGAAGTGGTCCGTCGGCTGAAAGCGGCCGGTGCCGTGATCGTCGGCAAAACCAACACCTGCGAGCTGGGCCAATGGCCGTTCACCAGCGGGCCCGCATTCGGCCACACCCGCAATCCGTGGTCACGCAGGCACACTCCGGGCGGGTCGTCGGGTGGTAGCGCCGCCGCGGTGGCCGCCGGGCTGGTGACCGCGGCGATCGGCTCCGACGGGGCGGGCAGCGTGCGCATCCCGGCGGCCTGGACTCATCTGGTCGGCATCAAACCGCAGCGCGGACGCATCTCGACGTGGCCGCTGCGCGAGGCCTTCAACGGCATCACCGTCAACGGTGTGCTGGCCCGCACGGTCGCCGACGCAGCGCTGGTGCTCGACGCGGCCTCCGGCAACGTCGACGGCGACCTGCACAAGCCGCGGCCGGTCACGGTGTCCGAACACGTGGGTATCGCACCCGGACCGCTGCGGATCGCACTGTCGACCCGATTTCCGTTCACCTTCTTCGGCGCCCGGCTGCATCCGGAGATCAAAGCCGCGCTGGAGTCCGTCGGCGATCAGCTTCGGCTGCTGGGCCACAGCGTGGTGTCGGGCAACCCCGATTACGGGCTGCGATTGTCGTGGAATTTCCTGTCCCGGTCCACCTCCGGGCTGCTGGACTGGGCCGAGCGGCTGGGCGACGGAGTGGAGTGGGATCCCCGGACGCTGTCCAACATGCGGGTGGGCCGGGTGCTCTCGCAGTCGATACTGCGCAACGCGCGTGCGCACGAAGCCGCCGATCAGCGCCGGGTGGGCTCGATCTTCCGCATCGTGGACGTCGTGCTCGCGCCGACGACCGCCCAGCCTCCGCCGCTGACGCACGCCTTCGACCGGCTCAGCGGCCTGGGCACCGACCGGACCATGATCGCCGCCTGCCCGGTGACCTGGCCGTGGAACGTCCTGGGCTGGCCGTCGGTCAACGTCCCGGCCGGCTTCACCTCCGAAGGCTTACCGATCGGCGTGCAGCTGATGGGCCCGGCCAACAGCGAGCCGATGCTGATCTCGCTGGCAGCCGAGCTGGAGGCACTCGGCGGCTGGGCGGACAAACAACCGGCCGCCTGGTGGAACACCGGCACCGACATTCCGCCCGTTACAGCGTCAAAAACCTAGTCTGCCAAGCTGTTTGGGGTCACGCTGCCAGTTCTTGGCAACCTTGACACGCAGATCCAGATAGACCTTGGTGCCCAGCAGCTTCTCGATCTGGCTGCGCGCGGCGGTGCCCACCTCACGCAGCCGGGCCCCGCGATGGCCGATAACAATGCCCTTCTGGCTGTCCCGCTCGACGAAGAGAATCGCGTGCACGTCGATCAGGTCGTCACGACCCTCGCGCGGACTGACCTCGTCGATCACCACCGCGAGCGAATGCGGCAACTCCTCGCGCACGCCTTCCAGCGCAGCTTCCCGGATGAACTCGGCCATCAGAACCTCTTCGGGTTCATCGGTCAGCTCACCGTCGGGGTAATACGGCGGTCCGATCGGCAAAGTGGCGACCAGCACGTCGATCAGCACATCGATCTGCTCACCGGAGACCGCCGAAACCGGCACGATCTCGGCGTCGTCACCGACGAGTTCGCTCACCGCCATAAGCTGAGCGGCCAGCGTTTCCTTGGTCGTCTTGTCGATCTTGGTGACGACGGCGATCAATCGCGTTCTGGGCGCGGTGGAACGGATCTGTTCGACGATCCACCGGTCCCCCGGGCCGATCGCCTCGTCGGCCGGGATGCACAAGCCGATCGCATCGACTTCGCTGTAGGTGTCGCGCACCAAGTCGTTCAGCCGCTTGCCCAGCAAGGTTCGCGGTCGATGCAGCCCCGGAGTGTCGACGAGGACGATCTGGAAGTCGTCGTGGTGCACGATCCCTCGGATCGTGTGCCGGGTGGTCTGCGGACGGCTCGACGTGATCGCCACCTTCGAGCCGACCAGTGCGTTGGTCAGCGTCGACTTTCCGGTGTTGGGCCGACCGACGAAACAGACGAAGCCGGAATGGAATTCAGTCATGGTCCGTGCTCACTTCTTCTGCCCGGCGCAGCAAGACGGTGCCGATCCTGACCCGCCCGCGGTGATCGGGTCCACCCTCGGCGTGCAACAGCAACCCATGCGAGACCACCTCGGAGCCGGGAAGCGGTACGCGACCCAGCTCCAGGGCCAGCAGCCCGCCGACCGTATCGACGTCCAGGTCCTCTTCGAATTTCACGTCGAACAACTCACCGACATCTTCGATCGGCAGTCGCGCCGATACCCGAAATTGGTTGTCACCCAGGTCTTCTACGGGCGCAACCTCAGCCGCGTCGTACTCGTCGGCGATCTCGCCGACGATTTCCTCCAGCACGTCCTCGATCGTCACCAGCCCGGCGATCGCCCCGTATTCGTCGACCAGCAGCGCCATGTGGTTGCGGTCGCGCTGCATTTCCCGCAGCAGCGCATCCAGGGGCTTGGAGTCCGGAACGAACACCGCTGGGCGCATCACCTTCGCGACGGGTGTGTCACGCCCACCGCCGGATGAGTAGTACGCCTGCTGGACACAGTCTTTCAGGTATACGACGCCGACGATGTCGTCGACGTTCTCACCGATGACCGGAATGCGGGAGTGTCCGCTGCGCACCGCTACCGATGTCGCCTCGTCGGCGGATCTATCGCTCTCGATCCAGATCATCTCGGTGCGCGGCACCATCACTTCGCGGGCCGGCGTGTCGCCGAGTTCGAACACGGACTGAATCATTCGGCGCTCATCGGCGGCGACCACCCCGCGTTGCTGCGCCAGGTCGACGACCTCCCGCAGTTCGATCTCGGACGCGAACGGCCCGTTGCGGAAGCCCCGACCCGGCGTCAGCATGTTCCCCAGCACCACCAGGATGCGGCTGATGGGAGCCAGCAGCACCGAGATCGCTTGCAGCGGAAGGGCTGACACCAACGAAATCGAGTAGGCATTCTGCCGCCCGAGGGTCCGTGGACCGACACCGATGACGACGAAGCTGGTCACCACCATGATCGTCGCCGTGGCGAACAGCGCCCAGTCGCGGCTCACGCTGCGGTAGAAGTAGGCCGCCAGTAGCACGGTCGCTGTGATTTCGCAGATAATCCTCAGCAGCACAACCAGGTTGATGTAGCGAGGACGGTCGGTCATCACTTTGGCCAGCCGTACCGCGCCCGGTCGCTCGTCGCGGACCAGCTCTTGCACCCGCGCCATCGACACCGTGGCCAGCGCGGCGTCGATAGCAGCGAACAGGCTGCCCAGGCAGATCAGCACGATCGCGCCGAGCAGTGGAGCAGAGCTGTTCAATTGTCGAAATGCCTTGACTTGTCGAGTAATCGCTGATCGCGTTCGATCTGGCGTTCGTGGCGGTAGAACTCGACTTGATCGGCGACCCACTCCTCGAGTAGCCGTCGCTGCAAGGTGAACATCTCTTTCTCTTCGTCCGGTTCGGCGTGGTCGTAGCCGAGCAGGTGCAGCACGCCGTGAATCGTCAGCAACGCCAACTCGTGGCCCAGCGTGTGACCGGCGGCGGCGGCCTGCTCGGCGGCGAACTCGGGGCAGAGCACGATATCGCCGAGCATCGCCGGTCCGGGTTCTGGTGCATCAGGGCGGCCGCCCGGCTCGAGCTCGTCCATCGGAAAGCTCATCACGTCGGTCGGCCCGGGCAGGTCCATCCAGCGCATGTGCAAGTCGGCCATCGCCGCGGTGTCCAGCAGCACCATCGACAGCTCAGCGGCCGGATTGACGTCCATCTGGGCGATGACAAACTTTGCGACGCTGACTAATTCGGACTCGGAGACGTCGATTCCCGATTCGTTCGCGACTTCGATACTCACTGGCGCCCTGTCACCGACGACTGCGAGCGCTCGGAGCCCGCCGCGCTGCCCGGTTCATCGCCAAGCCGGGCTCTTCGTACCGCGCGTAGGCGTCCACGATCTCCGAGACCAGCCGATGCCGGACCACGTCTGCACTGGTCAACTCTGCGATGTGAATGTCGTCGATGCCGTCGAGAATGCCGACCGCCGCGCGTAAACCCGACCTGGCGACACCGGGCAAGTCGATCTGCGTAACATCGCCGGTGACAACGACTTTCGAGCCGAATCCGAGACGGGTGAGAAACATCTTCATCTGCTCGGCGGTGGTGTTCTGAGCTTCGTCGAGGATGATGAACGCGTCGTTCAGGGTCCGGCCCCGCATATACGCCAGTGGAGCAACCTCGATAACCCCGGACGACATCAGCTTTGGGATCAGTTCGGGATCCATCATGTCGTGCAACGCGTCGTAGAGCGGGCGAAGGTAAGGGTCGATCTTCTCGCTCAGCGTTCCGGGCAGAAAGCCAAGCCGCTCACCGGCTTCCACAGCGGGCCGGGTCAAGATGATGCGGGAGACCTGTTTGGTCTGCAATGAGTTGACCGCCTTGGCCATCGCCAGGTAGGTCTTGCCGGTCCCGGCCGGGCCGATCCCGAACACGATGGTGTGGGCGTCGATCGCGTCGACGTAATTCTTCTGATTGAGCGTTTTGGGCCGGATCGTCTTGCCGCGACGTGCCAGGACATCGAGGCTGAGCACCTCTGCCGGCGACTCGTTGCCCGTACCGGTCAGCATGGCAACACTGTGTCGTACTGCTTCGGGGGTCAGCGACTGGCCGCCCGCGACGATTGCGATGAGTTCTGAGAGCACTCTTTCGGCGAGCGCGACGTCGGCGGGTTCGCCGGTCAGCGTCACCGCGTTGCCTCGCACGTGCAGGTCGGCGGCCAAGATGCGCTCGAGTGCACGTAGGTTTTCGTCAGCGGAACCAAGCAGGCCCATGACGAGGTCGGGCGAAACGTCGATGCTGCTGCGGACTTGAGATGTCGACGAACCAGCAGCGTTGGTTGCGCGGGGCGTCACGTGGGTACTAATGCCTGCTTTCTGCGGTCTGGCCGGTGTTCTCGGACGACCCAGTCTACCGCCGGGCAGTTGGCAAACCCAATGGTTAGCCGCCGGAGGGACCGGGGCGTGCGCCGTCACCGGCGGGCTCCCAGCGCGGCGTCAGCACACCCAGCGCGCCCAACGCGACGGCCGCCGCCGTCGACGTGCGCAGCACGGTGGGGCCCAGCCGGACGACGACGGCGCCGGCATCGGCCAGCGCGGCCAGCTCGTCGCGAGCAACGCCCCCTTCGGGGCCCACCACGAGAAGCACTGACTTTGCCTGCGCCAGCGGGAGATCCGTGAGTCGCTCGGCGGCCGACTCGTGCAGTACCAGCGCCGTCGCTCCGGACGCCACCGCATCACCGATCATCCGGGTCAGCGTCTCGGTCGACAGCACGCCGTCGACCGACGGTATGTGGGCGCGGCGGGATTGCTGTGCGGCGGCGCGTGCGACCGTGCGCCAGCGTCGCAGACCCTTGTCGGCTCGGGGCCCTTCCCAGCGGGCCACGCAGCGCGCAGCCCGCCACGCCAGGAAAGAATCGGCGCCGGCTTCGGTGGCCAGCTCGATCGCCAGCTCGGAGCGCTCGGTCTTGGGCAGCGCCTGGACCACGGTCACCGGCGGCTGGACCGGCGGGCTCTGCCAACGGTCCAGTACTCGGGCCTGTAGTCCGTCGCGACCGGTCTGCTCGACCGCACAGCGAGCCAGACCGCCGATGCCGTCGCCGAGGATCACTGTCTCGCCGCAGCGAATGCGTCGGACGGTGGCGGCGTGAAATCCGGCGTCGCCGTCAACGACAGCCAGCTCACCGGCCTCAGGGAGCGCGTCGATGTAGAACAGGCCAGGCATGTTGGGCGGCTAGCGCCCGGTGAAGGTTTCACGCAGCCGGCTGAACAACCCGCCATTGGACGCGCTGCTGTGGGTCGACCGAACCTCGGCAACATCGCGCGCGCGTCGGCTCTTGAACTCGCGCAGCAGGTCGGCGTCCTGGTGATCGAGCCGCTCCGGCACGACAACCTCGACGTGGACGAGCAAGTCGCCACGTGCACCGGAACGCAAATGCGGCATCCCGTGGCCACGCCGGGTCGTCACCGAACCGGGCTGGGTCCCCGCGGGAACGGTGATCTCGGTCAGTCCGTCGATGATCGCGTCCACGGTCACCGTGGTGCCCAGCGCCGCGTCGACCATCGGCACCGAGATCGTGCAGTGCAGGTCGTCGCCGTCGCGGACGAAGGTGTCATGGGGTTGTTCGTGGATCTCGACGTAGAGGTCGCCGGCCGGTCCTCCGCCGGGGCCAACCTCACCCTGGGCCGCCAGGCGGACCCGCATGCCGTCGCCGACACCGGCAGGGATCTTCACGGTGATGTCGCGGCGAGCCTGTACCCGGCCGTCGCCGCCGCACTGGTGGCACGGGTCGGGGATCACTTCGCCGACGCCGCGGCAGGTCGGGCACGGCCGGGCCGTCATCACCTGTCCGAGCAACGAGCGCTGGACGGTTTGCACCTCCCCGTGGCCGCCACAGGTGTCACAGGTCATCGGCTTCGAGTTCCCGTTGGTGCCGCGGCCCTGGCAGCGGTCGCAGGGCACCGCGGTGTCGACGGTGACCTGCTTGCTGACGCCGGTCGCGCACTCAGCGAGGTCCAGCCGCATCCGCAGCAGCGAGTCCGAGCCTGGCCGGACCCGTCCGATCGGGCCGCGCGACGTTGCTCCGCCGCCGAAGAACGCCTCGAAGACATCGCCGAGACCGCCGAACCCGCCGAACCCGTTTCCTGCCGACGCAGCGGACTCGAGCGGGTCGCCGCCCAAGTCGACAATGCGTCGCTTCTCCGGGTCCGACAGCACCTCGTAGGCGGCGCTGATCTCTTTGAACTTCGCCTGGGCGCCCTCGTCGGGGTTGACGTCGGGGTGCAGCTCGCGCGCCAGCTTGCGATACGCGCGCTTGATCTCCGCATCGCTCGCGTTCTTGCCCACGCCGAGCAGACCGTAATAGTCGCGTGCCACGCTTGACCTTCCTGACCTTTCCTGGGCTCCTAAGCCCAGGTCAGCCGCAAATGAGCGGCCATCCATAGATTGTGCATGCATTGCGGGTTCATCGCGTACCCAGCACTTCGCCGATGTATAGAGCAACCGCAGCGACACTAGCGATAGTTCCCGGATAGTCCATTCGGGTGGGACCGAGCACACCCATGCCGCCGTAGACGGTGTCGAGGGTGCCGTAGGTGGTGGACACCACCGAGGTGCCGGCCATCTGCTCGGCCTCGGTTTCGTGTCCGATGCGCACCGTGATCTTGCCGGCTTCCTGCTGGGCCGCCAGCAGCCGCAGCACGACGACCTGTTCTTCGAGCGCCTCCAGGATCGACCGCAGCGAGCCACCGAAGTCGGCGGTGTTGCGGGTCAGGTTGGCCGTGCCACCCAGCAGCAGCCGCTCCTCGGTGTGCTCGACCAGCGACTCGAGCAGCACCGTCGCCGACCGACCGACCGCGTCGCTGAGGCTCTTCGACTGTCCGCCCCGACCGTCGAGCTGGGCGGCGAGGTCGGCGACGGCAATCGACGCCGCGGCGAGTTTCTTGCCGTCCAGCGCCTGGCCGAGCATCTCGCGCAGCTGCGAGAGCTGATGGTCGTCGATGACGTCGCCGAGTTCGACGACGCGCTGGTCCACCCGGCCGGTATCGGTGATCACGACCATCAGCAGTCGCGCCGGGGTCAGCGCGATCACTTCGAGGTGCCGCACTGTCGACGTCGACAGCGTCGGGTACTGCACGACGGCCACCTGGCGGGTCAGCTGGGCCAGCAGCCGCACCGCGCGACGAAGCACGTCGTCGAGGTCGACCCCGGACTCCAGGAAACCCTGGATTGCGCGCCGCTCCGCCGACGACAGCGGCTTGACGTCATCGAGCCGGTCGACGAATTCGCGGTAGCCCTTCTCGGTCGGCACCCGTCCGGAGCTGGTGTGCGGCTGGGTGATGTAACCCTCGGCTTCCAGCACCGCCATGTCGTTACGCACCGTCGCGGAGGAAACCCCAAGGTTGTGCCGCTCCAAAAGCGACTTCGACCCGATCGGTTCCTGGGTGGCGACGAAGTCGGCGACGATCGCGCGCAGCACCTCAAAGCGGCGGTCGTCGGCACTCCCCATCGGAATTCACCCTCCTAACCCGGTCCAGTTTACGGGGATCACCAGCAACTACGGTTTCGTCACCGCATCATGCCCGCGCTAGTCCCGACGGCGCGCCTCTCCCCCGCAAGCGGGAGGTGCCCCCACCTCCGTCCGTTCCGGACGGCATCGTCGCCGCGCTAGCCTGTCCCAATGGCCACGTCGGGGACGGCTACGCCGGGAACCAGCCGCGGATGATCTTCAAAGGTGTGCGCGAGGGCAAGCCGTACCCGGAGCATGGCCTGTCCTACCGGGACTGGTCACGGATTCCGCCGTGTCAGCTCCGCCTCGACGAAATTGTCACGACCACCACGGTGCTGGCGCTGGATCGCCTGCTGTCCGAGGACTCCACCTTCTACGGCGACCTGTTCCCGCACGCAGTCAAGTGGAAGGGCGTCGTCTACCTCGAAGACGGCCTGCACCGCGCAGTGCGGGCGGCACTGCGAAATCGCACCGTCCTGCACGCGCGACTACTCGACCTGGACGCGGTGACCCAGCAGGCCTAGGGCGCCGCCAGGTCTCGCGCCGAGTCAGTTGACGGCCGTGGCCGCCTGGATCAGCGCAATCGCGGCGTCGTGCTGCAGCACCCACGTACCGCCTTGATCGACGAACGCCAGCTTCTTCTCCACCGGCCCGGCGAACTTCGGACCCGTGATGGCGACGTCGGCGCTGGCCCCGTTCGGGCCGATCGGCTCGATATTCGTAAAGGCGAACTGTTCCGGGAAGTTCCCGTTGCGATACGCCTTGCGCAGGTCATGGTCGGCCACGTGGCCCTCCTCCGCGCTGATGCCGTTCTCGACCAGACCGAACTTGGTCTCGTACGACACGCCTGGGTCGGTAACGCGGTTCGCGAGGTCGGTGAGCGTCTGGGGGCTGGGCAGCGCGGGCTGGCCCGGCGCGGGCGGCGGCGGGTCGAGCGGAACGCTGAGCACGACGGGCCGCACCTGCGGCGCGGATGCGTCACCGCTGGCCAGCGATGTCACGCCGGCTGCGGCGGCTCCTATGGTGGCCACGGCCGCCACCCCAGTCGCGAGCAATTTCACGGTCATCGTTTCCCTTCGATTTGCACCTGGATATCGGTGTCATTCTGCGGGTCACCGCCTGTTCCGTGGCGACCCTGGTGTGGCGTGTCGTACCCCCTGTTGTCGTACATCAAGCCACTTGCGAGTGGCGCTGGCAAGCAACGCGCCCTAGCCGGCGTGGATCCGCCACTCCGCCGCATTCCGCTGCTGACGCCAGAATTCGTCGAAACGTCCACCCGCGGCGAGCAACTCGTCAAGCGCGCCGTCCTCGACGATGTTTCCAGCATCGACGAACAAAACTCGGTCGGCGTGCCGGATGCTGGCCAGCCGGTGCGCGACGATCACCCGGGTCCGCGGTCGCGGATCCGCGGTGAGGGCGTCGACCACGGCGGCCTCGTTCTCGGTGTCCAGAGCGCTGGTCGCTTCGTCGACCAGCAGTATCGGCGCCGGTTTGAGCAACGCGCGCGCGATGCTGACCCGCTGCCGTTCACCGCCGGACAACGCCGAACCGGCTTCTCCGACGACCGTCTCGGCACCGGCGGGCAGCCTGCCGGTGAGCTCGTCGACCCGGGCCAGCGCGACCGCGCGGTCGAATTGATCGACACCGGCGGCGGGGTCGCCGGCAGCCACGTTCTCCCGGATCGTCCCGTGGAACAGATAGGGATGCTGAAACACCACGCTGCTCGCGGCGCGGCGCGCCTCGGCATCCAGCGACGCGACGTCGATGCCGTCCACCAGGACGCGGCCCCGGGTGGGCTGGTACAGGCCGGCGATCAACGCCAGAATCGTGCTCTTGCCCGATCCGGACGGCCCGACGATCGCCGTCGTGGTTTCAGGCTCGAGTGCAAAACTCACGCGATCCAGCACCGGAGCGCTCGCGCCGTCATAGCTGAACGCGACGTCGTCGAACTCGATGCGCGGCGCGTCGACGAACGCGGGTGTCGCGGTGCCGGCTGCCATCATCGGCGCGTTGAGCACCGAGCGGATCCCATCGAGGGTGGCGCGGGTGCTCTCCAGCGCCGGCGCGAGCTCGCTGATCGACGTGAACGGTTCGAGGTAGCGGGCGATGACGACGATCAGGGCGATCGACTCCGGGACGGTCAGCGTGCCGGACAACGTCAACGCGGTGGTCGCACCCGCCAACAAGATCAGCGCCAGCTGACTTGCCAGACTGAACAGCAGTTGGCCGGGAACCTGCATGCCCAGCAGGCGCATCGTCGCACCGTGCTGCGCGGCCAGCGCGTCACCCACCAGGCTTCGGGCCGGCTCGACGCGCCGCGCGGCCCGCAACGCCTGCTGGGTTCGGGCGAATTCGATGATTCGCTCGGTGAGCGCGGTATTAGCTTGGGCCGCAGCCTGATCGGCGCGGCGGGCCAGTCGGGCTGACGCCCACAGCGCCCCCAACATCACCGGCACGCCGGCCACGGCCGCCAGGCCGAGCTGCCACGACACCGGTAGCAGCGCCACACCGATCGCGGCCGGCAGCAGCACCGCGGTGAGCAGCGGCGTCAACAAGTTGACTGCGAGGCCTACCAGTTCGGGTCCGGTCGCGGCGATCGCCTGCCGCGCTGTCGCGGTGTTGTCGGAGCTGAACCATTCCAGCCGCACATCCGGCAGCCGGTCGGCGACGTCGTGCTGGGTATGGTCGAGTACCGCGAAGCCGAGGTCGAAACCGATTCGCGCCGTGACGAAGTCGATCGCCCAACCGGCTGCCGTCGCGGCGGTGAGCCAGCCCAGCCATCCGAGCGCCCGTTGCGGCGTGTCGCTGAACAATGCTCCCACCAACGGAACAAGCAGCACGGTGCCGACCGCGCGCACCACCACCGAGACGATCGCCAGCACGGCGTAGGCAACGACTCTGCCGCGACGGTCCGCGGGGACCAGGCTTATCCAGGTGCGGATCATCGGGCGGCCTCCGGCGCCGTCGTCGCGGTCACCGGATCGCGGTGGCCGCTGTCCCACAGCCGTCGATACCGTCCACCGGCGGCCAGCAGTTCGTCGTGGGTGCCGTGTTCGGCAATCCGGCCGTGGTCGAGCACCACGATCTGGTCCGCCCCGGCGATCGTGTGCAGTCGGTGCGCGATCACCAGCACCGTCCGCTCCCGGGTCAGCCGGTTCAATGCTTGCTGCACAAGGTATTCCGACTCAGGGTCGGCGAACGCGGTGGCCTCATCGAGGATGAGGACGCCGGTATCGGCGAGGATCGCACGGGCGATCGTCAGTCGTTGGCGTTCCCCGCCGGACAGGCCGCTGGCCGCACCGAGCATGGTGTCGTAGCCCTGCGGCAATCGCATGATCCGATCGTGGATCTGCGCCTCGCGGGCCGCGGCTTCGACGTGCTCAGGTGTGGCATCGGGCACGGCGAGCGCGATGTTCTCGCTGACCGTCCCGTGCACGAGTTGGGTTTCCTGCAGAACGAATCCGACGCGGCTGTAAAGCTCATCGGCCGCCATCGACCGGATATCTTGGCCTGCAACGCGTATCGCGCCCTGTTGCACGTCGTAGAAGCGGGCCAGCAACGCGGCCAGTGTCGACTTACCGGATCCCGACGGCCCGACCAGCGCGGTCACCGTGCCTGGCCGCAGCGCGAGCGACACATCCTCGATCACCGGCACGTCGGGGCGGTAGCCGAAGCTGATCCGGTCGAACACCACGGTGGCAGCAGCATCGTCGGGCCCGGCGTTGCGCTCTTCGCGCACAGCGAGATCCGGCTCGTCGAGCGTGACCTGCAGGCGCCGGGCCGCCAGTAGACCGGCACGGATGCCGCCGAGCCCGTAGGCGATGTTCAGCAGTCGGGCACCGAACGTGGTGCCCAGCAGCAGGAACGGCAACAGGTTGACCGGGTTCATCCGTCCGGTCACGACCAGCAGGGTGCCGGTTGCGGCGATCAGCCAGAGGAAAGTCGTTGGCCGCGTGGCCAAATCCATCATCGTCTTCTTACCGGCCAGCGGACGCTGCCAGTCGACGAGGAAGCCGACGTACTCGTCGAGGCGACGGCGGAAACTCGACACGGCGGCACCACCGAAGACGCGGATCACCGGCTGACCCTCGAGGTAGGCGCCGGCCTCGCCGCTCATCCGCTCGGCCCAGCGTTGCGATTGCGGGATACGTGGACCGGACTGAATCGTCATCGACGACGTGAGCACCAGATAGAACAGCACGGGTATGAACAGCACCATCGCCACCCGCCAGTCGACGACGAACAAGTAGAGCAACACGGCGAGCGGCGCGATGACCGCCGCGACCGCATCGGGAATGGCGTGGGTGACGAGGTAGTGCAGGGACAACGTGTCGTCGGCGACAAGTTGCTTGATAGCCCCGGACCCGCGGGCGGTGAACCAGCCCAACGGCAGTCGCGACAGCTTGCGCAGCAGCCGTGAGCGCAGGTCGCCGGCGAACCTCGCGTCGACGACGTGCAGCCACAGCGTCATTGCGGCACCGAGCACGGTGCCGAAGCCGAGCAGCGCCACGGCCGTGAACCCGATCTCCCGAAGTCGTGAAGAATCGGCACCGGACACCAGCAGCCTAGCCAACTCGACCAGCAGCACGAACGGCGCCAGCTGCACCAACGTGATCACCGCCTGCAGCACACCGGAGGCGATCAGCGCCGAGCGCAGCGGCGCGAGCAGCCGGCCGCCGGCCTGCGCGCGCCAGCTACCGCGTGAGGACGGTGATTCCTGTTGGGCCACGGCATTTTCCGCTTGGACCACGGCCACTGCATCGGCGGGTGCGACGCTCGCTGTGATCTCCAGGGGCGTCGGTTCGTCACCGCGGCGGGTGCCCATTGCCTTTCCGGCGCTCCAATAGGCCTGCGCGTGGATCACGGATTTGGGAAACCCGAAGTCGTCGCGCAGCCGGGTCCGGACATGCTTGAGCGTGGTCGCTTCGGGCGTCGCCCATGCGTACCAGTCCGACCAGTCGCGGTTCTCGATCGCCGCGGCCAGCGATTTCTCGTCACGCCGGGTCACCCAGTGCACCCGCAGGCGCGGATGCTGGGCAAGCGGGATGAGCGTGTCGTTGTCGTCGTGCTGTTCGAGATATGCCTCGATCGGAACGTCGTCGGAAACGACGCCGATGATCCCGTTGATCCCGGGAATCGACGCCGAGTCACCGATCAGCAGATAGCCCGCGGGCTGTTCGACGGGCGTGTCGAAACGTGACGAACCCATCAACGACATCACGGCGGTCGTCGCGCCCGGCTCGACGGTGCGGGCCCACAGCGATGCCGGGCCTGCCGGGTCGTGCAGCACCACGTCGACGGCGAAGCGCCCGGCGGGCACGTCGGCTTCGGAAATGGTGTACGCCCGCTGGAATTCGGTGCTCGATCCTTCGGGGTCGGGGAACCAGAACCGCAGCCAGGCCGCCGGCTCGGCCTGTGCATCCTCGAACAGGGTCGGCGACTCCATCCGGATCCGCACGAAATGTGGTGCGATCCAAACGGTTTCGAGGACAGTCGCGGTGTGGTCGCGGGCGCCGAAGCCCCGCAGCACCGCGCCCTGGAACCCGCGCGCCATCAGCGATCCATCGACTCGCGGAGGCTCTTCGGCCGCATATCGGTCCAGTTCTCCTCGACGTATGCCAGGCACTCCGCGCGGCCTGCTTCACCGAAGACCTTGTACCAGCCGGCGGGGACGTCGGCGAAATTCGGCCACAAGCTGTGCTGGTCTTCGTCGTTGATCAGCACGACGAACATGCCGGTGTCGTCATCGAAGGGGTTGGTGCTCATCATCTCTCCTGATCGAGGCTCTCTTGGTCGGGGAAGGGTCGCTGGCTCCCAAGTCGGCACCCAGCACCCGGTCGGACAGCAGCCCCAGACAGCTGAGGTTGGGGAAGCCCGGACCCTGATTGAGCCCGGCAAGGTTGGGCAAGAACAACTTCGGTGCGACGTCGGTGACCGCGAGGTCATGTCCGATCGCCTCCTGAACGCGATCGCCGGTCAGCGGACCGCCCAGCCCCAACTCGAGCAGATCGAGCGCATCCTGGCTGAACAGCGTGGTGAACCACAAGGGGTCAGCGCCTGACCCGTCGATGACCAGGTCGAAACCATGGACCGTTTCCAGGTTTTCGCTGCCCCGGTTGGTCGACAGCGTGAGCCGGATCTGCTCGTCGCGGCCCACGGCGTGCGCGACCCGTCCACGCAGGTGACGGATGCGATCGTCGGCCAGCAGCGCATCCTGAACATTGGACGAGAACACCCCGCGGTCGGTCCGGGCGATCGCGTCGCGCCGCTCGTCGAGCGTCAGCGCCGTCCAGTCGCTGGGGTCGGAGAACAGCGCGTTCTCGAAAAAGCTCTCGCCGCGGGTGAACAGCGTCACCTGAGGCGAGATGACCGTGATCGTCGAAACCCGATGCCGGAACAGCTCGTTGAGCATCGCGGCCGCGGTCTCACCGCCGCCGATCACCGCCACCCGCTCCGCGCTGATGCGTTCATGCTGACCGGCGCGATGCCAGAACTGCGCGATCGACAGCACTCGCGGATTGCCCGGCAGCAGCGATCGCTCAGCTTGTCCGGGCCCGGTGATCATCAAACCGTCTGCGTGGACGCATGCTTCATCGGTGTGCAGCGCCCACCGGTCACCATCCACCGCGAGCTTCTCGACTTCGCCGTAGATCACGGTCATGCCGATCTGATCGGCGACCCAGCGCAGGTACTGGCTCCATCGCCGGTGGGTGGGGGCTGGGCGGCCACGGTCGATCCATTGGGCGAACTCGCTGGTGGCGATCAGATACGACTGCCAGCTGTAGCGCATCATCCGCTCGTCGAGTTCGGCATTGCGACGCGGCACCAACGACGAGCGGTACGGGAAGCCGACGTCTTTTTCGGGGCTGGTCCCCAACCGTTGCGCGCCGTCGGTCCAGCCGCCGCTGGCCTGCCAGTTGGCCCCGACTCCGATCCGCTCGACGGCGACCACCTGCGGCGCGTCGACTCCCATCTCGGCCAGGACGTGCGCCTTGGCGGCGACGGCTACCGCCTTCACGCCGCCGCCGAGTACGCCAAGTGTGGTCATGCCACCATCTCCTCGAGCGCCTGTTGCCAAAGTCGTTGCAGTTCAGCGATATCCGACTCGTCCAGAATGTCGGGAAGCGATCGCCATTGCGTCACCAGCACCTGGTGCTCGCCGTTGCCGAGCACCGTCGCGATCAGGCTCAGCTCGTAGCGCACTGCCAGATCCGGTTCGGGCAGCGGCGACATCCCATTCAGCAGGCTGCGGTCCAGCCACAGCCCGCTCGTAACACCGACGTCGGCGTGACCCAGGTAGTTCAGCAGCAGCTGCGGTCCGTCGAGGTCGGCGAGCCGGTTCGCGGTGTCGCGACGCAGGTAACGCAGCAGCCCGTAATCGACACCGTCGCCGGGGATTGCAGTCAGCAGTTCCCGGACCCGTCGCGGGTCTTCGGTGTCCACCCGCAGCGGATAGATGGCGCTGAGCAAGCCCACTGTCTCGGTGGTATCGACACTGTCGAACAGTGCGTCGGCGCGGCCGTGGGTTTCCAGCGCGAGCAACGGCGCCGGCGTCTGCTGGCCGCGACGCTGCCGCCAGCGGGTGATCATCCGCGACGCGGCCGCCACCAGGATCTCGAAGACCGGCAGGCCCGACCGCATCAGCCGGGCGGTGGTCGCGGTGTCGAGCATCGCCGTCGACACCAGAAGAGCGCCGGCGCGGTCGCTGTCCGGCCGGAGCCGTCGCCGTCCGAGCTCGGGGTCGTCGCCGGCGAGCTGTGCGGCCCAATATGGCTCGCTGTCAAGGGCTTCGGCGCGTTTAGCCATTGCCTGAACCCAACGCCGGTAGCTGGTGTGCTCACGCACGGGCGCGGGCGTCGTCCCGGCGAGCAGGGCGTGCAGGGTTGCGTCGAGTTCGCCGAGCACCACCTGCCAGGAGGCCGGGTCCATGGCCAGGACGTGCGCGGCCAGCACCAGCACACTCTGCCCGGCCGCTGGTCGAAGCCACGTCGCCGCCAAGAGCTTTCCACGCTCGGGGTCGAGGCCGTCGATCGCGCGTGCGGTGTGATCGCGGACGGCCGCGTGTAAGTCGCCGGCCACCGAAACCTCGGCGAAGGCGTCGACGGCCGGACCGGCGTGCAGGGTCATGGTGGCCCGGTCCAGCCGGCTGCGCAGCACTTCGTGTTCGTCGACGATCATCGCCAGCGCCGCGCGCAGCTGCTCGCCGGTCACACCGTCGGGCAACCGGATGGCTTCGGCCTGCGCCAGCCTGCGTGGCTCCCCGAACTCGTAGACCCAGTGAGCGTTGGGCAGCAGCGGTATTGGGCCGGTTACGTCGTCGGCTTCGGGTGCGATGTCGCCGCGATCGTCAACCTCGGCGTCTATCGCGGCGGCGAGCTCGCGAACGCTGCCGCATTCCAGCACCAGTCGCGCCCGCAGCGCGAGGCCACGGCGGCGGGCCGACTGCACGACGGAGAGCGCGGCGATGCTGTCCAGGCCCAGCTCCAGGAAGTCGGAGTCCGGGTCGATCCGGTTGACGTGCAGTATCTCCGTCAGCAACTCGATGAGCGCGGACTCGGTGGCGGTCTGCGGCTGCGTCGCCCCGGACCCCGTCGCGGCCGCCGAATCGATTGCCGCCAAGGCAACTTCGTCCAGCTTGCCGTTCACGGTCAGCGGAATTTCGTCGACGATGACGATGCGCTGCGGAACCATGTAGCGGGGCAGCCGAGCCGCCAACATCCGGCGGAGCTCCGACACCGACGGTGAATCACTCACCGCCACAAAGGCAGTCAACCGAGGAACACCGTGGCGCTCGTGCACCGCCACGCTCGCTTGCCGCACTGCGGGGTGTGACTCGAGGACGACGGCTATCTCTCCCGGCTCGACCCGGTGGCCGCGGATTTTCACCTGCGCGTCGGCGCGGCCCACATAGTGCAGCGACCCGTCGGGCTGCCGCCGCACCACATCGCCGGTCCGATACATCCGTTCGCCGGTGACGAACGGATCGGCGACGAACCGCTGGACGGTCTCCGGTGCGCGGCCCAGATAGCCGCGGGCCAACTGCGCGCCGCCGAGATAGAGCTCCCCCGCCACCCCGTGGGCCACCGGCCGCAGTTCGGAGTCCAGCACATAGCCGCGGGTGTGCGTGGTCGGACGCCCGATCGACGGTGCGTCGTAGTCGCCGACGGCGGCCACCACCGCCTCCACCGTGGTTTCGGTTGGGCCGTAACAATTGAAGGCTGTCATCCCGGTGCGACGGCACTCCGCGCGGATGAACGACCAGGACGCGCCGCCGAGGGCTTCGCCGCCCAACGCCAGCACCGCCAGCGGAACGCGCGTCAGCAGGCCGGCCGACCGCAGTTGGGCGAACATCGACGGGGTGGTGTCGATCATGTCGACACCGTGCTCGGCGATGGCCGCGACCAACGCTTCGGCGTCGGTCTGAGTGCGCTCGTCGACGACGTGGACGACGTGACCGTCGAGCAGTGCCACCAACGGCTGCCAGGCCGCGTCGAATGCGAACGACCACGCATGCGCAATGCACAGCGGGCGGCCCAGCCGAGCCGATGCCGGTCGCAGCACATGGTGCAGATGGTCGTCGGCGTAGGCGCTGACCGCGGCGTGAGTTCCGATGACGCCCTTGGGCTCTCCCGTTGTTCCCGAGGTGAACACCACATAGGCGGCCTGGTTGGGGCTGACGTCGACGGGCCGGTAATCGTCGGGGCCGTCGACGTCGCGGACCAGGTCGTCGTCGATGACGATGGCTGCACCGCTCTGGCGCAGAATCGAGTTCACCCGTTCTGCGGGCATCCCCGGTTCCAGGGGGACATACGTCGCGCCGGTCTTGAGCACTGCCAGTATCGCGACGATATAGCCCGGTCCACGGGGCAGCCTGATCGCGATCGGGCTTTCGGCGGTTGCGCCGCGGGCGGACAGCGCTCCCGCCAACCGGTTGGCCGCCGCATCCAGTTGGCGGTAGCTCATGGCGCCACCCGCCCAGGTGACCGCCGTGCTGTCCGGCGTGCCGGCGGCGACCGCCGCGAACCGCATGTGAATTCCTTGCGCCGTCGCAGGTTTCGCCGATGCGGCGCCAACCAGCGGTGCCGACTCGTCGGCACTCAGGATGCCGACCTCGCGCAGCGGGCGCTCCCAGCGGTCCAACAGCCGCTCGGCGGTGCTCAGCAACCGCTGGCCGAGCATCGCGGCGGCGGTGTGGCCCAATGCGCCGTCGATCACTTCGACCATGAGAACGAGCCCGTCGTCACCCATGTGGGCGGCGAGCACAATCGGGAAATGCGTCAGGCTTTCCACCGCCGCCGGCCGGAATGTCACACCGGTGCCGGCTAATTCGTCGCCCGCGGCCATGCCACCGGTCGGGAAGTTCTCGTAGACCAGCAGCGTGTCGTACATCTCGCCGACGCCGCCCAGCGCCCGCAGCTGCGCGTGTCCCAGATAGCTATGCTCACGCAGCATCGCCGAGTCACGTTGCACCGCACGGCATTGCTCACCGACGCCTGCGCCGGCGTCGAGTTGTACACGCAACGGCACGGTGTTGATGAACAGGCCGACCATGGTTTCGACACCGGTCAGTTCGGCGGGCCTGCCGGAGACGGTGACCCCGAATACCACGTCGGCGCGGTCGGTCAGGCGCGACAGGATCAGCGCCCAGGCCATCTGCAGCAGCGTGTTCAGCGTGACCCCTCGTGAGTGTGCGCCGTTGACCAGTCGCTGGGTCGCTTCGGTGTCGAGCTTCAACTCGGTGCGCCGTGGCAGATGAGCGGCCTTGCGCGCGGCGTCCGCGCCGCCGAAGGCAGCGGCCAGCATTGTCGGGCCCGGCATGCCGGCGAGGTGCTCACGCCACACTCGTTGGCCGGCTTGCTGATCGCGGCCCGCGAGCCAGCCGATGTAGTCCCGGTACGGGCGTGGCGCCACCGGCAACGCAGCGGGATCTCCGCCGGCCCGGTACAGGATCATCATCTCGGTCACGAATACCGGCAGCGACCAGCCGTCGATCACGATGTGGTGTGCGGTGATCACCAACCGCCATCGCGCATCGGGCAATTCGATCAGCAGGAAACGGATCGCCGGCAGCCGCTCGAGGTCGAACTGCCGTCGCCGCTCCTCGGCTTCCAGCGTCGCGATGTCGGCGTCGGCGGCGGTGACGTCGCGCCACGGCAACTCGACGCGTGACGGGACGATCTGCACCGGCCGCGGAATCCCCCGACTGAAGAAGCTGGCTCGCAGGTTGGGGTGCCGGACCAGCATCGTCGAGGCGCAGTCACGAAGCAGCGCCACGTCGAGGGCGCCAACGATGTCGGCGGCCATGCCGATCACGTACGGATCGTCGGCGGGTTGGCCTTCGGTGAATTCGGCCAGCGCGGTCAGCGAATACAGGCCCTCCTGCAGCGGGCTCAGCGCCATCACGTCCTCGATGTCCGAGGTGATGTCGGCCCGAGTGTCGGCAGCTGTCATGGCGTTCCGTCGCGCGACGCCGACCACAGTTGCGTCACCGCGGCCAGGTCGGCCGGTGAGAGTCCCGAGGTGCTCATCGGCTCGAAGCGGGTCTCACTCGGCTGGCTCTCGGCGTCTGCGTTATCGCCCAGCGAATCTATGGCGGCGGCCAGTTGTTCGACGGTCGGGTTTTCGAACACCATGCGCGGGTTGATGGTCAAGCCGACCGCCCTTGCACGAGAGGCCAACTGGACCGACAGGATGCTGTCTCCGCCGAGCGCGAAGAAGTCGTCGGATCGCCCGACCTGAGACGTCGACAACAAATCGGCGAATACCGCGGCCAGCACGCGCTCGGTCTCGGTGCGCGCCGGTTCGGTCTGGCCGCCGGTGCTGACCGCCGGCCGCGGCAGTCCGGGGCGGTTAAGCTTGCCCGACTCGGTCTTGGGCAACGTGTCGAGCACGGTCAGCGACGACGGCACCATGTACCCCGGCAGCGCGGTGCTGACCGAAGCCCGCACCGATGCCGCAAGCGCGGCCTTATCCGCCTCGCTGGTGATCGGTCGTTGTGGCACAACGTATCCGGCCAGGCTGATGCCGTCGCGCACTTCCCAGGTGCGGGCCGCCGCAGCCGCCACACCGTCGGCGGCTGCCAGCGCGGCCTCGACTTCGGCAAGCTCGACCCGGAATCCGCGTACTTGCACCTGATGGTCGGCGCGGCCGGCGAACTCCAGTTGACCGTCCTCGGTCCACCGGGCCAGGTCGCCGCTGCGGTACAACCGGCTACCAGGATCAGCGCCGAAAGGATTGGCCACAAAACGTGTCGCGGTCAGCGCAGGACGTTTCCAGTAGCCCCGCGCCAACTGGTCACCGGCGTAGTACAACTCGCCGACCACGCCGACCGGTACCGGCCGCAGACCGTCGTCGAGCAGATACGCGGACGCCCCGGCCACCGGCGAACCGACGAGCGGGTTAGGCAGGCCCAGCCGACCCCGAGACACGGCGCCGGACGTCTCGGTCGAGCCGATGTTGTTGAGCAGCTGCGGTCCGTCGGCGTCCGCACACGCAGCTGTCAACCGTTGCAGCAGCGAATTGCTCACCGGCTCTCCACCGCACACCAGCCTCGCGAGCGAGCGGACCGAATCGGGGGCACTGTGCACGAGTGCGGACACCAGGCTGGGCACCGCGGTGACTTGTGCGACCGATTCGCGTTTCATCAGCGCCGCAAGTGCTTCGGCGTCGCGGTGCTCGGCATCGTCGGCCAGGATCATGGTCGCGCCCGCCGCCAAACCTGCGAGCAGCTCCATGCCGCCCTCCAGGAACGTCATCGAGGCCTGCGACAAGCGGATGTCATCGGCAGTCCTCGGCGGGTAATTCCGCAACTGCCAATCGAGCCGGGCCGCCATGGCGCGCTGTGTGCCTACCGCGCCCTTCGGCGTGCCGGTCGATCCGGAGGTGAAGACCAGATACATCGGATCATCGGGATGCGGCAAGCGGCACACCGCGGCGCGGGCGGGTCCATCCACCGCAGCACGCGCGGCGGCGTCGTCGAGCGAAAGGACCACGCCGGCAAACTCTTCCGGCATGGTGTCGACCGCTTCTACCGTCGCCACCACGACCGGGGGCCGCACATCGTCGAGCATGAACTGCTTGCGCGCCGCCGGATAGTCGGGATCGATCGGGAAGTACGCGGCGCCGGCCTTCACGATGGCCACCAGCGCCACCACCATGTCGATGCCCCGCCGCATCGACAGCCCGACGAACGAGCCCGGCTGCACGCCATGATCGGTGAGCAGCGCCGCGAGGTTGTCCGAACGACGATGCAGTGCAACGTAGTCGAGATCGTCTCCGGCGCAACGGACAGCGATTCGCCCGGCCAGGATCGCCCGGCTCGGCTCGAGCAGCTCCGGAACCGTACGGGGCCGATCGGACGGCGGCCGATCGCCCAGGCTCCAGTCGGTCAGGATGCGATGCTGCTCGTCAGCGTCGGTCAGCACCACATCGCGCAGGCTCTGGTCGATGTCGTCGCCGAATTCGGTGACGACCCGGGTCAGCCACCGGGCCACCCGTTCGATGGTGTTGCGTGCATACAACTCGGTACGGAAGATGAGATGGCCGTCATAGCCGGTCCCGTCGGACCCGTCGGTGCCGAAGAAGTTGACGCTCAGGTCGGCGTGGGCCATGTCGAAGACCGGGTCCAGCGACGTGCACACGGTGTCCTGCTCGGGGTCCGACGCCGACTGGATGATTCGCGCCGCGGGCAGGTGATCTCGCACATGCACGATGACCTGGAACAGCGGATTACGCGACAGCGATCGCACCGGGCTGACACTGTCGACCACCCGGTCGAACGGCAGGTCCTGGTGTGCGTAAGCGGCCAGCGCCGTTTCCCGTGCCCGGGTCAGCACCTCACGCAGTGTCGGGTTGCCGCTCAAGTCGTTGCGCAGCACCAGGATGTTCACGAAAAAGCCGATCAGCTGATCTAATTCGGCCTCGGTGCGGCCGGCCACCGGGGTGCCCAGCGGGATGTCGGCGCCGCTTCCCGCCTTGTGCAACACGACCGCGACGGCGGCCTGCAGCGCCATGAACTCGGTGACGCCCAATTCGCGGCACCGGTCGGCGAGCTTGGCCCGCGTCGTCGCGTCGATGCGGAACGTCACGGATTCGCCGTCACCGCTGGGCAGCGACGGGCGCGGGAAGTCGGGTCGCAGCCCGCTGTCCTCCGGCAGCCCGGCCAGCTGGCGCGTCCAGTAGTCGCGCTGCTCGGCAGCGACCGCGGATTCCAGACCGCCCGGCTCACCCAGGAAAGTACGTTGCCAGGCAGCGTAATCCGCATATTGCACGCGAAGCGGCGCCCACGACGGGGCGTCGCCGTCGCGGCGTGCCCGGTATGCCGTGATCACGTCGGCGAACAACACTCCGGCAGACCAGTGATCGGACGCGATGTGGTGAACGACCAATGACAGCACGTGTTCGCCGCCGGCCCGCAGCACGGCGACCCGGATCGGCCATTCCCGGTCGAGTTCGAAGCAATGCCGACGCTCGGCGTCGAGTTGCCCGTCCAGCCAAGCCTTGCCGCCACCGTCGGCGCGGCGCACCGCGAGCTCGGCGGGCGCGCCGACCACCTGGTATGGCACACCGTCGACGTCGATGTAAGTGGTGCGCAGGATTTCGTGGCGGGCGACGACATCGCCGACCGCCGCGATCAACGCGTCGATATCCCACGGCCCGGTCAGCCGGGCCGCGAACGGGATGTTGTTGACCGGGCTCGGTCCGTCAACACGGTAGGCGAACCAGCTGCGCAGCTGCGAGGCCGACAGCGGTAGCGGTTCGTCGTGTGCGGTCGCGATGAGCTTGGGCCGTGACTGCGTCCGTCCGCCGGAACGCAGCTCGTCGACCCGCTGCGCCAACCGGCCGACGGTGCCCAACTCGAAGATGTCGCGGATGCCCAATTCGACACCGCATTCCGACCGGATCGCGGTGACGAGCTTGGTGGCCACCAGTGAATGACCGCCCAGGTCAAAGAATGAGTCGTCGACGCCGACCCGGTCGTGGCCGAGCTGCCCGGAAAACAGTGTCGCGATGCGGCGTTCGGTCACGGTGGCGGGGTCGCGGTACTCCGCTTTCGCCACGATCGCCGGCTCCGGCAGCGACGTGCGGTCGATCTTGCCGTGCGCGGTGATCGGGATTTCGTCGAGCACGACGTAGGCCGCCGGGGTCATGTAATCCGGCAGCGCGGCGGCCACCCTGGCCCGGATGCGTTCCAGGTCGACGGAGTCGTGGCCGGCGCCGTCGAGTGGAGTTATGTAGCCCACCAGGCTCTTACCCAGCTGCGCCAAGTCGGAAGCCACCACGACGGCCTGCCCGACGCTGGGGTCTACCGAGATCGCGGCCGCGACCTCGCCGAGTTCGATGCGGAAACCGCGAATCTTGACCTGCTCGTCGGCGCGGCCGACGAACTCGATATCGCCGTCGGCGTTGCGCCGCGCCAGGTCACCGGATCGGTACAGCCGCCCGCCCGGGGTGAACGGGTCGGCGACGAAGCGTTCCGCGGTCAGACCCGGCCTGCGGTGGTAGCCGCGTGCGACATGCGTTCCACCGATGTAGATTTCGCCGATGACGCCAACCGGAACCGGCTGCAGTGCATCGTCGAGCAGGTGAACCTGGGTGTTGATCTTAGGCCGGCCGATCGGCACCACCCGGGTACCTTGGGCGCCTTCGACCGGATAGCTGGTGGCGTTGACGACGGTCTCAGTGGGCCCGTAAAAGTTGTACAGCAGCGCGTCGAAGGTGGCGTGGAACTTGTCGGCGATCTCGCCGGGCAGCGGCTCACCACCGATGGGCACCCGGCGCAGTGTGCGCCACTGGTTGACGCCGGGCAACGACAAGAACAGCCCGAGCAGCGAAGGGACGAAGTGCATCGAGGTAATGCCCTCGTGCCTCAGCAGTTCGGTCAGGTAGCCGATGTCCCGCAGGCCGTCCGGCCGCGGAATCACCAGCCGTGCACCGCAGATCAGTGTTCCGAAAATCTCGCCGATGGACACGTCGAAGCTGGGTGAGGCCACTTGCAGCAGGCGATCGGTCTCGTCGACGCGATATTCGTCGCCAAACCAGACGAAGTACTCCGCGATCGGCGCGTGCGGCACCGG
>JBAWAV010000305.1:0-15309 GCA_049589475.1 Mycobacterium sp.
GGGGAAAGTAGTACTCAGCTGCTAGCAGCAACCACCTTCGCCCAGTCGACCTACGGGCTCAGCGCCACTGACGCTTCGGCGGTGTAGTTCAGGAATGTCAGGGTTTCCTGCAGATACAGCTGCACGGTCTCGGCGTCGTGCGACAGGTAGCCGATCGACACGTCGGTGCCCAGTTGCAAGTCGAAATCGCCGCCGCGCGTGGTCAATACGAATGCGCCGTCGATGGCCGGCGCCCAGATGATGTCGCCGTTGACCAGTCGGTTGATGTGCTCGAGGATCGGATAGCCGTGCTCGGTGGTCTCACTCACCTTGGTGTAGACCTCGGCGGACAGCAGCACCGAGTAGGGGCCGTCGACACCGGCCAACCGCAGTTCGGTCAGCGCCTGGGTGATGATGTCGGGGATTTCGCGCGGGTCAGCGGGCAGTTTGAGCGGTGGGTTGCTGCTGGAACTTCGGATGCCCTCGATCGACGCGGCGGCGTAACCCTCGAAGATCGCGCGGTCCTCGACGAACGCCAGTTTCTTGGCGGCGGCCTTGACCGGGTCCCAGTCGGAGTCTTGCGAACCGCGTTCCACATCGTCGATCTCGGAACGTGACAGTGTGAACGGAACCCGAAGCCGCACAAGCGGTTTGCTGGCACGTAGGTGCGTGACGACGCCGTCGGCGGGTGCCTTCACGTCCAGCAGTCGACCAGTGCTAACCGACGCGGTCTTGGGTCCGCCCGGTTCGCTGACGTCGACCACACGCCGGCCGGCGATGTGGCGCTTGAAGGTCCGCGTCGCCTCGACTTCGATTTCTTCCCACGCTTCGTCGGTGACCGGCGCAAGATCGCGATACAGGTTGTTCATTGCGGGATTCCTTTCAAACTGCCGATCGCCAACGAGCCATCTGCGGGAACGCCAATTGTCGCCGGAGCCGCTTCCGGTCCATCGGGTAGCGGCGGCGGATCGTCGAGGAAGTCGACGGTGGGGGAGAAGAACAGTCCGCCGGTGACGGCGGTGGAGAAGTCCAGGATGCGGTCGGTGTTGCCGGGCGGGTCGCCGAGAAACATGTTGCGCAGCAACCGCTCGGTCACCTCCGGCGTTCGCGAGTAGCCGATGAAGTACGTGCCGAACTCGCCTTTGCCGAGCTCGCCGAACGGCATGTTATGGCGCACGATCTTGAGCTCGGTGCCGTCGTCGTCGGTGATGACGTTCAACGCGATGTGCGCATTGGCCGGTTTCTCGTCGTCGCCGAGCTCGAGATCTTCCAGCTTGGTCCGGCCGATCACATGCTCCTGCTCGGTGACCGACAGCGCATCCCACGCGGCGATGTCGTGCAGATATTTCTGTACGTGTACATAGCACGAGCCGGCGAAATCCGGATCCTCGTCGCCGACGGCGGTAGCCGAAACTGCCAGTGCGCCATCGGGATTTTCGGTTCCGTCAACGAATCCGAGCAGATCGCGGTTGTCAAAGAACCGGAAACCGTGAACCTCGTCGACCACGGTCACCGCGCCGCTCATCGACCGCAGAATGTGGTTCGCCAACTCGAAGCACATGTCCAGCGTCTCGGCGCGAACATGGAACAGCAGGTCGCCGGGCGTGGCCGGAGCCTTGTGCCGCGGGCCGTCCAACTCGACGAACGGATGCAACTCGGCCGGTCGCGGACCTCCGAACAACCGGTCCCACGCCTGCGAGCCGATCGAGGTGATCACCGACAGCTTCTTGGCGGGGTCACGGAATCCTGTTGCCCGCACCAGCCCCGAGATCTCCGGCAGCGCGTCGTGCACGACCTCTTCGCCAGCCTGGTCAATGGTGACCAGCAGAAAGATCGCCGCCGGCGTCAGCGGCGCGAGCACCGGTTGGGGGGTCAGGGCAGGCACGGATTCGACCCTAACGTTTTAGGTGAGCCCGTGATGAAAAGATGGGCGCATGGCGGCCACGGCGCAGGGCTTATGCGAATTCATCGACGCGTCCCCGTCGCCGTTTCATGTCTGCGCCACCGTGGCGTCTCGACTGCTCGCCGCCGGTTACCGCGAACTGGCCGAAGCCGACGACTGGCCGCAGGCGGGCAAGTTCTTCACCGTCCGGGCCGGGTCGTTGGTCGCGTGGGACGGCGACAACGATTCCGACGGCCGGCCGTTCCGCGTCATCGGCGGGCACACCGACAGCCCCAACCTGAGGGTCAAGCAGCACCCCGACCGCGAAGTCGCCGGCTGGCAGGTGATCGCGCTGGAGCCCTACGGGGGCGCCTGGCTGAACTCCTGGCTGGATCGCGATCTGGGCGTCAGCGGGCGGCTGTCGGTGCGCGACGGTGCCGCCCGGGTTGTCCACCGGCTCGTGCGCATCGACGACCCGATCCTGCGAGTGCCGCAGCTGGCGATTCATCTGGCCGAGGACCGAAAGTCGTTGACGCTGGATCCACAGCGCCACGTCAACGCGGTGTGGGGCGACGGTGGCGCAGCTCGATCGTTCATCGGCTACGTCGCCGAGCAGATCGGCGTCGATCCCGATGACGTGCTCGGAATCGATCTGATGACCCACGATCTGACCCCGTCCAGGCTTTCCGGCGTCGCCGACGAGTTCGTCAGCGCCCCCCGGCTGGACAACCAGGCCTCGTGCTACGCCGGTCTGGAGGCGTTTCTCGACCCCGCGCCGACCGGGTACCTGCCGGTGCTCGCGCTCTTCGATCACGAAGAGGTCGGCTCCACCTCGGATCACGGTGCCGACTCGGAGTTGCTGCTCACCACACTCGAGCGGATCGTGCTGGCCGGCGGCGGCGGCCGAGCGGAGTTTCTGCGGCGAATCTCCGGTTCGATGGTGGCGTCGGCGGACATGGCGCACGCCACCCACCCCAACTACCCGGAGCGGCACGAGCCCGGCCACCTGATCGCGATCAACGGTGGGCCGGTGCTCAAAGTGCACCCGAATCTGCGCTATGCCACCGACGGCCGTACCGCCGCCGCGTTCGCGCTGGCGTGCCAACAGGCCGGGGTCCCGCTGCAGCGTTACGAGCACCGCGCCGACTTGCCTTGCGGCTCAACGATCGGCCCGATGACCGCGGCCCGGACTGGAATCCCGACCGTCGACGTCGGCGCTCCGCAACTGGCGATGCACTCCGCGCGAGAGCTGATGGGCGCCAACGATGTTGCCGCATACGCAGCGGCATTGCGGGCATTCTTGTCACCGCGCTGACCTACCATCGCGGTATGGCACTCAACGTGGAGATGATCACCTTCGATTGCACTGACCCCACGCCGCTGGCGGACTGGTGGGCGCAGCATTTCGACGGCCAGACGCAGGAATTGATTCCGGGTGAGTTCATCGCGGTCATCCGCGCGGACGGCCCGCGTCTCGGCTTTCAGAAGGTCGACGATCCGACGCCGGGAAAGAACCGGGTACACGTCGACTTCGGCGCCGGCGACGTCGAGGCCGAAGTGAATCGGCTGAAGTCCGCCGGAGCCAGCGAGGTCGGCCGGCACAGCATCGGCGACAGCTTCCGCTGGGTGGTGCTGGCCGACCCCGCCGGCAACGCCTTCTGTATCGCGGGCAGCGGATGACGCCGAGCTCAGCTCTCGGTCACAAACAACGGGTCGTAGCGGATGACGTTCTCCACGACCATCCCGTCGCGGGTGCGGACCCGGTCGAGCCCGCGGATCTGAAACGGTCCGGCCGGGCCGGTGCCGTGCCCGATGTAGTGCAGGAAGATCAACTGTTCGCCGGGGGCCGCACCGTCGACAGTGGCGCTGTCGACCACCTGCAGCTGCAGATCCGGTGCCGCGTCGAGGATTTCGGCGATCTTCGCCGTGTAGGCCTCAAGTCCGCGAACCGGCTGCGAGTCACCCGGCCAGTAGCCGACGATGTCGTCGGCCAAGATGTCCAGGCCGTGCGACAGGTCGGGTGCGGCCCAGAACGCCGCGAACAACTCGGCGCTGAACTTCGCGGCAGCAGATTTCAGATCGGTCATGGTTCCTCCCGGGGTTGGGCGCTTCGATCGAGCGCGTCACGGCCAGCGTGTCGCGCCTGCGTGCGGCAGCACAATTACCTCTGAGGTCATCGCCGCGGGTAGGCCGTGGTGGCTACGGTTACGTCGTGAGCCAGGCGACGGTCGGTGTCCTGCTGCGCGAATGGCGGACGCGGCGACGGGTCAGTCAGCTGGACCTGTCGCTGAACGTGGGCGTGTCTGCGCGGCACCTGAGTTTCATCGAGACCGGACGTTCCCGACCCAGCCCCGAGATGGTGATCGCGCTGGCCGAAGGACTCGACATTCCGCTGCGGGAGCGCAACACGTTGCTGCTGGCCGCCGGTTTCGCTCCGCGCTACCAGGCGCGCCGACTGGAGGACAGCGCGCTGTCGCCGGCCCGGGCTGCCATTGCCCGCCTGCTGGATGCACACGACCCCTACCCGGGTGTCGTCATCGACCGCTGCTGGAACATCGTGGGCGCCAACGCCGCGGCGTCGGCGCTCACAGCCGGGTTACCCGACCAGCTGCTCGGCCCGCCGGCCAATGTCTACCGGCTATCCCTGCACCCCGACGGCCTGGCCGGACGGACCGTCAATTTCGCCGAATGGGGTGGCTACCTGCTGCACCAACTGCGCCGCACGGTTGCGCTTACCGGAGACCCGGCCGTGCGGGCACTCGAGGAGGAAGTACTGGCCTACCCGGGCGTCGCGGCATTGACGGCGCGGGCCGCTGCGCCGGACAGCACGTCACTGCTGGTCCCATTCGTGCTCGATGTCGGCGGCGGACGACGGCTGTCGATGTTCACGACGCTGACGACGTTCGGCACCCCGCTCGATGTGACGCTGGCCGAACTCGCCGTCGAGCTGTTCTATCCCGCCGACGACGCGAGCGCCGATCTGCTGCGCGCTAGCCAGGAGCGCACTGGCCAGGGAATCTAGACTGTGCACCGTGACTGCCTCGGCGAAGCGTAACCAGGTGATCGATACCGTCGAGCACGCCGCGGCCAGCCCCGATCAGCCGCAGCCGTTCCGCGAGCTCGGGCTCAAAGAGGACGAGTATCAGCGGATCCGCGACATCCTGGGCCGCCGCCCGACCGATGCCGAGCTCGCCATGTACTCGGTGATGTGGAGCGAGCACTGCTCCTACAAGTCGTCCAAGGTGCACTTGCGGTATTTCGGTGAGACGACCACCGAGCAGATGCGGGCCGGCATGCTGGCCGGCATCGGCGAGAATGCCGGCGTTGTCGACATCGGCGACGGCTGGGCGGTGACGTTCAAAGTCGAGTCGCACAACCACCCCTCCTACGTCGAGCCCTACCAGGGCGCGGCCACCGGTGTCGGCGGCATCGTCCGCGACATCATGGCGATGGGTGCCCGGCCGGTCGCGGTGATGGACCAGCTGCGGTTCGGCGCCGCCGACGCCCCGGATACCCGCCGCGTGCTCGACGGTGTCGTGCGCGGGATCGGCGGCTACGGCAACTCGCTGGGCCTGCCGAACATCGGCGGCGAGACAGTCTTCGACGCCTGCTACGCGGGCAATCCCTTGGTCAACGCCTTGTGCGTCGGCGTGCTCCGGACCGAAGACCTGCACCTGGCGTTCGCCTCCGGCGCGGGCAACAAGATCATTCTGTTCGGCGCGCGGACCGGACTCGACGGCATCGGCGGCGTGTCGGTATTGGCGTCGGAAACCTTCGGCGGCGATGAGTCGGGCGGCGGCCGGAAGAAGCTGCCATCGGTTCAGGTGGGCGACCCCTTCATGGAGAAGGTGCTCATCGAATGCTGCCTCGAGCTGTATTCCGCCGGCCTGGTGATCGGTATTCAAGATCTCGGCGGCGCAGGAATATCCTGTGCGACGTCGGAATTAGCGTCAGCTGGTGACGGCGGTATGCACATCGACCTGGACACCGTCCCGTTGCGTGCGGCGAACATGACGCCCGCCGAGATCTTGTCCAGCGAGTCGCAGGAACGGATGTGCGCGGTGGTGGCGCCGGAGAATGTCGACGCCTTCATGGCAGTGTGCCGCAAATGGGAGGTGCTGGCCACCACCATCGGCGAGGTCACTGACGGCGACCGGCTGCGGATCAGCTGGCACGGCAAGACAGTCGTCGACGTGCCGCCGCGGACCGTCGCGCACGAAGGCCCGGTCTACCAGCGCCCCGTCGCTCGCCCCGAGTCGCAGGATGAGCTCAACGCCGACCGCTCCACCGGTCTGCCGCGGCCGGCCACCGGCGACGAGTTGCGCGCGACTTTGCTTGCGCTGCTGGGCAGTCCGCACCTGTGCAGCCGCTCCTACATCACCGAGCAGTACGACCGCTACGTGCGCGGCAACACAGTGCTGGCCGAGCATGCCGACGGCGGCGTGCTGCGCGTCGACGAGGCCACCGGCCGCGGCATCGCGATTTCGACCGATGCGTCGGGGCGCTACACCTACTTGGACCCCTACACCGGAGCCCAACTCGCACTCGCCGAGGCGTACCGCAACGTCGCCGTCACCGGCGCCACCCCGGTCGCGGTGACCAACTGCCTCAACTTCGGATCACCGGAAGACCCGGGAGTGATGTGGCAATTCTCCGAGGCTGTCCGCGGATTGGCGGACGGCTGTGCCGCGCTTGGCATTCCGGTGACCGGTGGCAACGTCAGCTTCTACAACCAGACTGGTACCACGGCGATCATGCCGACCCCGGTGGTCGGTGTACTTGGCGTCCTGGACGATGTGAGCCGACGTCTCCCCACGTCCATAGGCACCGAACCGGGTGAGACGCTGATTCTGCTCGGCGATACCCGCGACGAATTCGACGGCTCGATCTGGGCGCAGGTCACCGCAGACCATCTGGGCGGGCTGCCGCCGGCGGTCGACCTGGCGCGCGAGCGGCTACTGGCCGATGTGCTCAGCGCCGCCTCCCGTGACGGGCTGGTGTCCGCGGCGCACGATTTGTCCGAAGGTGGGCTGGCGCAGGCGATCGTCGAGTCCGCACTGGCGGGCGAAACAGGTTGTCGCATAGTGCTTCCCGAGGGCGCCGACCCGTTTGTCACGCTGTTCTCCGAATCCGCCGGCCGGGTACTGGTCGCCGTGCCCCACACCGAGGAGAATCGCTTCCAGGCGATGTGCGAGGCGCGAGGCCTGCCGGCCATCCGCATCGGCGTCGTCGACCAAGGTTCGGACGCGGTCGAGGTCCAGGGTCTGTTCACCGTTCCCCTGGCGGAGTTGCGCAGCACGTCCGAGGGAGTGCTGGCCGCTCTGCTGCGATGAGCCCCGCCCGTCAGCACGTCGACCCCGCGAAGACCCGCGACGCCATCCTTGCCGTCGAAGGCTGGCTGCGAGACGACACCGTTGCGGCACCGGTCCGCACGGATTTGGCTGCCGCGGTCCGGCTCACGGCGCGCACCCTGGCCGCTGCCGCGCCGGGGGCCAGCGTCGAGGTCCGGATTCCCCCATTCGCCGCGGTGCAGTGCATCGCCGGGCCGAGGCATACCCGGGGCACACCGCCCAACGTCGTCGAGACCGACGCCCGAACCTGGCTGCTGCTGGCGACCGGGCTGCTGCAGTTGACAGAGGCGAGCGCCGCCGGGGCGGTGCAGCTATCCGGCTCGAGGGCCAATGAGATTCAGATCTGGCTACCGCTCGTGCGGCTAGCCGGCTAGGCCAGCGGCGCAAATCCAGAACGCACCAGATCGACACTCGTAGCAACGATTTCGCCCAGGTCGCCGGTACAGCCGTCGTCACCCCATCTTTGGACGGCCACCACAAGAGCCGCTGCCAGAGTGGCTCCTGCGACCTCGGCGATGAGGTCGATGCTGGCAACGCCCGCGTGACGGGTCTTGACGAAGTCGGTCAGCACCTCGGCGAAGGACGACTGCACGACGCGTAAATGCGCCGCGATGCGCTCGGCGGAGATCAACGTCGAACGGGCCAGCGCGGCTTGGCGAACCACCTCAACGTCGTGCGGAAAACTGGCCACACTCGCTAACACGGTATCGAACAGCGACTCCGAGGTGGGTCGTTGCGCCAATGCCTCAGCCAGCCATTCCAGGTGGGTGTCGTAATCCTGGAACAGAACGGCTTCCTTGCTGGGGAAGTGCCGGAAGAAAGTCCGCTCGGTGACGCCGGCTTCGGTGGCCAGTTGGGTCACCGTCACATTGGCGAACCCCTTGCTGGCGAACTGCGCCAGCGCCACCCGGCGTAACGCCGCATGCGTCGATCGCCGGCGCAGCGCATGAAGGTTGGTCGGCTCTGTCATCGCGCCAGATGTTATCTCGAATTTCGGTAATACGTCAGGGCTGACATCTTCCCATCGTGTCAGTACAGACATATTCTGCCAGCCATGACTGACTATGACGCGATCGTTGTCGGCGCTGGGCACAACGGCCTGACCGCGGCAGCCATCCTGCAGGGTGCGGGCCTGCGCACGCTGTGCCTGGAGGCCAACACCTACAGCGGTGGGATGGCCGCGACGGTCGAACTCATCGACGGATTCCGCTACGAGATCGCGGGATCGGTGCAGTTCCCGACCGCCCCCCAGATCACCAAAGAGCTCGGCCTGGACACTCTTCCGACCGTCGACGCCGAAGTGATGTCGGTAAACATAGGTGAGTCCGGTGAGGAGCCGATGGTCTTCTACCGCGATCCGATGCAGCTGATGGCGCATCTCGGCGAGAAACACGGCGCCGACGCGATCATGGGCATGGCTGAGTTGATCGCCTGGAGTCAAGGGCCCGCGAAAGCGCTGGGCCGGTTCGAGGTACGCACACCGCCGAAAACGCTCGACGAGATGTACGCCTGCGCGGCCAACGAAGCCGAACGTGCCGCCATTCATCAGATGCTGTTCGGCTCGGCGATGGACGCCATCGATCGCTACCTGCCGGACAGAGAAAAGCACGCAATCATGCGCGGGATGCTCGCGTTCCTGGCCGTCAACTCCACCTATCGGGGTCCGTACACCCCCGGCAGCGCGACCTGCCTGGCCTTCGCGCTCGCAGTGCCCGACGACAACACCGCCATGATGACCAAGCTCGCCGGCGGTATCGGAGCGCTCACCGAACACCTCCGCGAGCTATTCGTCTCCCGTGGTGGCGAGATACGCTTCCGGACCAAGGTCGACAAGATCCTCGTAGACCACGACCGCGTCTCCGGTGTCAGACTCCGCGACGGGTCAACGATCAGCGCACCCGTCGTGGTCTCCAACATCGCGCCCGACCTCACTCTCACCGAACTCGTCGGCGCGGAGTGCCTGCCCGCGGACTTGATCGCGAGGCTGAGCGGTCGCGACCACCGCGCGGCATTCATCCAAATGCATTTCGCTCTCGACGGCCTGCCGGAGTTCGCCGCGCCCTACGAACTGCTTAACGAACCTGGTATGCAGCAGTCCATCGGGATGTTCGGCTCACCTGAAGAACAGCAGCGCCAGTGGGAGATGTGCACCCACGGCTTGGTGCCCGACAATCCGTCACTCGGTATGCAGATACCGTCCTGCATGGACCCCGGCCTAGCGCCGCCCGGGAAGCATGCCGCAAGCGCATATGCATATGCGTTTCCCGTCGAAGCCAGCCGAGATCAGCACGGGCGTCTGAAAAATGAAATGGCGCAACGGGTTATCGAGAAGATCACTCGCTATGCGCCCAACTTCCGGGACATCGTGATTCGGCACATCACGTTTGCGCCACATCACATGCAGACGATGTTCGGCGCCCCGTCGGGCGATTTCTGCCACGGCTTGTTGCATCCGGACCTGATGGGGCCGAACCGTCCCGGACCCAAGGGGTTCATCGACCTGCAGATTCCGGTTGAAGGGCTGTATTTGGCAAGCGCCGGGTGCCACGGCGGCCCTGGTATCACCTTCACTCCCGGCTACAACGCCGCATATCAGGCGCTCGACGATCGGGCGGCGGGGTAACTGCTCTGTTGAGCCAGACAGTGACCGCTGTGGCGTATGCGACACCTGGCACGCTGTGGGGCTTCTGAGCTGCGGAAATCGGCTGTGAGATGACGCAACACGCCGGATCAATTCGCTGACACGCTTGCCGTTTCCGTAGACTTCACTAAGTCGCCATCCGCCCTCAGGGAGCCGCCGCACCGTGACCACACAGCTGCCAGTGCCCGACGAGAATCCGCCCGGCGAAGAATGCGGTGTATTCGGAGTCTGGGCCCCCGGGGAGCAAGTCGCCAAGCTGACCTACTACGGCCTTTACGCCCTGCAGCATCGCGGCCAGGAGGCCGCAGGCATCGCCGTCGCCGACGGATCACAGGTGCTGGTGTTCAAGGATCTCGGTCTGGTCAGCCAAGTCTTCGACGAGCAGACGCTGGCCGCGATGGAGGGCCACGTCGCCGTCGGGCACTGCCGATACTCCACCAGCGGGCAGACCACCTGGGAGAACGCCCAGCCGGTGTTCCGCAACACCGCGGCTGGCACCGGAGTTGCGTTGGGACACAACGGCAATCTGGTCAACAGCGCCGACCTGGTCACCCGCGCCCGCGAGGCCGGACTGATCAACAGTCGAGCGCCCGGTGCGGCCAACACCGACTCTGACGTGTTGGGTGCGTTGCTGGCACACGGCGCCGCCGATTCCAGCCTGGAGCAGGCTGCGTTGGAACTGCTGCCGACCGTGCGCGGCGCGTTCTGCCTGACCTTCATGGACGAGAACACCCTGTATGCCGCCCGTGACCCGTTCGGCGTGCGGCCATTGTGCTTGGGCCGACTGGACCGCGGTTGGGTGGTCGCATCCGAGACCGCGGCCCTCGACATCGTCGGCGCCTCGTTCGTCCGCGACATCGAGCCGGGCGAACTGCTGGCGATCGACGCCGACGGCGTCCGCTCGACCCGCTTCGCCAATCCCGAGCCCAAGGGCTGCATCTTCGAATACGTCTACCTGGCCCGGCCGGACAGCACGATCGCAGGCCGATCGGTGCACGGCGCCCGGCTCGAAATCGGCCGCAGACTGGCCCGAGAGAGCCCGATCGACGCCGACCTGGTGATCGGCGTCCCGGAATCCGGAATCCCGGCCGCGGTCGGCTATGCGCAGGAATCCGGCATTCCCTACGGCCAGGGTCTGATGAAGAACGCCTACGTGGGTCGCACGTTCATTCAGCCGTCGCAGACCATCCGCCAACTCGGCATCCGGTTGAAGCTCAACCCGCTCAAGGAAGTCATCCGCGGCAAGCGGCTGATCGTGGTCGACGACTCGATCGTGCGGGGCAATACCCAGCGCGCCCTGGTCAGAATGCTGCGGGAGGCCGGCGCCGTCGAGGTGCACGTGCGGATCGCGTCGCCGCCGGTGAAATGGCCATGCTTCTACGGCATCGACTTCCCGTCACCGGCCGAGTTGATCGCGAACGCCGTCGAAGACGAAGACGAGATGCTCGAAGCGGTGCGGCATGCCATCAACGCCGACACCCTCGGATACATCTCGTTGCGCGGCCTGACCGCCGCAACCGAGCAACCCACGTCGCGGCTGTGCTCGGCCTGCTTCGACGGGAAGTATCCGATCGATCTGCCGAGCGAAACGGCGTTGGGCAAGAACGTCATCGAGCACATGCTCGCCAATGCCGCGCGTGGTGCCGCACATCCCGACCTCGCGGCTCTGGAGATCTCGCCGGAGGCGGAGCAGGCCGCCGTCCTTCGCCATCCATAGCCTGTCGGCGCGGTCGTACGAGTGGGAGATATCCGCGCTCGGTCTCGACCGGTAACCTTTACCGCGATGACCGACCGCGGAAAAGACCCGGCAACGCCGGGCGCCACGTATGCATCGGCCGGAGTGAACATCGAAGCCGGGGATCGCGCGGTCGAACTGTTCAAACCGCTCGCGTTGAAAGCCACCAGACCCGAGGTGCGCAGCAAGCTGGGCGGCTTCGCCGGGCTGTTCGCATTGCGCGACTACCGCGAACCGTTGCTGGCGGGATCCAGCGACGGGGTGGGCACCAAACTTGCTGTCGCTCAGGCGATGGACAAACACGACACCGTCGGCCTCGACCTGGTTGCGATGGTCGTCGATGACCTGGTGGTCTGCGGCGCCGAGCCGTTGTTCCTGCTGGACTACATCGCGCTGGGCCGCATCGTGCCCGAGCGGCTGAACGCGATCGTCGGCGGTATCGCCGAGGGATGCGTGCGGGCGGGCTGCGCTCTGCTCGGCGGCGAAACCGCCGAGCATCCTGGGCTGATCGAGCCGGACCACTACGACATCTCCGCCACCGGTGTCGGCGTCGTCGAAGCCGAGGATGTGCTCGGACCCGAGCGGGTCAAACCCGGGGACGTACTCATCGCGATGGGATCCTCAGGTCTCCACTCCAATGGATACTCACTGGCCCGCAAGGTCTTGCTGGAGATCGACCGGGGAAATCTGGCCGGCTACGTCGAAGAGTTCGGCCGCACCCTGGGCGAAGAGATGCTCGAGCCGACCATCATCTACGCCAAGGACTGTCTGGCGCTGGCCGCCGAAACTCAGGTCCGAACGTTTTGCCATGTCACCGGCGGTGGGCTGGCCGGCAACCTGGAACGCGTCATCCCGAACGGCTTGGTGGCCGAGGCGGACCGCGGCACCTGGACGCCGGCACCGGTCTTCGCCATGATCGCCCAGCGCGGCAGGGTTTCTCGCGCCGAGATGGAGAAGACCTTCAACATGGGCGTCGGCATGATCGCCGTCGTGGCGCCGGAGGACACCGATCGGGCGCTGGCGATCCTGACCGCCCGGCACCTGAATTGCTGGGTGCTGGGCACCATCAACAAGGGTGGAAAAGGGAGCCCGCGAGCAAAGCTAGTCGGGCAGCACCCACGGTTCTAAATTTTAGGCTCGGCGCCGATGCGCACCGAGAAGGTCGTTAGCGGCGCTCATCGCGCCAGGGATCGTCGCCCTCCGACTGGTCGGCATCGTCTTCGCCCGACCCGGACAGCTCCTGCTGAAGCCGACTGAAATCGGTCTGCGGTGAGCTGTACTTCAGTTCTCGAGCAACCTTGGTCTGCTTCGCCTTAGCCCGGCCGCGGCCCATGGGGGGACCCCCTCGCGCAATAACGGAGCGGCCCAACACGTAGGCGGCTCCGATCGTTTTGTGTTTATTGTCCTGCCGACAGTTTACCGTGCCGAGTCGTTGCGTGCTGTTGCGCCCCGCACTCTGTCCAGACGGTCATCGGACCGTTCCCCGCAGTCGTTCCACGGCCAGTCGACCGGCGCCGGGACCGTCGACTGTGGGCAGTGACTCGGGGTCGATCATCGCCGCGACTCCAGCGTCGCCGCCGGTGCTCAGCGGGGTGTCGGCGGGTATCCCGCGCTTCACCAACGCCAGCGCCACCGGGCCCAGATCGACATGTTCGACGACGGTGCCAAGCCGGCCTACCGCGCGGCCACCGGCGAACACGGCATCACCGGTCGCTGGTCGGTCCGCCGACCCGTCCAGGTGCAGCAGCGCCAGCATCCGCGGCGGTTTGCCGAGGTTATGCACCCGCGCGACGGTCTCCTGACCGCGGTAGCAGCCCTTGTCGAGGTGCACAGCCCCAGCGCCGGGGCCGCCGATCCAGCCCACTTCGTGCGGGATGGTGCGTTCGTCGGTGTCGACGCCGAGCCGCGCGCGGACCGCCGCGACCCGGTGGGCTTCGTACGCCCAGACCCCGGCCGGGCGCACACCCGCCTGGGTCAGGCGGCGCTGAAGATCACCGACGTCGGCGCGGCTGACCAGCACGTCCAGCTCAACCTGACCCGATAGCGCCTCGGCCATGCGGCGCGCAAAACCGCCACCGGGCAACGGCGTCGCCGTCATCTCCGCGGGCAGCCGGTCGAGTCCGAGCGCATCCAGCACAACCTGCTCGCTGAGCTGCGGTCCCAGTAGTGACAGCACGGCCAACTCGGCCGGGGCAGCGGTGACGTCCGACCAGAACACCATCTTGCGCAGGTAATCCAGGAGCGGAGCGGCCCGCCACGGCTCGGTGTCGAGGTAGCTGACACCACCCAACTCGGTTTGCAGCCAGTGATCTTCGACGCGGCCTTGTCCGTCGAGGCTGAGGTTCTGGGTGCTCGCGCCGTCGGGAAGCTCGGCGACGTGCTGCGTCGAGATGCTGTGCAACCAGGTCTGCCGGTCGGCGCCGGTCAGCGTGAGCACGCCGCGATGCGACCGATCCACCAGCACCGCACCGGTCTCGGCCGCGCGCTGCTCGCCCAGCGGGTCACCGTAATGCCAGATCGCGCCGGCATCCGGGCTGGTTTCGGGGGCGGGAACGGCGGACACACATCAACTCTACGGGCCTCGGCGGCTCGATCTTTGGCGGCGACCTGCTGCGACCGGCTTCGCCGCTCTTGCAATCGCCGCTAGTCTTCTGATCCATGACAGGCCACCCCGGCGTCATCGTCACGCTCGACGGCGAGCTGCACCCGCCGGGCACGCCGCTGCTGTTCGCCGACGACCTGGCCGCCGTGCGCGGCGACGGTGTTTTCGAGACGTTGCTGGTCCGCGATGGGGCCGCCTGCCTGGTCGATGCGCATCTGGGGCGGCTGAGCCATTCGGCCAAACTTCTCGACCTGCCCGAGCCCGACCTGACGGCGTGGAAGCGCGCCATCGACCTGGCAGCGCGGCAGTGGACCCGCGACACCGACGACGAGGCCGCGATGCGTCTGGTCTACAGCCGCGGCCGGGAAAGCGGTTCGGCGCCCACCGCATACGTGACGGTGAACCCGGTCGCCGATCGGATCGCAGCGGTGCGCCGCGGGGGTCTGGCGGCGATCACGTTGCCTCGCGAGTTGCCGTCGGCCGGAGTCGAGGCGATGCCGTGGCTGCTGGCCGGCGCCAAGACGTTGTCCTACGCGATCAACATGGCAGCGCTGCGGCACGCCGCCCGCCATGGCGCCGGCGATGTCGTCTTCGTCAGCACCGACGGCTACATCCTCGAAGGCCCCCGGTCGACAGTGGTGATCGCGACCGCCGGCGATGACGGCAATGTATGCCTGCTGACCCCGCCGCCCTGGTATCCGATCCTGCGTGGCACCACGCAGCAGGCCCTGTTCGCGGTGGCCCGTGCCAAGGGCTACGACTGCGACTACCGCGCCCTGCGGGTCGCTGATCTGTTTGCCGCGCAGGGAGTTTGGCTGGTGTCGAGCATGACGCTGGCCGCGCGTGTGCACACCCTCGACGGCAGGGAACTGCCGAGCGCCCCGATCGCGGCGGAATTCGCCGGGCTCGTCGACGCCGCGATTGTCAGCGATCGCTGAAATCGGTTGTCTGCGTGGCGCTGGACGGGTACCTTCGCCAGTACACAGGAGAGGAGGTGGTCCGAGAAATTGATAGCTTATTGGACATGTGAGGTGGCTGCCCGCTAGCTGCACCAGGCGAGGAATCACCTGCGCGCGCTGGCGAATTCCCCGCAGTCACCCGGCCCCCGAGCCTCCGGTT
>JBAWAV010000306.1:0-7834 GCA_049589475.1 Mycobacterium sp.
TGGTCGACGGCTGGGGCGACGGCGTGACAGTGGACCTGGACGCCGAATGTCGCGCGCTTACCCTGCGGGCGCTCGGCCGCTCAGTGCTCGGCGCGGACCTCGACGCCAGGGCCGACACCGTCGGGCCTGCGCTGCGCACCGCGCTGTCATGGGTCACCGACCGCGGTAGCCGGCCCGTGAATCTGCCGCAATGGGTGCCTACACCCGGCCAGCGACGGGCGCGCAGGGCCACCGCGACTCTGCATCGATTGGCCGCCGATATCCTCGCTGCGGTACGGGCCGATCCCGACCGCGACGCACCGCTGGTGCGCGCATTGCTCGCAGCAACCGATCCACAGACAGGCCAACCACTTTCGGACGACGACATCTGCCACGAGATGGTGCTGTTCATCCTCGCCGGCCACGACACCACATCGACCACGCTCACGTACTCACTGTGGGCGCTCGGGCATCATCCCGCCATTCAAGACCGAGTATTCGACGAGGTCAGCGCACTTGGCGACCGGCCGCTGACACCCGACGACGTGCCACGGCTCGGCCACACCGTGCGAGTGCTGCACGAGGCCCTGCGGCTATGCCCGCCCGGTGCCGGAACGCCGCGGCTGCTCACAAAGGATGTGGCCGTCGACGGCTACCGGCTGGAAGCCGGCACCGTGGCGATCGTCAGCTTCTACGCCATGCACCGAAACCCCCAACTGTGGGACGACCCGCTGAGATTCGACCCGGACCGATTCCTGCCGGAACGCTCGCAGGGCCGCAGCCGTTGGCAGTACCTGCCGTTCGGCGGCGGACCTCGCTCATGCATCGGCGATCATTTCGCCATGCTCGAGGCCACGCTCGCACTGGCCACCATCATCCGCGCCGCCCGCATCGAATCACTCAAGGGCGACTTCCCCCTGGCCACACCGTTCACCGTCGTCGCGGCCGAGCCGATCGATGCCCGTGTTCATCCGCGAACCTCAACCCATGCCGAGTCTTGGAGTCGCAAATCAGCTGTGGCGCAGCGCTAACGACCCTCAGGCGTGACGAGCCGCTTCTTGGACGAGGTGCACACGCGAGGTCAGGCCGAGCTTGGTGTAGACGTGGGTGAGGTGGGTCTGCACGGTGCGGGGTGAGACGAAAAGCCTTGTGGCGATGTCGTTATTGGCCAGGCCTTCGCTGACCAGTCGCACAACGTCGAGCTCGGTCGGAGTGAGTGAGGCCCAGCCGCTGGTGGGTCGCTTACGCTGGCCGCGGCCACGCCGCGCGTAGGCGATCGCCTCGTCGGTGGACAGGGCCGCGCCCTCCGCCCAGCAGGACTTAAAGTCGGCCTGGCCCATGATGTCTCGCAGCGCTGCGACCGAGGCCTCACAGCCTGCGTCCCAGACCTTGAAGCGGACCGCGCCAATGCGCTGCCTGATGGCGTCGGCCGTACCGAACAGACGGGCGGCCTCACGGTGACTGCCGACATCGGCGGCCACCGCGGCGAGGCACTCCATGGTGTCGGAAACGAACAGGTACGCGCCTAATTCCGCTGCACACGTCAGCGCGTCGTGCGCGTCGCGCTCCGCCTGATCCAGCTGGTCCTGCGCGAGCGCGACTCGCGCGCGGGTAGTCAATGCCCACGCCGAGTAGCATCCGGTCGCGGTCATGACCGCCTCGTCGGCTGTGCAGCGCGCGACGCCAAGGTTCCCGCTGGCCAGTTCAGCCTGCGCACCGAATGTGCGAAAAACTGCCGCAGAAGAGGGCGGGGCATATGTGGCGTGCTGGCAGGCCGCGGCGGTTGCGCTCTGCGCGGTGGGTGTGTCTCCGGCGGCAAGGGCCGCCACGCCCAATGCCGTGTAGGCATTGCCAGCGGTAATGTCGCCAAACTCGGTGGCGCCCTCGAGGGCATCGTTCGCCGCGGCCCGTGCTGCAACGGGTTTGCCTTGCAACGCGAGCGCCATACTTTCGCTGGCGAGGGCGTACTTCTGAAAGTTCGTGTAGTTACCCGCTTCGGCCACGGCGTACATCGTGCTGAAATGTGCTACCGCTCCGGCTGTTTCGCCTTGCGCCAGCTGCGACAGTCCGAGGCAATAGTGGCACCGGATCAGTCCGGCGCGGTAGCCGATCGCCTCTGCGAGGTCGCACCCCTCTTGTGCCGCCGCTTGCCTGGCGATCATGTCGCCTGTCAACACTGCCACTAGAGCTTCGACGCTGAGGACGTGGCTGAGGCGTAACGCATCGCCCAGCTCCCGCGCCAGGCTGATTGCCTCGGCGCGGTACCCCCGGGCAGCCTCGGAATCCAGGGCGATCAGCCCGCAGGCAGCCAGCGCGCGAGCCAGCAGGGCCGGGTTATCGCACTCGCGCGCAAGCGTCAGAGCCTCGTCGGCCTGATCCTTGATATCCGCGTCCCACCCGATCATGGTGACAAGCAGGACCCTGTCGGCGAGCGCCCGCGCACGCACAGCCGGAGCGATTTCGTGGTGGCTCCTGTCGCCGAGGATCGTGTCGAACCACGCGACCCCTTCGGCAGGCCGCGGTTGCCAGAGCGGCGTCAAGGACGATGCCAACGCCAACGCTTGTTCAGCGTCACCATTTTCGCGACTCCACGCGTACGCGGCGCGCAGGTTGTCGATTTCAGTTTCAGCCTTTTCGACGCGCCACCCGTAGTCGCTGCCTGACGGCCCGTCGAGCAACGACGCCATCGACGTGTAGTGATCGCGGTGACGTCCGCGCACGATGTCGGCTTCCCCTGACTCGCCGAGCTTTTCGACCGCGTAGTGCCGCACCGTTTCGAGTAACCGGTATCGCGTTCGACCTGCGGTCTCGTCTGCCACCACCAATGACTTGTCCACGAGCATGGTGAGCAGGTCCACCACGTGGTATCGCGGCATATCGCTACCGACGACCGCTTGGACCGCGTCGAGGTCGAACCCACCCAGGAAGGCACCCAGCTGGCGAAACAACGTCTGTTCGGGCGCACTGAGCAGGGTGTGCGACCAATCCACCGAGGCGCGCAACGTCTGCTGGCGGCGGACCGCGGTGCGCGCGCCGCCGGTCAACAGCCGGAAGCGGTCATGCAGGCTGTCCAGGATCTCGGCCAGCGACAATGCGCGCACCCGCGCTGCGGCGAGCTCGATCGCCAGCGGCAACCCGTCGAGGCGCCGGCAAACCTCGCCTACCGCCGCCAGGTTTCCGTCGGTGACGGCGAAGTCGGGCCGAGCACGACGGGCCCGGTCGCCGAACAACTCGATGGCTTCGTCAGCCAGCGACAGCGATGGCACACGCCAGCCCACCTCGCCAGCGACGCCGATCGGTTCACGGCTGGTCGCGAGCAGTGTCAGCCCGGTCGCTGCGCGGAGCAGCGCACTGACGAGTGCCGCGCTTGCATCAAGCAGGTGCTCGCAGTTGTCTAGCACGATGAGAATGTGACGGTCGCCAACAAACCGCAGCAGGCTGTCGATTGTGGAGCGGCCGGGTTGGTCGGGCAGCCCGAATACGCGCGCTGCCGTGTTCGGCACCAAGCCAGGGTCGGTGATCGGCGCCAGATCCACGTACCAGACCCCGTCGCCGAATTGGTTGGTCAGCCGGCTCGCGAGCTGTATTGCCAGCCGGGTCTTGCCGGCTCCACCGGCGCCGGTCAACGTCACCAACCGGTTTTCGGACAGGAGGTCCTGCACTTGGTTCAATTGTGCTTGGCGCCCAACGAAACTCGTCAATTGCGCCGGAAGACGCTGAACGACAACAGCCTTAGCAACCCGCAGTGGCGGGAAGTCATTGATCACGTCCGGGTGGCACAGCTGCACCACCCGCTCCGGACGCGGCACATCACGCAATACATGACGGCCCAGATCGGTCAACCAGGCATTGGCGGGCAACCGGTCGGCCACTAGATCCTCGGTGGTACCCGACAGCAGGGTTTGGCCACCATGCCCGAGGTCACGCAGGCGCGCCGCACGGTTGATCGTCGGTCCGGCGTAGTTGCCCTCGTCGCGCAACTGGATTTCGCCGCTGTGGACGCCGATGCGCAATCGGATCGGCGCGAGCGGGGTGCGCTGCATCTCCAACGCTGCCGCCACCGCATCCGAGGCGCAGGCGAATGCCGCGACGAAGCTGTCACCTTCGCCCTGTTCGACCGGGCGCACCCCGTCGTGGGCGGCGAGGATTCCCGAGACCGTCTGATTGAGCCGGGCCAACGCGGTGGTCATCGCGGCGGGCTGGGTCTCCCACAGCCGCGTCGAACCCTCGACGTCTGCCAATAGCAACGTCACAGTGCCCGTCGGCAACAGAGCGCTCACTCCAGCCCGCTCCAGTCGACCAGCGGTATCTCCGCAGGTGGATTCGATTTGCTCATGCTAGCCACGATGTAGGCCGAAGTACCGTAAATATGATCTTAAAACCGGATGTTTGGTCCGGTTAATCAGACATTAATCCCTGGGTGATGGCTGGGTGCTTCCTCGGCGAGCTGCACGCGGGAGGCCAGCCGAGTTTGCTGTCGGCGCGCGGTAAGCGCCGAGCAGCGCTCGGTCGATCCGACCTACGACCCTTGGCGCGCGGATCTACGCGTCACGACCGATGTTCCTAGTCCCGAGCCAAGCGCATCGTGACGTCACAGCGGTAGGCGCTGGCGCCAATTCCGCGGCCGGTCAGGTTGCGGTGGGGAAAGGAACACTCATGATGAACGCGCGTAGTATCGCCGGCCTGGGCGTACTGGCGGTGGGCTTGGGTATTGGAGCTTCGCTAGCATCCTCACCGGGGATCGCCTCGGCCGATTCATCGACCGATTGGTTATCCGATCCGTTTGGCGCCTCCGCCGTACCGGTTGTTCCGATACCAGATCTGAACTTGGCCATCTCGGTCGACGGGTACTCCCTGCTCCAGGCAGGCACCGCGAGCGCCACGTCGGGCACCGGGGACTTCGCGATCGCCTTTGGCTACGGCGCGGAGGCCTCCGCCGTTGGCGGCGTCGGCGACGTCGCCATGGCGTCAGGCGCCGACGCTGCCGCCTTCGCCGGCGGAGCCACCGGCGATACCTTCGACACCGCCGTTGACATCGGCAACAACGCCAAAATCGACCCCGACGCGCCGATCCTCCCGCCTGGCTACGTCGACGGTGCGTACGCGGGCGACGGGGTCGGAAGTTCCGACACTGCGGTCGCGATCGGATACCGCGACTTCGATGTCGCTGGCCTCGGCAGCCATGACAGCGTCTCCATCCTCGCCAATTCCAGCTTCGCGGACGCCGGCGGCGACATTACGAATGCCAGTCTTACCGGCGACCACGACATCGCCAGCGTCGTTGATCTCTTGCCCGGCAGCTACTCCGAATATCCCAGTTACGCCGAAGCGGGCGCGAGCGATACTGCGCCGGGCAATTCCGACTTCGCCGCCGCCATCTTCAGTCCCGGTGAGGGTGCCAACGTTGAAGGCGTGAACGACATGTACAGCATCCTGGCGCCGTTCGCGACAGATCCCATAACCGGCACTGCGGCGGCGACCGGCGGCGACTTCCTGGCCAGCTTGCTGCCCGGGGTGGGTGAAGGTACGGCGTCTTCGGGTGGCAACCTGCTGGCCGACCTGCTGTCGTTGTTCTAACGGCCATTGCCAGCCGATGGATCCGCGTGTGACCGCAGCGCAGATCCGAGCCCGTGGAAATGCTTTGGCACCAAGGGGTTAATGCCGCCCTGCTTCCTGGGCGAGCTGCACGCGAGAGGTCAGGCCTAGCTTGGTGTAGACGTGCGTGAGGTGGGTCTGCACGGTGCGCGGTGAGACGAAAAGCCTTGCGGCGATGTCTTTGTTGCCCAGCCCTTCGCTGACCAGTCGAACCACGTCGCGTTCGGTCGGAGTGAGCGAACCCCAGCCGCTGGCCGGTCGTTTTCGCTCGCCGCGGCCGCGTTGGGCATAGGCGATCGCCTCCTCGGTGGACAGTGCCGCGCCCTCAGCCCAGGCGGCATCAAATTCTTTGTCGCCCATGGCGTCTCGCAGCGCCGCCACCGAGGCTTGGCAGTCAGCGTCATAGATATTGAAGCGGACTGCGCCCATGCGTCGCCGGACGCTCTCTGCCGCAGCGAAGAGGCGGGCGGCTTCGCGGTGACTGTCGTCCTGGCAGGCCAGAGCAGCGAGGCATTCGACGACGTCGGGGATAAGCAGGTATGCCTGGATGTCAGCGGCGCACGTCAGCGCGTCGTGGGTGTCGCGTTCGGCCTGGTCTGGTTCACCCTGCGCGATCGCCACCCGAGCGCGGACCGTCAGCGCCATCGCCGAGTACCAGCCGGTTGCGATCGAGGCGGCCTCGTTGGCCCAACGACCGGCGGCAGCGAGATCCCCGTCTGCCAGCGCAGCCCCGGCATTCCAGATACGCCCAAATAGCGCCGTGCTACCACTCACGACAGTCATGAGCTGGTTGGCGGCCTCGTTCGCCCCGTGCGCCGCTGCGCGATCCCCGGCTGCCAGGGCCGCGAATCCCACCACTGCGTGCCCGAATGCCGCGTACCTCTCGGAAAGCTTTGCGCCGCCCTCAAGCGTCGCCTCGGCCGCCGCTCGGGCCGCGGCCACCTCACCCTGGTATGCCAGTGCGAGGCTCCGGCCGGCGAGGCTGGTCACCCTCGACATCTCGTCGTGACCCGCCTCGGCCTCGGCGGCCACCTCGCTGAACTGTGTGACGGCTCCGGCTAAATCGCCGCTCATCATCTGCGCCGACCCGAGATTAAAGCGGCACTGGCGCGAGTTGAAACCGTCACCGATCGCGTCGGCGAGGTCGCGTCCTTCCTCGGCGGCCGCGCTTACCGCGCGCGGGTCACCGGCGGTGTGGGCGCCCATCGCCTGCAGGGTGAGGATCTGGCTGAGCCGCCACCGATCGTCCAGGGCACGGGCCAGACCGATCGCCTCGGCGAAGCATTCCCGCGCCAGCTCGACGTTATAGCCCTGGTCGGCGATGAAGCCACAAGCGGTCAGCGTCCGGGCCAGCAGGGCCGGGTCATCGAGTTCGCGGGCGATCGCCAGGGCTTGCTGAGCCTGATCAAGGCTGCCGGCGGCGTCCACCCGCATCGCGGCCAGGGCTCGGTCGGCCAGCGCCCGCGCCCGCACTGCGGCCGCCACCTCGGGGTGCTGCGCGTCGAGATCGGCGAGGGTGGCGTCGAACCAGGCCAGTCCCTCCCGGAGGCGTCCCCGCGCCAACCACAGCGGCTGCAGCGAGGACGCCAGCGCCAACGCCAGTTCGACGTCGGTGTTTTCCCGGCTCCACCCGAACGCCGCGCGCAGGTTGTCGATCTCGACGTTGGCCTGCTCGAGACACTGCTCATAATCACGTCCTGCCGGCGCGTCAAGCGCGGCGGCCATCGCCGTGTAGTGGTCGCGGTGGCGCGAGCGCACGGCGTCGGCCTCGCCGGACTCGCCGAGCTTTTCCAGGGCGTATTGGCGCACCGTCTCCAGCAGCCGGTAGCGGGTTCGTCCCCCGGTGTCGTCGGCGACCACGAGGGACTTGTCCACCAGCAAGGTGAGCAGATCCAGCACTTGGAAGCGCTCGACCTCACCACCGCTGCCGACCGTCTGGGCGGCGTCGAAGTCGAAGCCGCCCAGGAAGGCGGCCAGCCCGCGGAACAGCACTCGCTCGGGTTCGGTCAACAGCGCGTGCGACCAGTCCACCGAGGCGCGCAGTGTCTGCTGGCGGCGTACCGCGGTGCGTGCGCCGCCGGTCAACAACCGGAACCGATCATGCAGGCTCTCCAGAATCTCGCTCAACGACATGGCACGCACCCGTGCGGCGGCCAGCTCGATCGCCAGCGGCAACCCATCGAGGCGCGCGCAGATCTCGGCCACGACTGCAGCGTTGTCATCGGTCACGACGAATTCCGGCCGAGCATGGCGAGCCCGA
>JBAWAV010000307.1:0-5505 GCA_049589475.1 Mycobacterium sp.
GGGCCGGGTACGAGTTCGTCAACACCCCGCACATCACCAAAGAGCCGCTCTACGTCACGTCGGGCCACCTGGAGTGGTACGCCGACGGCATGTACCCGCCGATGCATCTCGACGCCGAATTCAACGAAGACGGCACGGTACGCAAACCCGGGCAGGACTACTACCTCAAGCCGATGAACTGTCCCATGCACCACCTGATCTATCGGTCGCGGGGGCGGTCCTATCGCGAGCTTCCGTTGCGGCTCTTCGAATTCGGCAGCGTCTATCGTTACGAGAAGTCCGGGGTGATCCACGGACTGACCCGGGTGCGCGGCATGACCCAGGACGACGCGCACATCTACTGCACGCGCGAGCAGATGCGCGACGAGTTGACCTCAGTGTTGCGGTTCGTGCTTGACCTGTTGGCCGACTACGGCCTCGATGACTATTACCTGGAGCTGTCCACGAAGGACCCGGACAAATACGTGGGCTCCGACGAGGTGTGGGAAGAGGCCACCGACATCTTGCGGGAAGTCGGTGAGGCCTCGGGTTTGCAACTGGTGCCCGACCCGGGTGGCGCGGCCTTCTACGGGCCGAAGATCTCGGTGCAGGTCAAGGACGCGCTGGGCCGCAGCTGGCAGATGTCGACGCTGCAAGTCGACTTCAACATGCCTGATCGTTTCGAGCTGGAGTACACCGCAAGCGACGGCTCGCGGCAACGGCCGGTGCTGATTCACCGTGCGCTGTTCGGTTCGATCGAGCGGTTCTTCGGCATTCTCACCGAGCACTACGCCGGCGCCTTTCCGGCCTGGCTGGCCCCGGTTCAGGTGGCCGGCATCCCGGTCGCCGACGAACACATCGGACACCTGGAAGATGTTGCCGCGCAGCTGAAGTTGCGCGGCGTACGGGTCGAGGTCGACAGCAGCGATGACCGGATGGCCAAGAAGATCGTGCACCACACCAACCAGAAAGTGCCGTTCATGCTGCTGGCCGGCGACCGCGACGTCGAGGCCGGTGCGGTGAGCTTCCGGTTCGGTGATCGCACGCAGATCAACGGGATCCCGCGCGACGAGGCGGTAGCCACCATCGCGCAGTGGATCGCCGACCGCGAAAACGCCGTGCCCACAGCCGATGTGATCAAGGTGAACACCCGTGGCTGAAGAAGACGCCATTGTTGACCGAGGCGTCGGTGAATCCGACCATCTGCAGCGGCTGTGGACGCCCTACCGCATGAGTTACCTCGCCGAAGGGCCGTTGAAGCAGGACACCGGCGAGCGCGATCAGCCGTTCACCGACATTCCGCAACTGTCCGACGAAGACGGGCTGGTCGTGGCCCGCGGTGAACTCGTCTACGCCGTGCTCAACCTCTACCCGTACAACCCGGGCCACTTGATGGTGGTGCCGTACCGTCGGCTTTCCGAACTCGAGGATCTGACCGAGGCGGAAAGCAGCGAGCTGATGGCGTTCATCCAGAAGGCAATTCGCGTCATCAAGAACGTGTCGCGGCCGCACGGCTTCAATGTCGGGGTCAACCTCGGCCACTCGGCGGGTGGCTCGCTGGCAGAGCACCTGCACGTGCACGTCGTACCGCGATGGGGCGGTGACGCGAACTTCATCACGATCATCGGCGACTCCAAGGTCATTCCGCAGTTGCTGCGCGACACCCGCCGCCTGCTGGCCACCGAGTGGGACAGGCAGTCGTGAGCAAGCTGCTGTCCCGCGAAGGAGTCGCCCGGGTCACCACGCCGGTGGCCAGGGCGTTTTTGCGCGCGGGCTTCACCGCCGACGGTGTCACCATCATCGCCACCGCCGCCGCGGTGCTGGCCGCGCTCACCCTGTTCCCGATCGGGCGACTCTTCGCCGGAGCCGCGGTGATCACCTTCTTCGTGCTGTTCGACATGATCGATGGCGCGATGGCGCGAGAAAGCGGCGGCGGCACGCGATTCGGCGCCGTGCTCGATGCCACCTGCGACCGCATCAGCGACGGCGCGGTGTTCTGCGGGCTGGCGTGGTGGGCGGCGTTCGGCCTGGGCAGCCGCCCGTTGGTGGTGGCGACGCTGATCTGTCTGGTCACCTCGCAGGTGATCTCCTACATCAAGGCGCGCGCTGAGGCCAGTGGACTGCGCGGCGACGGCGGTTTCATCGAACGCCCGGAGCGGTTGATCATTGTGCTCGTCGGGGCAGGGGTGTCCGAGCTGCCGTTCTTCCCGTTGCCGGCGGCGCTGCCCGTGGCGATGTGGCTGCTCGCCGTGGCCAGCGCGATCACCTGCGCTCAGCGGATACGCACCGTGCGGCACTCACCGGCGGCGGCCACCCCGCTGCCGGCGCCCGGTAAGCCGGCCCAGCCGGGAGAGAGCGAGCCGTGATCGTGCCGGCCGGTCTGAAAATGCCTGGCATCAGCGGTCTTTCGCTGGGGGCCCGGATGACCGACTGGGGTTATGCGACCGGGTGGCGGATGGTGCGGGCGATGCCGGAATTCGCCGCGCGCAACGTCTTTGACGCCGGCGCGCTGTACGCATCCCGAAACGGGGGACCGGAGCAGCTCCGCAAAAACCTCGCACGGGTCATCGGCGTGCCGCCCAAGGAGGTGCCCGGCAGCCTGATGCGGGCGTCGCTGGAGTCCTATGCCCGCTACTGGCGCGAGGCGTTCCGGCTGCCGACGATGGATCACCGTGCACTCGGCGAGCGCCTCGCCGAACTCGTTGAAGGCCGAGAGCATCTCGACGCGGCACTGGCCGCGGGCCGCGGCGCCGTCAATGCGCTACCGCACAGCGGAAACTGGGACATGGCCGGGGTGTGGATGATCCAGCAGTACGGCAGATTCACCACCGTCGCCGAACGGCTCAAACCCGAATCGCTGTACCGGCGGTTCATCGACTACCGGGAAAGCCTTGGATTCGAGGTGATTCCACTGTCCGGGGGTGAGCAGCCGCCGTTCCCGTTGCTCGGCCAGCGACTTCTGGACAACAAGCTCGTGTGTCTGATGGCCGAGCGCGACCTCAGCCGCACCGGAGTCCAGGTCGACTTCTTCGGCGAACCGACCAGAATGCCGGCCGGCTCGGCGAAGCTCGCGATCACCACCGGGGCGGCACTGCTGCCCGTGCATTGCTGGTACGACGGCGACGACTGCCGCATCACGTTCTACCCGCCGCTGGACTGCTCCAGCGGTGACGTCGGCGTCGTCACCCAGGCATTGGCCGACGTCTTCGCGCGCAACATCGCCGAACATCCCGCAGACTGGCACATGCTTCAGCCGCAGTGGCTGGCTGATCTGTCCGACGAGCGACGGGCCCGATTGGCGGAGACGTGATGCGCATCGGGATGGTGTGTCCGTACTCCTTCGATGTGCCCGGTGGCGTGCAGTCGCACGTCCTGCAGCTCGCCGAGGTGATGCGGGCCCGCGGTCAGAGTGTCAGCGTGCTGGCACCATCGTCGCCGCATGTGTCGTTGCCGGACTACGTCGTGTCCGCCGGCCGCGCCTTTCCGATTCCTTACAACGGATCAGTGGCCCGGGTGCAATTCAGCCCGACCGTGCACGGCAAGGTCAGGCGCTGGCTGGCCGAGGGTGAGTTCGATGTGCTGCATCTGCACGAACCGAATGCGCCCAGCCTGTCGTTGTGGGCGCTGCGGGTTGCCGAGGGGCCCATCGTGGCCACATTTCATACCTCGACCACGAAATCGCTTTCGCTGTCGCTGCTTCAAGGTTGGCTGCGCCCGTCGAACGAGAAGATCGTCGGCCGCATCGCGGTGTCCGATCTGGCCAGACGCTGGCAGATGGAAGCGCTGGGCTCGGACGCGGTGGAGATTCCCAACGGCGTCGATGTGGCGTCGTACGAGTCGGCGCCGCTGCTGCCCGGGTATCCGCGGCCCGGCAAGACGGTGCTGTTTCTGGGCCGCTACGACGAACCTCGCAAGGGCATGGCCGTGCTGGTCGACGCCTTGCCCGCCCTGGTGAAGCGTTACCCGGGCCTGCAGGTGCTGATCGTCGGGCGCGGCGACGAAGACGAACTGCGAGCCAAGGTCGGTGGATTGGCCGGACACCTGCGGTTCCTGGGCCTGGTCGACGACGAAGCCAAAGCGTCGGCCCTGCGCAGTGCGGACGTCTACTGCGCGCCGCACACCGGCGGCGAGAGCTTCGGCATCGTGCTCGTCGAGGCAATGGCCGCCGGTACGCCGGTGGTGGCCAGCGACCTGCATGCGTTCCGGCAAGTACTGCGTGACGGGGAGGCCGGACTGCTGGTGGCCGTCGACGACAGCGCCGCACTGGCCGACGGCCTGATCGCGCTGCTGGAGAACGATTCGCTGGCCAAGCGTTACGCCGCGGCCGGCTCCCAAGCGGTGCGCCGCTACGACTGGTCGGTGGTGGCCAGCCAGATCATGCAGGTCTACGAGACGGTCGCCGTCGCCGGCAGCAAGGTCGAGGTGGCCAGTTGATGCTCGTCCTCGTCCTCGGGCTGGTCGCGTTGCTGCTGGTGGTGCTCGGGTTCGCGGTGTGGGGATTCCGCACCGCCAATCGACTCGACCGGTTGCACGTGCGTTACGACCTGTCCTGGCAGGCCTTGGACGGCGCGCTGGCACGACGGGCCGTGGTGGCCCGCGCGGTCGCGACGAACGCAGTCGGCGGTGCCACCGATGCGGCGGCCAAGCAATTGGTCGAGCTTGCCGACTCGGCTGAACGCGCGCCGCGGCAGGCCCGCGAGGCGTGCGAAAACCGGCTGTCGGCCACGCTGTCGATGGTCGATGCGGGCTCGGTCCCAGCAGGGCTGATCGCTGAGCTGGCCGACGCCGAGACCCGGGTGCTGCTGGCCCGCCGATTCCACAACGACGCGGTTCGCGACACGCTCGCACTGCGCGAGCGACGGCTGGTCCGGCTGTTTCGACTGGCCGGAACGGCAGCGGAGCCAAGCTATTTCGAGATCGCCGAGCGATCGCAGGCGCAACGGCATGCCGATCATTCCGGAGCCGACCGCCGCACGTCGGCGCGGGTGGTGTTGCTCGACGAAACCGGCGCCGTGCTCCTGTTGTGCGGGTCGGATCCGGCGCGGTCCGATGCCGGCACGGCGGCGCCGCGGTGGTGGTTCACCGTGGGCGGGCAGGTCGGTGACGGGGAGTCGCTGGCCCAGGCCGCCGCACGTGAGCTGGCCGAGGAGACCGGCCTGAAGGTCGACCCGACCGCCATGATCGGACCGATCTGGCGCCGCGACGCGGTGTTCGACTTCAACGGCGCGGTGATCGACAGCGAGGAGTTCTTCTTCGTCCACCGCACGCGGCGTTTCGAGCCGTCCGCCGCGGGCCGCACCGAACTGGAGAGCCGCTACATCCACGGCCATCGCTGGTGTGACCCTGCTGACATCGCCGACCTCGCCGCCGCCGGCGAGACGGTGTATCCGCTTCAGCTCTCCGAACTGCTGACCGAGGCAGTTTCGTCGGCCCGGTCGCCGGATCGGCCCCGGCAGCTGCAGTCCATTCGCTGAAGTAACCGATCCGCTTTCGCTGAGAGCGAGGTCACACCAACCAAGTCTTGAT
>JBAWAV010000308.1:0-1874 GCA_049589475.1 Mycobacterium sp.
GGGGGAAATTGGTCTGGTGGTCGTAAACCTGGAATATCAGCAGCTTCTGGCCCAGGCTGTCCCACCCGAGCGCGGCCCAACCCGAACCCTGCACTGTGGTCGCGGCCGCAGTGAACTGCGCACGGAACTTGTCGAACGATCCGAACGCATCGTCGATGGCGGCGGCGAGTTCACCGGTCGGCTTGTCACCGCCGTTGGGAGACAGGTTCTTCCACCACAAGCTGTGGTTGACGTGGCCGGCCAAGTTGAAAGCCAGATTCTTCTCGTTCAACAGGATGGCCGACTGATCATCCTTCGCACGCGCCTCTTCGAGCTTGGCAACCGCGTCGTTGGCGCCTTTGACATACGTCGCGTGGTGTTTGTCGTGGTGAAGTTCGTTGATCTGACCCGAAATATGGGGCTCCAACGCTCCATAGTCCCAATCCAGGTCGGGCAAAGTGTATTCAGCCACGGGCTTCCTTCCTTCGAAGATCGTTGACGATCTGATCTGACGCTTCACTCGCAGGCTGTTAGCGAAGCGGTGACTTTGGCGTAACTAACCCTGCTCCATCACCGCGCGCGCCGCAAGAACGAGTGCCTACCGGGGTTACCCGGTGCGGTGGGCTCAGAACCAAACGATGACGGCGAGGACCGCCAGCAAGACCAGAGCGATGAGTCCGGCGCGCAAACCGGCAAGCAGGTAGGAGCGATTGCACGTCGCCGACGTCGTGTACCAGTGCGTCGACGTTCTCGCCGACTGCGGTCCGATCGGTTGCGTTGTCATCGAGTGGCTCCAGCCTGCATGTCCAACTACGTTCCCCCAGTGAGATGAGTCACAAATACTCTCAGTGATCGCGATCATAACCTCTTATGTACCGCCTGAAAAATTGGGCCGATCGCGGCGCGTTGACCAGCATCTTGTTGCTGGCGATGTCGTTGTGCGCGGAGATAATAAGAACGCTCCGGCGCCGCGCCTGGCCGTTGAGACGGCTGTGACATCCCCCATACGAGGGAGCCGGACCGGTGCCGTGAGGTCGGCTAAGAATTCGCTGAGCGCCCGCGCGCGCCTGTCGATCACGACTCGGTAACGACGGCGGTTATCCACAGCGGTTACCGGCTTCCCTGTATTGACCAAGCGTCAACGCAAACCGTTGGTCCACCGGCGCTGTGGATAAACCTGTGGAAACTGTGGATACCCGGTTTTAGCTGAAGGCCCGGCCGACGCGCCCGCGTTAAGGGCATGTCAAGATCAAACGCATGGATGGTGAACGGACGGTGGCGCAGATAGGTATCGCGGACCTGCCCGCCCAATTTGGGCCGACCGCGGTGTTGCTGGATGTGCGGGAGGACGACGAGTGGCAGCGCGGGCACGCCGCCGACGCGCAACACATCCCGATGGGCGAGGTGCCGGCCCGGCTCGACGAAATCAGTCGGTCGGCGACCCTGTACGTTGTGTGCAAGCTGGGCGGGCGCTCGGGCAAAGTCGCCGACTTCCTCGCCGGCAACGGGTTCGAGCCGATCAACGTCAACGGCGGGATGGCGGCCTGGGCCGAGGCCGGGCGTGCGGTCGTCACCGACGACGGCAGTCCCGGCAGCATCTGAGCTGTCCGCGCTGCCGCCAGCACCGCGTGCCGGAACGCTAGGCTGATCAGGTGATCCGCGCCGGTGACGATGCAGAGCGCAGCGAAGTACAGCAGCGGCGCCGATGATCCGCGCTGGTGACGACGCAGAGCGCAGCGATGAGGAGGAGCGGCGCCAGTGATCCAAGTGTGCTCCCAGTGCGGCACACGCTGGAATGTCCGAGACAAGCAGCGGGTGTGGTGTCCGCGCTGCAACGGGACGCTGCTGGCGCCGGCAACCACCACCCCGGCCGCACCTCCGACGCGGGCCGACGC
>JBAWAV010000309.1:0-3140 GCA_049589475.1 Mycobacterium sp.
CTGGCCGCCGCCAGTGGCGGCGGCGGTGAACCGGCTCCGGCGGAAAGCACCCGCTGGGGACTGCCCGTCGACAACCTTCGCTACGGCCCCTTCAGCTGGCAGAAGATCACCCTGCTGGAACGGGCCCATATGCGCCGATGACGATGCAGAGTGCAGCGACGCTGAGGAATGGCGCCATCCAATCCCGCCGATGACCCGACTTGTGCTCGGGTCCGCGTCGGTCGGCCGGCGACGGGTTCTGCGACAGGCAGGCATCGATCCGTTGGTCGTCGTCTCCGGCGTCGACGAGGACGCCGTCGTCGCCGCGCTGGGTCCGGACGCCGCCCCCGGTGACGTCGTCTGCAGCCTCGCCGAAGCCAAGGCCGACCAGGTCGCGACCGTCCTGGAGCCGGTCGTGGCCGCGAATTGCGTTGTCATCGGCTGTGATTCGATGCTCTATCTCGGCGGTCAGCTGGTGGGCAAGCCGGCATCCGCGGATGCGGCGCGCGACCAGTGGCGGACGATGGCGGGCAGATCCGGCGAGCTGCACACCGGGCACTGCGTGCTGCGACTCCTCGACGGCCACACTCAACGCGTCATCGAATCGTCTTCTACCACAGTCTATTTCGCTGATCCTGCGACAGCGGACCTGCAGGCTTACCTCGACACTGGTGAACCGCTCGGCGTCGCGGGCGGGTTCACGCTCGACGGTTTCGGCGGCTGGTTCGTCGACCGGATCGAGGGCGACCCGTCCAATGTCATCGGCCTGAGCCTGCCGCTGACCCGGACCATGCTGCACCGAGTCGGGCTGTCGGTCACCGAGATGTGGGCCGCCAATCCGGTCGGCTCGTGACCGGCGGCCAGCTGAGCGGCAGGTAGGCTCGCAGTGTGTCTCTACCAGCAGATCCCAGCCCCAAGCTGAGCGCGTACGCCCACCCGGAACGGCTGGTGACGCCCGACTGGCTGGCCGGCAATCTGGGTCGGCCCGGGCTGGCCATCGTCGAGTCCGATGAAGACGTCCTGCTGTACGACGTCGGCCACATTCCCGGGGCGGTCAAAATCGACTGGCACACCGACCTCAACGACCCGCGGGTGCGCGACTACATCGACGGCAAGCAATTCGCCGAATTGATGGACCGCAAAGGCATTTCGCGTGACGACACCGTGGTGATCTACGGCGACAAGAGCAACTGGTGGGCCGCCTACGCGCTGTGGGTGTTCACGCTCTTCGGCCACCCGGATGTGCGGCTGCTCAACGGCGGACGCGATTTGTGGATCCACGACGGCCGGGACACCACCTTGGATGTGCCCGCGAAGTCGTCGTCGGGATATCCCGTCGTGCAACGCAACGATGCACCGATCCGGGCGTACAAGGACGAGGTGCTGGCCGCCTTGGGCACCGGGCCGCTGATCGATGTGCGGTCGCCCGACGAATACACCGGCAAGCGCACCCACATGCCCGACTACCCGGAGGAAGGCGCTCTGCGGGCCGGGCATATCCCCTCGGCAGTGTCGATTCCGTGGGGCAAGGCCGCCGATGACAGCGGCCGCTTCCGCAGCCGCGACGAACTCGAGCAGCTCTACGGCTTCATCGAGCCGGACGACAAGACGATCGTGTATTGCCGGATCGGCGAGCGGTCCAGCCACACCTGGTTCGTGCTGACGCACCTGCTCGGCATCCCCGGCGTGCGCAATTACGACGGTTCGTGGACCGAATGGGGCAACGCCGTGCGGGTGCCGATCGTCGCCGGCGAGAGCCCGGGAGCCGTCCCCGCCTGATGAGCATGCCCGCGCCGCTGTCCGAAGTCGTCTCCGACTTCGGCGAAGTCCAGGGTCAGGACAAGCTCAAGCTCCTGCTGGAGTTCGCCGACGACCTGCCCGCGTTACCCGCCGATCTCGAAGAGGCGGCGATGGAGCCGGTCCCCGAATGCCAGTCACCGCTGTTTTTGCACGTGGACGCCGACGACCCGGATCGCGTACGGCTCTATTTCAGCGCGCCCGCCGAAGCGCCCACCACGCGCGGTTTCGCGTCGATTTTGGCTGCCGGCCTCGACGAACAGCCCGCCGCCGACATCCTGGCCGTGCCCGAGGACTTCTACGCCGATCTTGGTCTGGCGGAGTTGATCAGCCCGCTGCGGCTGCGTGGCATGTCGGCGATGCTGGCCCGGATCAAGCGCCGACTGCGCGAGTCCGCGAAGAAGTAGACACCGGGTCTCGTCGCTCACGGCGCGCCGCATAAACTTCCCCCGAAACGACTTGTAAGAATTTCTCTTAGACAACTGAGAAGTGCTCATCAGGAGGCGCAGTGGCCACTCACGCCAGCTCGACGATCTCGAAGGTTCTTGTCGCCAACCGCGGTGAGATCGCGGTGCGGGTAATCCGCGCGGCCAAGGACGCGGGACTGCCCAGCGTGGCGGTGTACGCCGAACCCGACGCCGACGCCCCACACGTGAAGCTCGCCGACGAGGCCTTCGCGCTCGGCGGCCAGACCTCGGCGGAGTCCTACCTGGACTTCGGCAAACTACTGGAGGCAGCCGAGAAGTCCGGCGCCAACGCGATCCACCCCGGCTACGGCTTCCTGTCGGAGAACGCCGACTTCGCTCAGGCGGTGATCGACGCCGGCCTGATCTGGATCGGGCCCAGCCCGCAGTCGATCCGCGATCTCGGCGACAAGGTCACCGCGCGGCACATCGCCGCCAAGGCGCAGGCCCCGCTGGTCCCCGGTACCCCCGACCCGGTCAAGGACGCCGGCGAGGTGGTCGCCTTCGCCAAGGAGTACGGCGTGCCGATCGCGATCAAGGCGGCCTTCGGCGGTGGAGGCCGCGGCATGAAGGTGGCCCGCACCATCGAGGAGATCCCGGAGCTGTTCGAGTCGGCGACCCGCGAGGCCGTTGCGGCATTCGGCCGCGGCGAATGCTTCGTCGAGCGCTACCTGGACAAGCCGCGCCACGTCGAAGCTCAGGTGATCGCCGACCAGCACGGCAACGTCGTCGTAGCGGGCACCCGCGACTGCTCCCTGCAGCGCCGCTTCCAAAAGCTCGTCGAAGAGGCGCCCGCGCCGTTCCTCAGTGACGCGCAGCGCAAGGAGATCCACGAATCCGCCAAGCGGATCTGCAAAGAAGCGCACTACTACGGCGCCGGCACAGTCGAATACCTGGTGG
>JBAWAV010000310.1:0-4489 GCA_049589475.1 Mycobacterium sp.
CGTAGAGCGCCAGCGACAACTGGTCGTAGAACAGATCGATCGATTTCTCACCGCGACGAGTCCCCACGAGTTCGATGTCGTGCAAGACTTTTCGGCGTTGTTTCCGGTTGAGGTGATCACCCGGATGCTCGGCGTGCCCGCAGAGCTCCGCCAAAAGGTCCGGCTTCTCTTGGACAAAACGCTCGAGCGGGAGTATGGCAACGTCGCAACGCCCGAGGAAGGTATACGGGCCGGTATCGAGACCGGACTGATCTACTACAACATCATTCAGGAACGGCGAGCGGATACGCAGGACGACATGATCAGCGATTTGATCGCGCTCGAAGTCGAGCGTGACGGCGTCGCGACCAAGCTCGACGACGTCGAGATCGCCGGCTTCGCATCGATGTTGGGCGGGGCCGGCGCCGAGACGGTGACCAAGTTGCTGGGCAATGCGGTGGTTACGTTCGCCGAGTATCCAGATCAATGGCAGATGCTGCTCGACGACCGCAGCCGGATTCCGGCCGCGGTGGAGGAGTTGCTGCGGTGGGAGGCGCCCGCACAGTATCTGGTGCGATACAGCATGAAAGACGTTGAGCTGCATGGCACCACGATTCCTGCCGGAAATCCGGTCCTGCTGTGTCTGGGTTCGGCCAATAGGGACGAGCAGGCGTTCACCGACGCGGATACCTTCGACATCAACCGGGACCGCAGCCAGGCACAGAACGTGGGGCTGGGCTACGGGACGCACAGTTGTTTGGGTGCCGCGCTGGCCCGAATGGAGAGCGCCCTCGCTTTGGACAAGTTGCTGGACCACATGCCGCGCTACGCGATCGTGCAGCAAGGGCTCAGGCGGGTGGCTATGACCAACGTGATCGGCTGGAACAACGTACCGGTGCGAGTGCTGGGCTGAGTCAATGTCGACAGGCGCCGGTCGGTGGCCGCTGGCGTGCAAGACGCTGATCTCCAGTTTGATTCCGTGAGTTAGCTGGCCGGCGCGAGCCGCAGCCGATCCGCTTGACCTTGTCGGTGGGTGGGTGTTGACTGATTTTATCGAACATACATTCGAACATCAGTAGTAACACCCGTACCGCAGGAGTAAGTGATGACGGCTGTTCTCGCCTCCGATCAGCCGCAGTATGACCGCGCTGAGCAGCTGAAACAGCTGCGCCGGCAGATGGCGGCGGTATCCGGGAAGGTCGGCTCGTCCCGACGCGGCCACGCCCACGCTCCCACCGTTGTGGCCGACCTGCTGCCGGATTCGCAAGCCCGGCTCCCGGTTCCGCAATTGCTGGCCGACGTGTTGCCAGATGCGTTGCCACGGGGGTCGGTCGCGGTGCTGTCCGGCGCCCGGACGCTGCCGGTGAGCATGGTGGCAGTGGTGACGGCCGCAGGCGGAAATGCGGCCATTGTCGGCCAGCCGGACATCGGCCTGCTGGCCGCCGTGGAAATGGGAGCCGATCTGAGCCGACTCGCGGTGATCCCGGATCCCGGGACCGACCCGGTGGAAGTGGCGGCGGTGCTCATGGACGGGATGGACCTGGTCGTGCTAGCGCTGGGCGGGCGCTCGGTGCCGGTGACCCGGGCCAGGGCCGTGGTGGCCCGTGCACACCAGAAAGGCTGCACGCTGCTGGTCACCGATGGTGACTGGCAGGGTGCATCGATTCGGCTCTCAGCTCGGGTCTGCGGCTACGAGACCACGGCGGATACGCCGGGGTTCGGGCGGATCAGCAAGGTCCGGCTCGAGGTGTGCGCCGAGGGTCGGGCGATCAGGCGGGCCCGGACGGGGTAGTCGGTGGCTTCCCGAGTTTTGGCGTTGTGGTGCATGGACTGGCCTGCGGTTGCCGCAGCGGCGGCCGCGGGTCTGCCTGCGACGTCGCCGGTCGCCGTCACGCTGGCCAACCGGGTGATCGCCTGTTCCTCGTCGGCCCGCGCGGTAGGCGTGCGGCGGGGGTTGCGGCGACGCGAGGCGTCGGCCCGGTGTCCGCAATTGCATGTCGTGGCCGCCGATTCGGATCGCGACGCCCGCTACTTCGAAGGGGTTATCGCGGCGGTGGACGATCTGGTGCCCCGCGCCGAGGTGCTGCGTCCTGGCCTGGTGGTGTTGCCGGTGCGGGGGGCGGCCCGCTTCTTCGGATCCGAGCAGCAGGCCGGCGAGCGATTGACCGATGCGGTGGCCGCCGGCGGCGCCGAATGTCAGGTCGGGGTGGCCGACCAGCTGTCCACCGCGGTCTTCGCCGCCCGTGCGGGCCGTGTTGTGCAGCCCGGACAGGATGCGCTGTTTCTGTCGGCGCTGTCGATCCGGCAACTCGCCACCGAGCCGAGCCTGTCCGGCCCTGGACGTGCTGATCTGGCAGACCTGTTGTGGCGGATGGGGATTCGCACCATCGGGCAGTTCGCCGCGCTGTCGCGCACCGATGTGGCGTCCCGGTTCGGTGCGGACGCGGTGAGCGCACACCGGTTCGCCCGCGGTGAGCCGGAACGCGGGCCGTCCGGGCGTGAACCACCAGACGAACTCGACGCCGTGCTGCCTTGCGATCCGCCGATCGACCGAGTCGACGCCGCGGCATTTGCCGGGCGTTCGCTGGCCGCCGCACTGCATCAGACGTTGATGACCGCCGGGGTGGGATGCACCCGACTGGCTGTCCACGCCGTCACCGCCAATGGTGAAGAGCTGAGCCGGGTTTGGCGATGCGCCGAGCCGTTGACCGAGGATGCCACCGCTGACCGGGTGCGCTGGCAGTTGGACGGCTGGTTGAACACCCGCATTGTGGCGGATCGACCTACCGCGCCGGTGGTGCAGTTGCGACTGCAGGCGGTGGAGGTGGTGTCGGCGGGGGCGTTGCAGTTACCGCTGTGGGGCGGGCTCGGCGAAGAAGACCGGATGCGGGCGCGCCGCGCGCTGGTGCGGGTGCAGGGTTTGCTCGGCCCGGAGGCGGTGCAGCTACCGGTGCTGTCCGGCGGTCGCTGGCCGGCCGAACGGATCACGTTGACACCGCTGGGCGACGAGCCGGTGCCGCGCGCCGACCCGGGTCGGCCGTGGCCCGGTCAGCTGCCCGAGCCGTCACCGACGGTGCTGCTCGACGATCCAGTGGAACTGCTTGACGCTCGGGGCAACTCGATTCGGGTGACCAGCCGTGGGTTGTTCTCCGCCGATCCGGCGCGGCTGACCTCCCGCGACCGCGACGATCGGCTGCGCTGGTGGGCCGGGCCATGGCCGGTCGACGAACGCTGGTGGGATGACCGGCTTGGGGCCGGTCAAGGCGGAAGTCGCACCGCCCGCGTGCAGGTGCTGCTGGAAGGCGGGCGCAGGTCTGATCCGGGTACCGCGCTGCTGCTGTGCTATCGCCAGAGGAGGTGGTATCTGGAGGGAATCTACGAGTAACAGCGTGTTGCGGTCAGCCCAGCCGAGCGGCAAACGGTCCCACTCGCTCGATGAAGCGGTCGAAGAATCTCGTCGGGTCTGCTTGAACAGCGATCAGCGCGTTGGGCTTTCGGCCCCATCGTCCCGACCAGTCGGTGACGGTCATGCCGCGGGTCAGTGTCCCGGTCAGTTCGACGTCCACCGTCGCCTGCCGGGCGTCGACAAGCTGTGGGTCCAATGCGACCGCCGCGGCCAGCGGATCGTGCAGATGCGCCTGAAAACCGTGGCCCAGATCGTGGTAGGACTCCAGGTAGAACCGCGTCGCATCTTCGATCACCCGAATCAGCGGGTTGGACGCCGTCGACCGGGTTCCCCGCTTGTCCTCGGCGCTCAACGCGGTGGTCGTCGATTCGGCCGCGGTTGCCAGGCGGGAGAGGATGTCCGGTGTAATCGCGATCTGCCGGGTCACGTCCAGGCCACACAAGATCGGAAGATGTTGCGCCGCCATTTTTTGCCCGGTGTCTGAAGACCATGCGTCGAACACCTCGGCCGCGGCCTCGGGGTCGAAGGCGATGTTCCACTCCGCCACCGGGTTGGTGTTGCCGCGGTAGTCGTAGGCGCCGCCCATGATCACCAACCGGCGCAGCAGCGTCGGCAGCGCAGGCTCCTTGCGCAATGCCAGGGCCAGATTAGTCAGCGGCCCGGTGGCCACTCCGATCAACTCTCCGGGATGCTGATGCGCCGCCGTGACCCACGCCGTCGCGGCATCGTCGTTGCAGAGTTGCCGATCGGTCGGCGGCAAGTCGGCGTAGCCCAGGCCCCGTGGCCCGTGGACTGCGCTGTCGGCGGGTGCTGCGGAGTTCAGTGGATGATCGGCGCCCCGGAACACCGGCACGCCGTCGACGCGGCACAGGTCGAGCAGGCCGAGGTTGTTCTCGCAGACCTGTGCTACCCCAACATTTCCACCGGTCGATGCGATGCCGACCAATCGGGCGTCGGGGCTTGCCAACAGGTAGATCAGCGCGATGGCATCGTCAACACCGGTGTCGACGTCGGCGAAAACTGGGGCGGCGGCCACTGCGAGAACGATACCTGCCGCCGGCTAGTCGGCCCGGTCGGCAAGCGAGTCGTTCATCACCGGCAGGC
>JBAWAV010000311.1:0-2920 GCA_049589475.1 Mycobacterium sp.
ACGGTGTACCGGTGCACTCGGTGCGACTGGCCGGGCTGGTCGCGCATCAGGAAGTGCTGTTCGGCACCGCGGGGGAGACCCTGACCATCCGGCACGACAGCATGGATCGCACGTCGTTCGTGCCGGGAGTGCTCTTGGCGGTGCGCCGGGTCGCCGAATTCCCTGGCCTGACAATAGGAATCGAATCACTGCTCAACTTGCAATGACCAAAAGACTGTTGATCATTCACCACACCCCATCGCCGCATACCCAGGAGATGTTCGAGGCGGTGATATCGGGTGCGACCGATCCCGATATCGAAGGAGTCGACGTCGTGCGTCGACCGGCGCTGACCGTTTCGGCGACCGACGTGCTCGAGGCCGACGGCTATCTACTCGGAACGCCGGCCAACCTCGGCTATATGAGCGGCGCCCTCAAGCACGCCTTCGATGTCATCTACTACCCCTGCCTGGATGCGACGAAGGGCCGGCCGTTCGGTCTCTATCTGCACGGCAATGAGGGAACCGAGGGGGCCGAGCGCGGCGTCGACGCCATCACCACCGGCCTGGGCTGGGTCAAGGCCGCCGAATATGTCGTAGTGTCGGGCAAGCCGGGCAAGCCCGAGCTGCAGGCGTGCTGGGAACTGGGCGCGACGGTCGCAGCGCAGCTGATGGACTGAGCACCGACAATCAGAAATTGCTGACAGGAGAGTCTGACGTGGCAGTCATGGTCAATGCCGATAACTTCGTCAGGGCGGAGACGCACAGGATGTTCGCCGACCTCCAACGCGACGCCGGCGGAGTCGGCGTGTTTCGGCACAAGCGGCAGCCGGCATCGATCGACGACCAGACTGTCATCCGCATGAACCGGGATACGTTGTACAGCTTCGCAATCGTCGATCTCGCGGCACCGGCCTGGCTCTCGCTTCCTGAGGCCGACGGTCGGTACATGTCCGCGATGGTGGTGAACGAGGACCACTACATCAACGTGCTCCTGCACGCGCCGGGACGGCACGAATTGACCAGTGACAGCTGCGGATCGCGGTATGTATTGGTCGGTATCCGCACCCTGGTCGATCCGCTCAACCCCGATGACGTCGCCGCCGTCGGCGCCCTTCAAGACTGCGTGACATTAGAGACGGGCTCGTCGGAAGTGTTCACCTCCCCGGAATACGACAGCACGAGTCTGGACAAGACACGCGGCGCACTGCTTAGCCTGGCGAGTGGTTTGACCAACTTCGATAGGACATTCGGAACTCGGGAGGAGGTGGATCCGGTCCACCATCTGATCGGCACCGCCGCTGGATGGGGAGGGCTGCCGACGTCGGAGGCTTCCTATGTGGGTGTCGACCCAGGGCTGCCGCCGGGCGAGTACGAGTTGACGTTCAAAGACGTTCCGGTGGATGCATTCTGGTCGGTCTCGGTGTACAACTCCGCCGGGTTCTACGAGCCGAATCCACGGCACCTTTACTCCGTCAACAGCATCACCGGGGCGCCGAATGTGGACGGCTCGATCACCGTCCGGTTCAGGGCTGATGCCGGCGAAGATGCTCCACCCAATTGCATCGTCACACCGCAGGGTTGGAACTACCTGATTCGGCTGTATCGCCCCTGCGCGGAGTTTGTCGACGGGATTTGGACCGTTCCATCGCTTACGCCGAGCAGTGGATCGAAGGGCGCGTAGGCGATCATCCTGGGCGTGGGACCGCCGGGAATATGACTTCCCAGTCTCGGGCCATGCTCACGACGGTCCATCCCAAGCGGGCTCCCACGTCGGTGATCGGCTCGGTCTCGGCGAACGTCTGCGCCGTGCTGGTGTAGTGAAATTCGCGCTCGGCGTCGTCATGGTCGATCAGCAGCGCAAGGCTGGGAAACCCGATGGCCTGCGCCCATTCCAGCATCTCCCGGTCACCCCCGGAGTTGCCGGCGGCAAGGATCGGCCGACGGCCCAGCTGGGTCTGGATGTTGGCAATCTTGGCGCTGCCTTCGTTCGCGACACCGAGCAGCGCACTCGTGCGCCGGATCACTGGTGGGCCTTGGCCGTCACGGCTGACGTCGTAGTCGATCAGGGTACCCACCACCAGCTCGGCCGGCACACCGTAGAGGCCGTCGCTGATCGCCCGCACGAACTCCGTCCCACCGCCAGTGACGATCCCGACCGTGAAGTCGCGGCGCCGCAGCTCGGCAATGAGTTCCAGCATCGGCTGATAGGTCACCGAGCGCAGCGGCCGCCCTAACGCCGCGTGTGCTGCACCGCTCATGAATTCCCTTGCTGTGGAGGCGAACTCCTCGGGCGTCATGCCCTCGAACAGACCGGCGAGCGCGAGCGCAATACGTTCCAGCCCGATCCCAGCGACCGCCGCCTCATCACGGCTGAGCAGCGCGGCGAATTCGGCACGCTCGCCGAGCGACGGATCCTCAGCCACGCGCTTGCGCAGCGCGTCGAGGAAGAAGTCGAGCTGCACATAGCTCGGCCGCTCGCACCACAGTGTGCCGTCGTTGTCGAAGTAGGCCACCCGATCGGCGACCGGCACCGCCTCGGCCGCCGCCAAGAACGCCTCCAGCGCTTCCCGCGTGTCGCCGGCGCGCCAGGACGGCAGCGGGTCGTCGCGCTCCATCGGACTCGCTCAGCTGCTGCCGGTAGTCGCGTCCTGCAACTTGGCCATCACCTGGTCCAGGCTGAAGCTCGCAGATTTCTGCCGCTGCGGGAACTCGACCAACGTCTCCAGCATCTTCGCGACGTAAGCCTGAGCCGGAACGAACAGGAAGATGCGGTCGATCATCCAGTCGTAGTAGGTGTTCGACGTGATGTCGGCCCGCTCATACGGATCGGTCCGCAGGTTGAACAGCTTCGGCACGCGCAGTTGAACGTACGGCTCCGCCCAGATCGCCAGGGTGCCCACGCAGCGCTGCTCGAGGAAGACCAACTTCCAGTTGTCGAA
>JBAWAV010000312.1:0-10496 GCA_049589475.1 Mycobacterium sp.
GAAGACCACCAGCACGCCGAGCTTGATGACCACCATCACGGCGTTGGCCTTTGCGGACTGATTCGCGCCGCGGACCAACAGTACGGCGCACAGCGCCACCAACACGATGGCCGGCAGGTTGACCACACCCGGCGCGAAGTCCCACGGTCCCGCTGATATGGCTTGCGGCAGATGGAATCCGAAAACGTTGTCCAGCAACTTGTTCAGATACTGACTCCACCCGACGGCGACCGCAGCAGTGGACACGCCGTATTCGAGCAGCAGGCATGCGGCGACGCCCATCGCCGGAAGCTCGCCGAGCGTGGCGTAGCAGTAGGAGTACGCCGACCCGGAAACCGGCACCGCCGAGGCCATCTCGGCGTAGCAGACCGCGGCCAGGCCCGCCGCGATGCCGGCGAGGATGAACGAGATGACCACCGCCGGGCCGGCTTGCGGCACCGACTGCGAGAGCACGATGAAGATGCCTGCGCCGACCGTCTCGCCGACACCGAACATGGTCAGCAGGAAAGTTCCGAGGGTGCGCTCCAGTTGAGCCGAAGCCCCGTCCGCTACCGGCGCACCCGTCACTGGTCGACGCCGCAGCACCTGCCGTCGCAGGCTGTCCGCCGGCGTTGGCATGGTGCCTCCTCGGGAGCCTCTATGGTCGCCACGTCGGTCAGTCGACTGCTCCACGTCGTGCCCGATCGCGGTGAGTTAGCCAGTTTCATAACGATATACCAGCGGACAGCCCCGCCGCCCGGTGAATTTCGGCGGCCACCGAGCGGGCAACTCAGCGATGACCGACCGCCAAGGTCGAGTGTAACTATCGAATCCTATTATCTGGTAACACTATTACAGCCAATCGACTCGAATCGACTACTGCGGCAGTGGTATTGAATCCAGCCGATCTCACACAGCTTTCTGCGACCGCATTCAGAGGCCGTCTACGGCGTCACCAGTATCTTGCAGTGCCGTTCCGGGTCGGCGAGATCGTCGAACGCTGTCCCGACGTCTTCGAGACCGATGTCGCCGGTGACCATCGGGCTGACGTCGATGTCGCCTTCGGCGATCGCCCGCAGCGAGTCGGCGAACTCGTTCGGGTCGTACGCCAGCACGAACTGAACGCTGATCTCCTTGGCGATGGCGAAGAACGGGTGCACGGTGTCGGGTTGCATGCAGACTCCGACGACGATCAACCGGGAGCCGTGCCGGGCGCGGCGCAACACGTCATCGATGATGCCGGGTACGCCGACCGCTTCGAAGACCACTGCCGGTGCGACGGTGTCGAACGGTGAACCCTGGGCGGGATCGAGGGTCTGGTGGGCGCCCATCGTCGCCGCGAGCTCACGACGTTTCGGTGAAAAATCGGCTGCCACAATGTGTTCGACGCCACGGGCGCGCAGCGCGGCGACGACGGCGATGCCGATCGGACCGCAGCCGAGCACCAGTGCGGTCTCGCCCGGTTGCACGGCGGACTTGTTCACGGCGTGCAGTCCGACCGCCATCGGTTCGGTGAGTGCGGCATGCTGCGCGTCGAGGCCGTTGGGGATGGGCAGCAGCAGGGGCGCCGACAGCAGCATCCGTTCGGCGTAGCCACCGAGCGTGGTGTTGCTGTAGACGATCGGTTCGACGTGTTTGCCTGAGATCAGCACCGGGATCGAGGTGATCAGAGTGCCGACCGGAAAGGTGTCGGTGTCGGGGCCTACGTCGAGGATCTCGGCGCTGAACTCGTGTCCCATGAAGATGTCGCGGCCCAGGTCGATGTCCATGCCGCCATCCATCTCGGCGGTCAGCCTGAGCACATCGGCGCCGTGAGCGGCGAAATGCAGGTCAGAGCCACAGATTCCGCAGGACCGCACCGCCACCAGAACCTGGCCGGGCCCGGGCACCGGTTCGGCCAGGTCATCGCGGTACACCATGCGGCCGTTGCGTAACACCGCGGCGCGCATCAGGTGCCCCTCTCCGTCTCGAGTTCACTGGTGTGCTGGGTGATCGCGTTGACCACCGCCTGGCCCGCCCGGCCGAGCAGTTGGTCACGCATGCCCCTGGCCCATTCGTGAGAAGCCCGTGCTGCTTCCAGTTGACCTTTGAAGTGTGGAATCACCTTGCGGGCGAACAGATCGTAGGAGTGGAAGGTCGCCTCGGGCGATGCCCAGTCGTGGCCGAGTAGCAGCAACGTGCCGAACCCGCCCGACCGAGCGAGCAGATCCTCGATGTAGGCGATCGCGTCTTCTATGGTGCCGATGCAGCAATTACCTTGTCCCGCATAGTCTTCAACGAACTCGTAGGCGGACTGCTCGCCTTCGACCGAATTGGCCAGCGGCACGAAGCCGGCGGCGCCGAAGTAGTTCGCAAAATCCTGCAGCCCGTAGGTGCAGTCCTGGATCGCCTGCTCCCGGCTGTCGGCCAGATGCATGATGCCGAGCACCCGCCACTGCGCCCGGTCGGGTTCGTCACGACCGGCCTTGCCGGCTTGTTCGCGCACGATCTCCCAGGTGGTGTCCAGCGCCGCGTATCCGCCCGGCACAGACATCGACAGCGACAGCAACGACGTGCCCAGTGCACCAGCGAGCCGCGGGCCGGACGGTGAAATCATTGCTGCCGTGGATATCTCCGGGTACGGCCAGGTGTACGGGCGGACGTGCAACTGCGCGTCGCGCAGGGTGAACCAGTCCGAATGGCGATCGACCCGCTCGCTCGGCGCGGCACGGAACAGGGCCAGGATCGCCTCCAGCGATTCCTGCATCATCCGGCGCTGCTCGACTGGATCGATGCCCATCATGTAGGCGTCCGACGGCAGGGCGCCGGGGCCGGCGCCGAACATCACCCGCCCGCGGGTCAGATGATCCAGCAGCACCCAGCGATCGGCCACCATCAGCGGGTGGTGGTAGGGCAGCGACACCACGCCGGTACCCAACCGGATGTGTTTGGTCCGTTCGGCCGCCGCGGCGATGAACACCTCGGGGCAGGCGATCAGCTCGTAGCCGCCGGAATGGTGCTCGCCGAACCACGCTTCGTCGAAGCCGAGCCGGTCGAGTGCGACCACTCGTTCCATGTCGTATTCGAGTGCCCGCGTGGGGGATTGACCCGTCGGGTGGAACGGGGTGATGAACACACCGAAATTCAGCGGCTGGTTCATGACGGTTGGGCGCCGGCCTTGAGGCTCGACAGAAAGTCCAGCAGCAGCTCGTTCACCTCATCCGGACGCTCCTGCTGCAACCAGTGCCCGGCGCCGTCGATCAGCACCTCGCGGTAACGGCCGGTGACCACCTCGGTTGCACGGTCGGAGCGCATGAAACTCAGCACCGGGTCGGCGGTGCCGCCGATGAACATGGCCGGTACGTCGATGGTAGGAGACGGCGGGTCGGCCATCATCTCCCAGTTGCGGTCCAGGTTGCGGTACCAATTCAGCCCGCCGGTGAAACCGGTGCGGGTGAACTCGGCGACGTAGTGGTCGAACTCCCGCGCGGAGATCCAGTCCGGCAGACCGTCAGTCTCGGGCAGCCGCTCGATGAACCCGGCCGGGCCCGGTTTGATCATGCGCAGTGCGGCCGCCTGGTCGTCGGACCGCGTCAGCCCGCCCAACAGCCGCGTGATGGTCCTGGCGGGATCGGCGCCCAGCTCGGCATCGGCGACCCCGGGCTCCTGGAAATACAGCATGTAGAAGAAGTTGTCGCCGAAGATCGCCCGGAACGCCTGAGTTGGTGGGATCTGCGCTCGCGGCACCGGCGGGACGCTCATTCCGACCACCGCTGCCACACGGTCGGGATGCAGCTGCGCTGAACCCCAGACCACCGGGGCGCCCCAGTCGTGACCGATGAACACCGCCTTGTCGGCGCCCACGTAGTCGAGCAGACCGACGAGGTCGGCTGACAGCGCCGCGACGCTGTAGTCGGCGATGTCGGTCGGACGGCTGGATCGGCCGTAGCCCCGTTGGTCGGGGGCCAGCACGTGGTAGCCGGCCGCGGCCAGCGCCGGGATCTGGTGGCGCCACGAGTAGGCCAGCTCGGGAAATCCGTGCGCCAGCACTACCACCGGGGCGCCGGGATCACCGGCCTCGAGGGTGTGCAACTGCACGCCGTTGGTCTCGATCGTGTGCTCGGTGAAGGGGAGGGTGTCAGACACAGTTTCACCAAAGCACACGCCGAGTCCGCCCGAAAGGGCGTCCGGCGGCGGTTCGCGTTGATCTCGGGAACCACGGTTCGTTGTCCTGGGTGGCAGAGATTTCAGCTTCAACCAGTCCGCGCGACCCGCCCGCGCCCGAGTCGTTGATCGTCACGGGCGGTAGCCTGGACTATTCCAGCTGCGTTTATCGGAAGGACCTGGCCGCCGACGGCCGATGATTGATGAACCGAAAAAACGTGATCCGCACGCTCACGGCCATCGCCGTCGTGCTGCTGCTTGGTTGGTCCTTCTTCTATTTCAGCGACGACACCCGCGGATTCAAGCCGGTCGACACGTCGGTGGCGATGGCCCAGATCAAGGCCGGCAACGTCAAGAACGCCCAGATCGACGACCGCGAGCAACAGGTGCGGCTGACGCTGAAAAGCGCCGCTACCGGCACCGATGGCTCCGACAAGGTCATCACCAAATTCCCGACCGGCTACGCCGTTCCGCTGTTCGACGCGCTGAACAGTAAAGACGCGCAGGTCAGCACCGTCGTCAACCAGGGCAGCATCCTGGGCTCGCTGGTGATCTACGTGCTGCCACTGCTGCTGCTGGTCGGCTTGTTCATGATGTTCTCCCGCATGCAGGGCGGCGCCCGGATGGGTTTCGGCTTCGGCAAGTCCCGGGCCAAGATGCTGAACAAGGACATGCCCAAGACCACCTTCGCCGACGTCGCCGGCGCCGACGAGGCGGTCGAGGAGCTTTACGAGATCAAAGACTTCCTGCAGAACCCGTCGAGGTATCAGGCGCTGGGCGCCAAGATCCCCAAAGGCGTGCTGCTCTACGGCCCGCCGGGAACCGGTAAAACGCTGCTGGCGCGCGCCGTCGCCGGCGAAGCGGGCGTGCCGTTCTTCACCATCTCCGGCTCCGATTTCGTCGAGATGTTCGTCGGTGTCGGCGCGTCCAGGGTGCGTGACCTGTTCGAGCAGGCGAAGCAGAACAGCCCGTGCATCATCTTCGTCGACGAGATCGACGCCGTCGGCCGCCAACGCGGCGCCGGATTCGGCGGTGGGCACGACGAGCGCGAGCAGACGCTGAACCAGTTGCTGGTGGAGATGGACGGCTTCGGGGACCGCACCGGCGTCATCCTGATCGCGGCCACCAACCGGCCCGACATCCTTGACCCGGCGTTGCTGCGACCCGGCCGCTTCGACCGCCAGATTCCGGTGTCCAGCCCCGACCTGGCCGGCCGCCGCGCCGTGCTCCGGGTGCATTCCAACGGCAAGCCGTTTGGCTCCGACGTCGACTTCGACGGGCTGGCCAAGCGGACCGTCGGCATGACCGGTGCCGACTTGGCGAACGTCATCAACGAGGCCGCGCTGCTGACCGCCCGGGAGAACGGCACGGTGATCGCCGGCGCAGCCCTGGAAGAGGCGGTGGACCGGGTCGTCGGCGGCCCTCGGCGCAAGAGCCGGATCATCAGCGAGCAGGAGAAGAAGATCACCGCCTACCACGAGGCCGGGCACACGCTGGCCGGGTGGGCGATGCCGGGTGTCGACCCGGTCTACAAGGTGACCATTCTGGCCCGCGGCAACACCGGCGGGCACGCGCTGGCGGTGCCCGAGGACGACAAGGGAACGCACACCCGCTCGGAGCTGATCGCCAGGCTGGTGATGGCATTGGGCGGGCGCGCCGCCGAGGAATTGGTGTTTCACGAGCCCACCACGGGAGCGGTGTCAGACATCCAGCAGGCCACCAAGATCGCCCGGGCCATGGTCACCGAATTCGGGATGAGTTCCAAACTCGGCGCGGTCAAATACGGGTCCGAGGCCGCTGATCCCTTCCTGGGCCGCACCATGGGCAACCAGGCGGACTACTCGCACGAGGTCGCGCGCGACATCGACGACGAGGTCCGCAAGCTCATCGAGGCCGCGCACACCGAGGCCTGGGAGATCCTCACCGAATATCGCGACGTGCTCGACACCGTGGCGGGCGAGCTGTTGGAGAGGGAGACGCTGCATCGCGCCGAATTGGAGGCGATCTTCGCCGATGTCGAAAAGCGGCCGCGGCTAACCCTTTTCGACGACTTCGGTGGCCGCATTCCGTCGGACAAGCCGCCGATCAAGACCCCCGGCGAGTTGGCCATCGAGCGTGGCGAGCCGTGGCCCAAGCCAACGCCCGAGCCGGCGTTCAAGGCGGCGATCGCGGCGGCGTCGCGCGATGCTGCGAAGGCGGAGGCGGAGCGAGGTACCAACGGCGCCAACGGTTCTCATGGCGTATCCGCCCGGGGGGCAGCGACACCCCACTCGACCCAGCCCGACTACGGCGCCCCGGCGGGCTGGCACGCCCCCGGTTGGCCGCCGCAGCAGCAGCCTCCGCAGCAACAGTCGCCGGGCTACTGGTACCCCCCGCAGCCGCCGCCGCACTGGCCGGCGCCGCCACACCAGCACACGGGTCAGCCCTACCCGCCGTATCCGCCGCCCGGAGCACCCGCACCGGAGACGGGCCAGGCGGCCGACGCGCCCGGTGGTGACCCAAGCCCGTCCAACCCCTCGGCGCACGGCTGAGACGAACGGAGACTGCGATGGTGCGGCCGAATTCCCACTCCGTGACGCTCAACACGCCGGTCTTCGATCAGCCACGCGCAGAAGCCGCGGTCCGCGAGTTGCTCCTCGCGATCGGGGAAGACCCGGATCGGCACGGCCTGGCGGACACCCCCGCCCGCGTCGCCCGTAGCTACCAGGAGATGTTCGCCGGCCTCTATACCGACCCGGATTCGGTGCTGGACACTACCTTTGACGAACAGCACGACGAGTTGGTGCTGGTCAAAGAGATTCCGTTGTATTCCACCTGCGAACACCACCTGGTGGCGTTTCATGGTGTCGCGCACGTCGGTTACATACCCGGTCACGACGGCCGGGTGACCGGGTTGTCCAAGATCGCGCGGCTGGTCGACCTGTATGCCAAGCGGCCGCAGGTGCAGGAGCGACTGACCACCCAGATCGCCGATGCGTTGATGCGAAAACTCGATCCGCGCGGAGTTATCGTCGTGATCGAGGCCGAACACCTGTGCATGTCCATGCGCGGGGTCCGCAAGCCCGGTGCGACCACCACGACCTCGGCTGTGCGAGGACAATTCAAGTCCGACAGTGCATCTCGAGCCGAGGCGCTCGATCTGATCCTGCGCAAGTGAGCACGACGCGCGTCCGGGTCGTAGGGGTGGTGAACGTCACCGACGACTCGTTTTCGGATGGCGGGCGCTTCCTGGATGCCGACCGCGCCGTCGAGCAAGGTGTGGCGCTCGCCGCCGACGGCGCGTCGATCATCGACGTCGGGGGAGAGTCGACCCGGCCCGGCGCGGTCCGTGTCGATCCGGACGTGGAAATCGCTCGCGTCCTACCTGTCGTCAAAGAGCTTGCGTCGCATGGAATTAAGGTCAGCATCGACACCATGCACTCCAGCGTCGCGCAGGCGGCGCTGGAGAACGGTGCCTCGATGGTCAACGACGTGTCCGGTGGACGGGCCGACAAAGCGATGGCCCGCGTAGCCGTCGAGGCAGGCGTGCCGTGGGTGCTGATGCATTGGCGTTCGGCGTCGGCCGACCACCCGCATCAGGTGCCGACTTTCCGCGATGTGGTGGCCGAGGTGCGTGCCGAGTTGCTCGCCTGCGTCGACGACGCCGTCGCCGCCGGAGTGGACCCGGCGAAGCTGATCATTGACCCCGGTTTGGGATTCGCGAAATCGGGTCGAGATAATTGGGCGTTGCTGCACGCTCTGCCGGAGCTGGTGGCCGGCGGCATCCCGGTGCTGATCGGGGCGTCGCGCAAGCGATTTCTCGGCAGCTTGTTGGCTGGGCCCGAGGGTGTGGTGCGGCCGCCCGACGGCCGTGAGACGGCCACCGCTGTCGTCTCGGCGCTGGCCGCCGAGCACGGCGCGTGGGGGGTGCGGGTACACGATGTGCGGGCCTCCCTCGACGCCGTCAAGGTCGTCGAGGCGTGGACGCAGGCGGGGATGACAGGATCTGATGGCTGATCGAATCGAGTTGCGCGGCTTGACAGTTCGTGGTCGGCATGGCGTATTCGAGCACGAGCGTGCCGAGGGTCAGGATTTCGTCGTCGATATCACGGTGTGGATCGATTTGGCGGATGCGGCGGCCAGTGATGACTTGGCAGACACCTACGACTACGGCGTCCTGGCCGAGCGGGCGGCGGCCGTCGTCGCCGGCCCGCCGCGGAATTTGATTGAAACAGTTGCCGGCGAGATAGCGCAGGATGTGATGAACGACGAACGGGTGCACGCCGTCGAGGTGACGGTGCACAAACCCAAGGCGCCGATCCCGCAGGTCTTTGATGACGTTGCCGTGGTGGCACGCCGGTCGCGACGCGGCGGGCGGGGTCAGGTGGTACCCGCATGAGGCGCCTTGTGACGCGCGACGCTTGCGCGGGAGAGTGCCGCCGATGACCCGCGTTGTGTTGTCGATCGGATCCAACCTCGGAGACCGGCTGGCCCGGCTGCAGTCGGTGCTCGACCGGCTCGGCGACGCGGTGCGAGCGGTCTCCCCGGTGTACGAGACGGCAGCCTGGGGCGGCGTCGAGCAGGGTGCGTTCCTCAACGCGGTGCTGATCGCCGAAGATCCGACGCTCGACGGACACGGCTGGCTGCGCTGCGCCCAGGCGATGGAGCAGGACGCGGACCGGGTGCGGGGGCAGCGGTGGGGCCCGCGCACCCTCGACGTCGACCTGGTCAGCTGCTACCTGTCGTCGCTGGATGGCGACACCGAGGTGTTCTCGCTGGACGACGGACTGACGCTGCCGCATCCGCTGGCGCACCTGCGGGCGTTCGTGCTGATTCCCTGGCTGGCCGTGGACCCCGACGCGGAGCTGACCGTCGCGGGCGGAAAGCAGTCCGTCGCCAAGCTGCTCGCCGAGTTGGATCCCGCCGACCGCGCCGGCGTGCAGCTCACCGGGTGGCTGCTCGAGCCGCATGCCGGCAGCGCGGAAACCGACGCGGCACCGGAAAGCTGATGGGCCCCACCCGAAAACGTGATCTGACCGCGGCGGGGCTCGGCACGGCGGTCCTCGGGTACCTGTTGGTCCTGGCGCTCTACCGGTGGTTTCCCCCGATCACGGTGTGGACGGGCTCGTCGCTGTTCGCAGTCGGCGTGGCCGAGGCGGTGTGGGGTCGCCGCATCCGGGCCAAGATCAGCGACGGAGAGATCGGCGACGGACCCGGGTGGCTGCATCCGCTGTCAGTGGCCCGCAGCCTCGTCATCGCCAAGGCGTCGGCGTGGGTCGGCGCCCTGGCGTTCGGCTGGTGGGTCGGCGTCCTGACGTATCTGCTGCCACGGCGGTCATGGCTGCGGGTGGCCGGCGAAGACACCGCCGGCACGGCGGTAGCGGCGGTGAGCGCGCTGGCTCTGGTGGTTGCTGCGCTCTGGCTGCAACATTGCTGCAAATCGCCGGGCGACCCGACCGAAAACGGTGAGGGCGCGGAAAACTAGCCGCGCCCCGGATTGGCGATTAGACCAGGTGAGAATCGCCGGAGCGCGGCGACACGCGCAGTGACACCGGGCCGGTACAGTCGGGCCATGACCGATCTGTCCCGCGGCGCCCGGGTGCGGCGCGGCGGCCGCAGACCCGGTTGGGTACTGCTGACGGCGTTGCTGGTCTTGGCGATCGGCGCCAGTTCCGCGCTGGTTTTCACCAACCGAGTGGAACTGCTGAAGCTCGCGGTGATCCTCGCGCTGTGGGCCGCGGTCGTCGCCGCATTCGTCTCGGTGATCTACCGTCGGCAAAGCGACGTCGACCAGGCGCGGGCGCGGGACCTCAAGCTGGTGTACGACCTGCAATTGGATCGGGAGATCTCCGCGCGCCGCGAGTACGAGCTCACCGTCGAGTCGCAGCTGCGTCGCGAGCTGGCCAGCGAACTGGTCGCACAATCGTCCGACGAGGTTTCGGCGTTGCGGGCTGAGCTGGCCGCGCTGCGCACCAATTTGGAGATCCTGTTCGACGCGGAGCTCAGCGATCGGCCGGCGCTGGAGACCGAACGCAAGACCGTGCAGAGCGACTGGGACCGGGAGCACGAAAGTGCCCGCGAGCGCATCAACCGGGTCGCCTCGGTGCGGGCAGAAGAGCCGACCCGGCGCCAGGACGACAATTCGATCATCGACGTGCACGAGGAGCCGCTGGTCCCGACTCCGCCGCGTCAACCCGCGGAGACCTACCATCCGGCGTACACCTACCAGCCCGCAGACGCGTATGCGCCGTCGCGTCGCCGACGGGCCGCCGAGTCCACACCTCACGTGCAGGAGGAGGTAGAGCGCGGTTCGCCCTGGCGGCAGAACGCCCAGGAGGCGCAGGCCGCGCGTGACCAGGCGACGCCGCCGGCAGGTTGGGTGCCACCGCCGGCAC
>JBAWAV010000313.1:0-4070 GCA_049589475.1 Mycobacterium sp.
CCTCCGACATCGTGACCGACCCGTCGTCGTGCATCTTCGACTCCGGGCTCACCAAGGTCACTGGTGATCTGGTGAAGATCGTCGGCTGGTACGACAACGAGTGGGGCTACTCCCACCGCCTCGCCGATCTGACCGGCTTGGTGGCGTCGACCCTGTGAGCCGCTTGTCTCCCGTGCTGCTCCGCGACTCGGCCGGGGCACCTATACGAGGCGAATAGTGCTTGAACGAAACAACTTTGGAGGCCCCTGATGGAGCACTTGACGACTCTTGATGCCGGCTTCCTCGAGGCCGAGGATTCCGATCGGCATGTGAGCCTGGCGATCGGCGGCCTGGCCGTCATGGAGGGGCCGGCTCCCGACCACGCCTCGCTCGTCTCGGTGCTCGCCGAGCGGGTGTCTGAGATTCCCCGGTTCACCCAGGTGGTGCGCACCCATCCGCTCGACCTCGCGGCTCCGGAATGGGTCGATGATCCTCAGTTCGACCTTGCCCATCATGTACATCGAATTGCGTTGCCGCAGCCCGGAGATGACGCAGCGTTGTACCGGGTCGTCGCCGACATCATGGAGCGACGCCTCGATCGAGATCGACCGCTATGGGAAAGCTGGACCATTGAAGGACTGTCCGAGGATCGCTGGGCGGTCCTGACCAAGCTGCACCACTGCATCGCCGACGGGATCTCGGCGACGCGCCTACTCGCGGGGCTGTGCGACGGCACGGAAGCCGAGACGTTCGCCAACCGGATACGCGCCGCCGCCGAGTCGTCGGCGCCTCGTCCCTCTGGGCTGAGCCTGAATCCGCTGGACTGGGCCGGCGGCATCTGGCACCTTTCCAACGCCGTCACGAGTGCCGCTGCTCGCATGGCTACCGGGGCGCTTCAAATCGTCGCCGGCGTCCTGAATCCGGCGGATTCCTCGCTGATCGGCTCGGTCAGCAATCTGCGGCGCTACAGCGCAGCCCAAGTCCTCCTCAGCGATGTGGCCTTGATTTGCCATAAGTTTGACGTGACCATCAATGATGTTGCACTCGCAGCGATTACCGATAGCTTCCGGGTGATGCTGATGCACCGAGGCGAACAGCCGAAACGAAATTCGCTGCGCACGTTGGTGCCGGTGTCGGTACGGTCGGCCGACGCATCGAACCAACTAGATAATCGCGTCTCTCTGATGCTGCCATACCTTCCCATCGAGCTCGAGGATCCCGTCGAACGGCTGCACGCGGTGCACCGCCGATTGACGAGAGTCAAGTCCGGCGGGCAACGACAAGCCGGATCGGCATTCTTTTCGGCAGCCGACTACATCCCCTTCGCCTTGACGGCCTGGGCGGTTCGGTTGTTAACCCGGCTTCCCCAGCTCGGGATCGTCGCATTGGCAACCAACGTGCCCGGCCCCCGTCGTCGGTTGCGCATGATGGGTCGAGATGTGCTGCGACTGCTGCCTATCCCGCCGATCGCGCTTCACCTGCGCACGGGTATTGCCATGCTCAGCTACGGCGACGATCTGGTGTTCGGTATCACCGCCGACTATGACGCGGTACCCGATGTCGACGAGCTTGCCGACGGTATCGAACGTGCGGTGGCCCGATTGGTTGCGATCAGCGAAGGGGCCGGGTGATCACGGCAGCGGTGCTGACCAGCGCAGTACGGTACCTCCGCCGGGAGCATCCGCGATGTTGAACGCGCCGCCGGCCTGCTGCGCACGGTGCTGCAAGCCCGACAAACCCCTGCCGGTGACGCCGCCGGAGAAGCCTCGACCGTTGTCGACAACCTCGATGCACACGTCGTCCTCAACCTTGACCGTCACCGCAAGTCTGGTCGCGCTGGCGTGCCTCACAGCGTTGCCGACCGCTTCGCGCACAACGGCTTCGGCGTGATCGGCAAGTGCAGCATCTACAACCGACAACGGTCCTACGAATTGGACCGTGGTACCCCGTTCGGATCCGCAGAACTGCGCGACTGCGTCGTCGAGTCGCTGTCGCAGCCGGGTGACGTGCGGCGGTGCGCCATGCAGGTCGAAGATTGCGGTGCGGATCTCCCGGATTACGCCTTGAAGATCATCGATGCTGCCGGACAGTCTCTGTTGCACCTCAATTGATCGCGTCCGCCCAATGGTCGCCTGCAGAGTCAATTCGACCGCGAAGATCTGCTGGATAACGTGGTGGTGCAGGTCGTGGGCGATCCTGTCGCGGTCGGCGTGAATGTTGAGTTCACGCGTCCAGCGCTGTGCGGACCCCAGCTGCCAGGCGAGTACCGCCTGGTCGGTGAATGCGGCCATCATGTCGAGTTGCTCGTCGCCGAACGTCCGCGCGCCGTCGTGCCGCAGCGCGACCAACACCCCGGCCACCGTGTCGGTGGTGCGCAGCGGAAGCATCAGCGCAGGGCCGGCATGCTGGACGCCGTCGATGGCGACGTCGAAGTTATTCCGCCGTAGCGGGATCCGCTCCACGAAGGCCTGCTCGATCGAGGTACCGGCGAGGGGGATGGCATTGATCGGTGCCGAGGTCATTGCCGCACAGGCGGTTTCCACGATCATCAGATCGGCTACCGCCGACGTGGCTAGGTCGCGGTTCATTGCTACGGCGACCAATGTAATTTCTGCGCCCGTCAGCTTCCGCACTTGTTGGGCGATGGGCCGATACACCGCTGCGGGCATCGGCACCGGAGAATAAGTCGGTTCCGATGTCGCGCATCGCTTCTCCGCTTCAAAAGCAGATATGGTCATTCCGATCACCTCAGATGTCGTCATGGCGCGGGATTCCAGGTCCAGTTGCGGATTTCGGGTAGGTCTTGGCCGTGGGTGTTGATGTAGTGGGTGTGTTCGACGAGTTTGTCGGCCATGGTTTGTTTGAGGTAGTCGCCGGTCGCGCCGAGTTGCGGGAGTCGGTCGATGATGTCTGCGACGAGGTGGAAGCGGTCGAGTTTGTTTTGTACCCGCATGTCGAAGGGCGTGGTGATGGTGCCTTCTTCGTTGTAGCCGCGCACGTGCAGGTTGGTGTTGGTTCTGCGGTAGGTGAGTCGGTGGATCAGTGTGGGGTAGCCATGGAAGGCGAAGATGATGTGTTTGTCGGTGGTGAACAGGGTGTCGTAGTCGCGGTCGCTGAGTCCGTGTGGGTGTTCGCTGGCTGACTGGAGTTTCATCAGGTCGACGACGTTGACTACGCGGACTTTCAACTCGGGCAGGTGTTCCCGCAGGATCGACACTGCCGCCAGCACTTCGAGGGTCGGCGTATCTCCGCAGCACGCCAGGACCACATCCGGTTCGGCGCCGCGGTCGTTTCCGGCCCATTCCCAGATGCCGATGCCTTCGGTGCAGTGCACCACCGCTTCATCGATGCTCAGCCATTGCGGCATAGCGCGCTTGCCGGCGACGATCACGTTGACGTAATGGCGGCTGCGCAGACAATGGTCGGCAACTGACAGCAGGCAGTTGGCGTCCGGCGGTAGGTAGACCCGCACGACGTCAGCTTTTTTGTTGACCACATGGTCGAGGAAGCCGGGGTCTTGGTGGGTGAAGCCGTTGTGGTCTTGCTGCCAGACATGAGAGGCGAGTAGGTAGTTCAGCGACGCGATGTCACGGCGCCACGGCAGTTGCGCAGTGACCTTAAGCCATTTGGCGTGCTGGTTGAACATCGAGTCGACGATGTGGATGAACGCCTCGTAGCAGTTGAACAGCCCATGCCGCCCGGTCAGCAGATAACCCTCCAGCCAACCCTCGCTTTGGTGCTCGCTGAGCATCGAATCCAGCACGCGACCCTGCGGCGCGAGGAACTCGTCGCCTGTGACGGTGCGGGCCTCCCACTGCCGGTCGGTGACCTCGAACACCGCGCCGAGCATGTTCGACAGGGTTTCGTCGGGGCCAAAGATCCGAAAGTTACGCGCATCGGCATTGAGCGCGATGACGTCGCGCAAAAAAGTGCCCAGCACGCGGGTGTCCTCGGCGTCCACCGCGCCGGGCGAGACCACCGCGACCGCGTGCGCGCGGAAGTCGGGCATCCGTAAGTCACGCAGCAACACCCCGCCGTTGGTGTGCGGGTTAGCACCCATCCGCTGCTGCCCGTGCGGGGCCAGCGCAGCC
>JBAWAV010000314.1:0-3443 GCA_049589475.1 Mycobacterium sp.
CGGGCTGGTGGAACGCCGCGACGTGGCGCTGGACGACGGTATCGCACGGTTGAGCGCGACGGTCGCCGGCGGCATGAGCCTGACCGTGGACGAGGTCGCGGATGCAGCGCTCAGCGCGCTGGCGCCCCCCGGTGGATACGACGACGACATCGCGATCGTCGTCTATCGGCGACCGCACGCTCGGTTGGTGATCGACGACGTCGCGACCGCGGAACAACTCGGCGATATCCGCCATGAGCTCGCAGCGTGGATGCAGGCCGCGGCGATACCCGCCGAGCGGGTGGCCGATATCGTGCTGGCGGTCAACGAGGCATGCGCCAACAGCATCGAGCACGGTTACCGGGGCAGCACGTCCGGCAGAGTTCGAGTTGAGGGCGAAAACGACGGCGCACGAGTGCATCTCAGGGTCATCGACAACGGCTCATGGAAGGCCGCACCGGCCGACCCGGGGGTACGCGGACGGGGACTGCTGCTGATTCGCGCGGTGAGCGACTGGCTCGAGATGGAGTGCACGCCGTCGGGCACCACCGTCGACATGAACTTCAGCCTGTCGGCCTGACTACGGCAACGTGGTGTGCATCAACATCACGTCGTATGCCGACCACAGCGACAGGTTGAAGTACAGGTCTTTGCCCGACGACCAGGGATGGATCATCGGCGCGTAGATGCCGCCGGGCATCTGGAACGACGACACCAGCGGTTGCTCGGGACTCCACGGCCCTTCCGGTGCCGGCGCGGTGCGGGCGATGACGTCGTTGTTGCCGCCGTTCGTGTAGAGCACCAGGTACTGCTTGAGGTAGTCGTTGTACTGCGCCGACATCTCGCCCACCGGACCCGGGAAGAGCGGCGTCGCGGCACCCGGATCCACCGGGACCCAACCCTTTCCGTCGCCGTTCCAATATTGGTATTTGGTGAGGTCCGGCAGGGCGTTCGGTGGGACACGCGACAGGAACGCCGGCCCGCTACGACCCGACGGGGTTCCGAACGAGTAGAGGTACCCGTCCTTTCCGCGCATGAACGCGCCCATCTGGAAGTTCTGGTTACCCGGGAAGAACCGTCCGCCGGGCACGGTGTCCGCGCCGGCCAGGCGAATGGTGCCGGGGAAGATGCCCCACGTCTGGCCGTTGTCGTTGGACCGCGCGATGCCCGAATAGTTGGTCGACCATTCGCCGTCGCGGCCCCAGTTCTTGATCGACATGAAGTTCATGTACTGGGTTCGCCCGATGGAAATGGCTGCGGTAGGGATGATTCCGGTCTCGTGCCCGGCCTTGTGAATGCTGTTGAGTACCTGCTTGGAAAGGCCCGGCGCCCACACCGGTGAGCCTGAGTACGGGTTGTTCGGCACCCCGTCGGCCACGTGGATTCCGTGCGCCAGGTCATGGTCCTGGCTGCGGAAAAGCGTGTTGTACCGCCATTGCTGGCCATGGACTTTGCAATAGCCAAAGGTGTCGCCGAAAGCCATCAGAACCTGCGGGTTCGCGGGATCGCCGTTGTCCCAAGGGATTCCGAGGTCGGTGCCGGAGATGCCAAACCGTTCCAGAGTTCGGTTCGGGCTGGTCGGTCCGGTGACGAAATCGACGAGGGAAGTGGGCGCGCCCGCGATTCCAGCCGGTGGAGGCGGCGTCGCAACACCTTCCGGAGCGATCTGATTGGCGTTCGGGGGCACCTGGTTTGCGGCGCCCGGCGGACCTGGCACCGGAGTCACTGCCGCCTGCAGTTGTGCGGGCTTTTGTTGGGGTATCGCCTTGAGCAGCGACGAGATCAGCGGACCCAGTTTGGGCAGCGGGGCATTGTCATTCGTCCCTCGCGGCCTGCGGCCGGTCGGTGGCGCGACCGGCCCGGGCGATGGGATGGCCGGCATCCCGGCAGGGGGCTCGACGTTGGCTTCCGGGGATGAGCACGCCACTGCGGCTGCTGGTGGCGCATAGCCGATCGGCACGATGAGTCCAAGAACGGTCGCCGAGGCCACCGATATTGACACGATTCGACGAATCGCCAACGTATGCCACCTTTCGACAGGGCGACCCGTCCATTGACGTCCGCAGTTGGCCCATGTGACGATAGTGGCGAATGTGGCTTATGGGATTGTTGAGCTGCGAAAAGGTATTCATCCGTGACCGTGTCGCAACCGTGCGAGGGTGCCCGGACCCCGCTCAGTAGTTATTGCAGGTCGCGGCGATTCCTTGAATAAGTCCAAAGTATTGCTGAGCCCTCGGCGAGCTTTGCATCTGCTGGGCCATCGCCACACGGTCGCTCGGCGACGCGGCGAGAAACCGACGCAGAGCGGCCTGCGCCATCGGCGATGCGTTGAATTGCCCGGCAGCAGCCGGATCTTGGGCATTGAGCGCCGCCATCACCTGCGGGTAACTGCAGGTTGTGTTGACGATGGGACCCAGATCAGGATCGGCGGACGCGACCCAAGTCCCGGCGGTCAACGACAATGCCAAACCAGCAGCCGCGGCAGCCAATGAACTCAAGGGCCATTTGGTCAACGGTGGATTCCTTCCAACTGATTGCACCAATCTAGCCCGAAGCGCCGCTGGGGGCCTGCCCGATGCCGCTGTAACCCCCGAGGCCGCCCGCACCGCCGGCGCCACCGTTACCGCCGGCACCGCCAGCACCGCCGGTACCGCCATAACCGATCAGCGCCGAACCATCACCCCCGGCGCCGCCGTTGCCGCCCGCATAGCTGCCGGCCCCGCCGGCATAGCCGGCCCCGCCCACACCGCCATCGCCGCCGTTGCCGAGTGCACCGACGTTAGTGATGTTTTGGCCGATGCTCCCGCCCGCCCCGCCGTTACCGGCAGCCAAAGTGGCAGTGCCATCACCGCCGGCACCGCCGACGCCGCCGTTGCCCATAGCCTGGCCGCCGGCACCGCCGTTACCACCGTCGGCACCGAGTCCGCCGGCACCGCCGGCACCGCCGTTACCGATCAGCCCAGCGTCCCCGCCGTTGCCACCGGCCATGCCGGGATCCGCGGCGGCGTCATAGCCGGCCCCGCCGTCACCAAAGAAGAGCCCGCCATCACCCCCGGTAGGGACTGCCTCCGTTCCGGGTGCGCCGTTGCAAATCACGCCACAGAATTCGCTGGGCACCTGGAACAGATAATTGATGTCTTGGTCGATGTACTGGCCAACTGGACTGGTGATCCACGCTTCAATCCCAAATTGATTGTCGATCCACTCTTGATCGAACGTGTGCAACGGCAGATACAAGCCCTGCTGGAAGGCCTCAGCGAGAGCGGTGTTATCTGGCGCATAGCTAACAAAAAGCTCCTCCAGCAGAGTGGCTAAATCCAACGTCGCGGCGGGCTCAGCGGCGGGCTCAGCGGCGGGCGCAGCGGCAGCCGCGACCGAGCCTGGGTCGGGGAGATCAGTGATCGCGAGAGCGCTGGTATCGGGCGCCGCAGCGCCACCCAAGCCAAGATCGGCCAGCAGAGTGC
>JBAWAV010000315.1:0-10903 GCA_049589475.1 Mycobacterium sp.
GCATCAGAACAGCCTAATCGTGGCTGATGTAGACCGCCTTGGTGTTGAAGTAGGCCTCGATGCCCTTCTTGCCGCGTTCGCCGCCCCAACCCGATTGCTTGTGGCCGCAGATCGGCATCGACGGGTCTGCCCCGAGCGCACAGTTCACCCAGACCTGCCCGGCGCGAAGCTCGTTCGCGACGCGGTGCGCGCGGCCGACGTTCTCGGTCCAGATCGCTCCGGCCAGGCCATATTCCGTGTCGTTCGCGGCGGCGAGCACCTCGTCCTCGTCGTCGAACGGGATCACGCAGCCGACCGGGCCGAAGATCTCCTCGCGGATGAGCCGCATGTCGGGTGTGGTGTTGGTGACGATCGTCGCCTCGTAGAAGAAACCGCGGCGGTCCATCCGCTTGCCACCGGTGATGATCTCCGCGCCACGTGAAACACCTTCGGCCACAATGCCTTCCACGCGCTGGCGCTGCTTCTCGCTGATCAGCGGCCCGAGCACCGAGTCGGGGTCCTCGCTGCCGCCCATCGGCAACATCTTCGCGAAGCCCGCGATGCCTTCGACGACCTGGTCGTAGATGCCGCGCTGCACGTAGATGCGCGAGGTACACGAACAATTCTGCCCCGAGCCCGCGAGCAGACCCAGACTCGCATTCATGATCGCTTTCTCGAGGTTGGCGTCGTCGAACATGATCAGCGGTGACTTGCCGCCGAGTTCGAGCGTCAGCCGCTTGAGGTTTCCCGCGGCCGCCTTGACGATCAACCGTCCGACCTCTGTCGAGCCGGTGAACGCGATCTTGTCGACGTCGGGATGCGCGGCAAGCGCTGCACCCGCGGTCTCCCCGTAACCGGTGATGACGTTGAACACCCCGTCGGGCAGCCCGGCCTCGCGGAAGATCTCCTCGAGCTTCAGCGCGGTGAGCGGCGTCTCTTCGGCGGGCTTGAGGACACAGCTGCAGCCCGCCGCGAGAGCCGGCGCGGCTTTGAGCATCGCGACGAAGAACGGCCCGTTCCACGGGATGATCAGGCCGGCCACGCCGACCGGCTCGAGCTGGGTGAAGTTGTGGAAGTTCTCGTAGTGGCCGAGCAGACCGTCGGACACGACGTTGCTCGACTCGCCGTGGATCTTGCCGACCCAGCCCGCGTAGTACAGCAGCATCTCGTTCGCGACCTTGATGATCTGCTGCGCGGCCACCGCGTTCATCCCGTTGTCTTTCGACTCGAGGCCCGCGAGCTCGTCGGTGCGTTGCTTGACGATCTCCGCGGCGCGGAAGAGCACCTCGGCGCGCCGCGCTGCGGGCAGCTTGCGCCATACGCCCGATTCGAAGGTCTCGCGGGCCCGGGCCACCGCCGCGTCGACGGCTGCCTGGTCGGCGTCGGCGACCTCCGCGATCTGCTCCTCGGTGGACGGATTGAAGACAGGAATCAGCCCTGAACTGTGGCTTTCCACCGCAGGGTCGATGTCGATGGCGTTACTCAATGTCGGTCATCCTCTCGCAGAGTCGCTGTCACTCTACTTTCACAGAGTCGGTGTCACTCTACTGATGACGACGACGCTTGACCCAGGAACGACGAACAAGGGACGACACGAAGCTGACGAATGCGCGCTGATTAGGTTTTTGACCTTGATGCGCATTACGCTTGCGCGCGGTCATTCATCGACTCAGGAAAGCTTCCATGCCTATTCAGCCCACGTTGCGGCGCCCACAATCCTTCAGCAGCAGCCGAACCCGACGTGTTGCCCCGCGCGTGACGGGCCCGACGCTCGGTCAGTGCTTCGACATCGAAGTCGTCCGTGACACCGATGGATGGATGGTCCGGATTCCCGAGATCGGCGGGTCTGCCCGCGCAAGCCGACGCGCAGCCGTCGAGCTGGCCGCCCGCGAATGTATCGCGGAGCGGACCGGTATTCCGATCGGCTACGTCGCGGTATTCGTCTCGCGCGAGATCGTCTAGCGCCGGCTGGCTTTCGCCGCTCAGACCGTCACTGTCAGCGGCCAGACCTGCCAGATGTCGTCGCAGTACTCGGCGATCGCGCGGTCCGACGAGAACTTGCCGCTGCGTGCGGTGTTCAGGATCGACATCTTCGTCCACGACTCGCCGTCCAGCCATGCGGCACTCACCCGGTCCTGGCATTCGACGTAGGACGCGTAGTCGGCGCACACCAGGAACGGGTCGTCGTAGCGAAGGTTATCCACCAGCGGCCGGAACACATCGGTGTCTCCGTGCGAGAACGTCCCTCCGGCAATGAGATCCAGCACGGCGCTGAGTTCATCGTCGTCATCGACATAGTCGGAAGGGGAGTACCCCTTCGCCTTCACCGCCTGGACCTCGTCCTCGGTGAGACCGAACAGGAAGAAGTTCTCGCCACCGACCTCGTCGCGCATCTCGACGTTCGCTCCGTCAAGCGTGCCGATGGTCAGCGCCCCGTTGATCATGAACTTCATGTTCCCGGTGCCCGATGCTTCCTTGCCCGCAGTGGAGATCTGCTCGGACAGGTTGGCGGCCGGGTAAATCAGATGAGCGTTCTTGACGCTGAAGTTCGGCACGAATGCGACCTTGATGAACTTGTTGACCTCCGGGTCGGCGTTGACCGTCGCGGCCACCGAGTTGATCAGCTTGATGATCCGCTTGGCCATGAAGTAGCCGGGCGCGGCCTTTCCGCCGAAGATGAAGGCGCGCGGCGGAATTGACAGCTCCGGGTTCTGCTTCAGGCGGTGGTACAGCGCGATGATGTGCAGCACGTTGAGGTGCTGCCGCTTGTACTCGTGGATACGTTTGACCTGAATGTCGAAGAGCCAGTTCGGGTTGAGCTCGACGCCGGTCTCGGAGAGGACGTATTTCGCCAGCCGGGCCTTGTTGTTGCGCTTGACGTCGCGCCACTGCTGACGGAACGACGCATCCTCGACGAAGGGCTCCAGTCCACGGAGGCGGTCCATATCCGTGAGCCAGCCGTCGCCGACCGTGCGGTCGAGCAGCTCCCGCAACCCGGGGTTGGCCAATGCCAGGAAGCGGCGCGGTGTCACGCCGTTGGTCTTGTTGCTGAACCGCTCCGGCCACATCTCGTAGAAGTCCTTGAGGACACTGGCTTTCAGCAGATCCGAGTGCAGTGCGGCGACACCGTTGATGGCGTGGCTGCCCACGGTGGCGAGGTGTGCCATCCGGACGTTCTTGTTGCCGTCCTCGCCGAAGATGGACATCCGGCGGAGCCGGTCGCCGTCGCCGGGGAACTTTGCGCGGACCTCGTCGAGGAAGCGGTGGTTGATCTCGTAGATGATCTCGAGATGGCGCGGGAGCGACTCGGAGAACATCTCCAGCGGCCAGGTCTCCAGCGCCTCGGGCAGCAGGGTGTGGTTGGTGTAGCCGAACGTTGCGACGGTGATCTCCCACGCGTCGTCCCAGTCCAGGTCGCGCTCGTCGATCAGCAGCCGCAACAGCTCGGCGACCGCGATCGACGGGTGGGTGTCGTTGAGCTGCACGGCGAATCGCTCGGGAAGTTCTCGGACGCCGGCGTCGGCGAGGTCATCCATGATGTGCAGGATGTGCTGCAGTGAGCACGACACGAAGAAGTACTGCTGCAGCAGCCGCAACCGCTTGCCGGCCTCCGGCTCGTCGTTGGGGTAGATCACCTTGGTGACCGTCTCCGAGGTCACCTCGTCCTCGACGGCCTTGTAGTAGTCACCGGTGTTAAAGGCCTCGAGCGCGAATGACTCGACCGCCCGCGCGCTCCACAGCGTGAGCACGTTGCAGGTGTTGACGCCGTAGCCCTGAATGGGGGTGTCGTAGGCGACGCCTTTGATCAGCCGCCCGGCCACCCACCGGGCCCGGTCGGCGCCGGCCTCGTCGGTGTAGTGCTCGGAGTAGCCGCCCCATTTCACCAGGTAGTTGACATCGGGTTTGGCGATCTCCCACGAGTTTCCGTTGACCAGCCAGTTGTCAGTCTTTTCGACCTGCCAGCCGTCCTGGATCTGCTGGTTGAAGATGCCGAATTCGTAGCGGATGCCGTAGCCGATGGCCGGACGCTCCAGGGTGGCCAACGAGTCCAGGTAGCAGGCAGCGAGCCTGCCAAGGCCGCCGTTGCCCAAGCCTGGCTCGGCCTCGCACGCCAGCACCTCGTCGAGGCTCTGGCCCATCGCGGCCAGCGCGGTCTTCGCTGCCCCCTCCATGCGGAGGTTCAGCAGGTTGTTGCCGAGCTGCGGGCCCATCAGGAATTCGGCCGACAAATAGCAGGTGACTTTGCGCCCCAGGTCGAGCGACGTCTGCGTCGACGCCACCCGGCGGTCCTGCATCCGGTCGCGCACGGCGAGCGCGAGCGCGCGGTAGTAGTGCTCGGGGCGCAGCGCCGCCGCCGGGCGGCCGATCGAGTAGCGCAGGTGATCGGCGATCGCCCGCTGCAGCGCGGGTGCGCCCATTCCGGTGCGGGAATGCTCGGTCAGGTCAGCCGGCCTGGGTTTGGCGGACAGTCCGTCAGCGGGCGTCTGATCGACATCGGTCATCGTGAGTCCTACTCGCTAGGGATGGTGGTCGCTCGGTGCGCAGGCAGTCATTCTGACAGCGGCGTTTGCACACTGGGCGCAAAAATGAAGTCCGTCAGGTTAACGCGAGCTCACGCACTCGCGACGACGGGGCGATCATCGGTTGCGGGCGGGGCGCGGGGCGTGCTTGACCTCAACTAACGTTGAGGTTCTACGGTCTTCCTCATGACACTTCACATTGAGCCGTTCGTAGGCTGGCCAGATGGACTCGCCGCGATCGGCGCACTCCGATTCGCCCGCCGCTCAGCGCATTTCGAATCGACTGTTCGCTTCTATCGCGAGCTGGTGGGCTTACCACTGTGCGCTACGTTCGCCGAAAGCTACGGCAGCAACGGGGCGATTTTCGGCATGCCCGGATCGGCGTTGACGTTCGAGATCGTCGAGGCCACCGAGCCGGTTGCGGTCGACAGCCATGAACAGCTGTGTCTGTATTTCCCCGACGTGGAGGCGCAGCGACAAGCGACAGCCCGACTCTCCGCCGCGGGCATTGAGCCTGTTGAATCTCACCCGTATTGGGCGGCGACCGGGGCGGTCACCTACCGCGACCCCGACGGCCGGGAAGTCGTCTTTGCGCCGTTCGTGTTTGCGGTCAACGAGCCGCAGGAAAGCAATGCCTCAGGTCAGCACGCTTAATGCCCTGAGTCGGAATCGCGCCCGAGAAAGCGGAAGACCACCGGGGTCGGGTCCACCGGTGGCCGTCCTTTGTGCTGGTCTGTGTGACTACTTCTTGAAGGCGTCCTTCACGTGCTCGGCCGCGTCCTTGATGCTGGACTTCGCCTGGTCGAGCTTGCCCTCAGCCTCGGTGCTGTGATCGTCGGTGGCCTTGCCGAACGCTTCCTTGGCCTTGCCTGCGACGTCGTCGATCTTGTTGCTCACTTTTTCGTGGGCACCCATGTTGCACTCCCTCGTCTTCGGACTTCTCGCTTCGCGTCCGGATAACTACCCGCCGCGAAAACCGGTCAAACCTGGTGTGCGAAATTGGCACGATGCAGGTCGCGATCCTCGACGACTACCAGAACGTCGCATTGAGCATGGCCGACTGGTCAGAGGTGGCAGCGCGCGCCGAGATCACCGTCTTCGACGATCACGTCGCCGATCAGGGCGACCTCGTCGAGCGGCTGGCGCCGTTCGACGTCGTGTGTGTGATGCGTGAGCGCACCCCGTTGCCGCGCAGCGTCCTGGAGCAGTTGCCGCGGCTGAAGCTGATCGCCTCCACCGGGCCGTTCAACGCCTCCATCGACATGGCGGCCACCAAGGACCTCGGCATCCACGTCAGCACGACCGGCGGTTACGTCGAGTCGACGGTCGAACTGACCTGGGCGCTGATCCTGGCCGCCGGCCGCCGGATCGTCGACGAGAGCATCTCGGTGCGTTCCGGTGGGTGGCAGACGTCGGTCGGCCGACAGTTGGGCGGCTCGGTCTTAGGTGTGCTGGGTCTGGGCCGGATCGGCGCGCGAGTAGCGCGGGTCGGCAAGGCGTTCGGCATGGAAGTCATCGCGTGGAGCACGAACCTGACACCGGAAGCCGCCGAACAAGCCGGCGCGGCCTACGTGTTTAGAGACGAATTATTCAGCCGCGCAGACGTTTTGACCATTCACCTTGTGCTCAGTGAGCGATCGCGTGGTCTGGTCGGCGCTGACGAGCTGGCGCTCATGAAGCCAACAGCGTTGCTAGTCAACACATCTCGCGGCCCGATCGTCGACGAGTCGGCTCTCGTCGACGCTCTGCGATCGCAGCGAATCGCCGGAGCCGGCCTCGACGTCTTCGACACCGAGCCGTTGCCGTCCGGGCACCCGTTGCGTTCGATGGATACCGTCGTCGCCACGCCGCACATCGGCTACGTGGCCGACCGTGTCTACCGCACCTTCTACGGCGAGGCGGCCGCCAAGATCGCCCGTTGGCTCGATCAGCGCTGACCTGGCCGCACGCCGGCGCGACCACCACGAGTCCAGCAGCCCGAACACCAGCGACACGATCACGGCGAGCGCCCACCCGAGCAGGATGTCGACCACGAAATGCTCGGCGGAGTAGACCAGCACGAACGCCATCGCCAGTGGGTAGGTCACCAGCAACGGTCGCCACCCGCGCCTGACCCGCCGCCACAGGAAGATCGAGATCATCGCGGTCAGCGCGGCGTGCAGCGACGGGATCGCCGCGACCAGGTTGACGCTGGCCTGTCCGGAGTTGACCAACGCCCCGGCCGACTGCAGATGCAACGTCCCCCAGCCGCGGGTGGAGATGCGTTCGATGAACTGATTGGCCCCAGGCTGACTGGTGTGCATCGCGCCCAGCAGACCGCCGTCGGGCACACCCGCGGCGCCCCGATACATGCAGTGCGGACCCGACGGGCCGCCGGCGATATCGGCCGGCGTACAGCTGGCGGCAGCCCACGGTGGCGCGGCCGGCAGCACCACATACACGACGAGCGCGGCGAACGACAGCGCGAGAAATCTACGGATGAACGCCGCCCAGTCGCTGCGGTTGCGCAGCCACAGCACGCCGGCCACGACGTAGGGCAGCACAAAAAACGACATGTAGACGCCGCTGATAATCACTTCCCACCAGGGCGGCTCCGGCAGCTTCATGCGCTCCTGCAGCCACACCGTCGGGACGGTGCCGAAGAACAGCAAACGATCCACGTTCGGCTGGAATTGCCAGAGCGTGGGCGCACCGAACAGCGTGGCGGCGCCGCGACTGAGGTCATAAAGCACCAGCACCAGCGCGAACGGGAGCCAATCGCGGATCACCGCGAACACCTTGTGGCCGCGCCCGATGCTCGCCGCGATCAGCCCGGTGACGATGTAGAGCAGCAGCAGTTCGCGGTTGAACGCCATTCCGTCCGTCGCGCTGCGGTAGACCACCACTACCGCCCAGGCTGTGACCGCCGCACGGCGCGCAATGGTGAGCCAACGTTCGCGACGGGCCGGGTCGGACACGCTGATGGGTTGTGTTTCGTGCGGCGGCGCGATCGCCGGGCGGTGAGCGTCGGCTGGCTGTGGAGCAACCGGCAGTACGTCACGGTTGAACAGCCGGGCCTGGCGATCGGTTGTCACTGACACCAGCGCAACCCTATCCTTCTCCGACCGTTTGCCATCTGTTCATTCTTAAACGGGATTTCGCATCAAACCAAACAATCCGTCAAAAATGCTGTAGGCCAGCGGCTTTAGCTCGATCGGCCGTCAATCACGTGAGACTATGTGACAGCTGTGAACTCAGGACGACGACAAATTGCCAGGAGACTCAAAGCCCGACGCGGTTGCTTTTTCCGAGGGCGTCGCGCGCAACACGTCCCAACGTCGTTGCACCTCGCGTTCTCCCGACGTGGCGACGATGCCCGAGGGTGCGAATCTCGTCGAGGGCACCGGGCTGTCCTCGCTCAGCGGTATGCCGCCACCGCCAATCGCCTTGCATATCACGATGATTGCGGCACCCAGCACAACGACGACGACCGCGGCGAACAGGATGGACAGCGTGCCTTGGACGAGCGTGTTTCGGACGACATCGGCCAGCTGTCCGGGTGTTTTCGCCGAACCGAAAGCCGACTTACCGGACGCCTGGGCGGCGGCATACTGAAAGTGCTGCGTCCAGTAGCCCACGTTGGGATCGGACGACAAGACCTTCTGCCACGACGCGCTCAACGTGACGGCGAGATCCCAAAGCAGCGGAACCCCGGGAATCCACGCCCACCTCAGGTAGCCCTTCTTGATCACGACGACGGTCACGACGGTCAGGGCGATCGCGGCCAGCAACTGGTTGGCGATACCGAACAGCGGGAACAGTGTGTTGATGCCGCCCAGCGGGTCGGTCACTCCCATCAGCAGGATGCTGCCCCACGCTGCGGCCACCGCCAGGCTGCAGATCCACACGCCAGGACGCCAGCTCGGGTTTCGCAGCTTGGCGAGCGGCCCGCCGAGGTTGCCTAACGTATCGGACAGCATGAAGCGTGCGACCCGGGTGCCGGCGTCGACGGCGGTCAGGATGAACAGCGCCTCGAACATGATCGCGAAGTGGTACCAGAACGCTTTGAGACCGCTACCGCCGAAAACCTGTTGCAGCACTTCGGACATACCTACGGCGAGGGTCGGCGCGCCGCCGGTGCGCGACACGATGGACTTCTCGCCGACGCTGGTGGCTGCGTCGTTGAGTTGCTGAGCTGTCGCCGGAAGTCCGGACAAGCCAAGGTGATTGACGTAGCCCGCAGCGGTCGCAGCGGTGCCGCCAGTGCGGACGACCGGAGCGTTGAGTGTGAAGTACAGATGCTGGTCAAGGATTGCTGCGCTGATCAGTGCCATCACCGCGACGAAGGATTCGGTCAGCATGCCGCCGTAGCCGATCAGCCGCATCTGGCTTTCCTTCTCGAGCAGCTTCGGTGTTGTGCCCGAGGAGATCAGCGCGTGAAATCCGGACAGCGCGCCACACGCGATCGTGATGAACAGGAAGGGGAACAGTGAGCCGCCGAAGACCGGCCCGTCGCCGACCCTGGCGAAGCGCGAGATGGCCGGTGCATGCATGACTGGGTGCGCGATGCAGATGCCAACCGCCAGCAGCGCGATCGCGCCCACCTTCATGAACGTCGAGAGGTAGTCGCGCGGTGCGAGCAGCAACCACACCGGCAGCACCGACGCGACGAATCCGTAGCCGACGATCAGCCATGACACCGTGACCGGGGATAGGTTCAACCACGTTGCACCCCAGGCTGTTTCGCCGACGAAATTTCCGGAGGCCACGGCGGCCATCAACAGCACGAAGCCGATCACCGATACTTCTGAGACGCGCCCGGGCCGCAGGAACCGCAGGTAGCAACCCATGAATACGGCAATCGGAATGGTCATCGCAATGGAGAAGACGCCCCACGGGCTTTGGGCTAATGCCCGCACCACCACCAGCGCGAGCACCGCGATGATGATCACCATGATGACGAAGGCACCGACGAGAGCGGCGGCGCCGCCGAGGGCGCCGAGCTCGTCGCGGGCCATCTGGCCCAGCGAGCGGCCGCGGCGCCGGGTCGAAATCCACAACACCAGGTAGTCCTGCACGGCGCCGGCGAACACCGCGCCGACGATGATCCAGATGCTGCACGGCAGATAGCCCATCTGGGTCGCGAGCACTGGACCGACCAGCGGCCCGGCTCCGGCGATCGCGGCGAAATGATGGCCGAACACGACCCGCCGGTCGGTCGGCACGTAGTCGGTGCCGTCATCTATGAGCTCCGCCGGTGTGGCGTGGTCGTCGCGGGGGTGAACGATCTTTGCCTCGATCAGCCGCGCGTAGAACCGGTACCCGATGACGTAAGTGCAGATCGCCGCGACGACGAACCAGAGTGCGTTGACCGTCTCGCCGCGAACGAAGGCGATCACGGCCCATGCGACTCCGCCGAGCAGCGCGATCACGGCAAAGAAGATCTTCTGTGCGGTCCCGATGGGAGACCGGTCGATGATGGCGACCGGCGGAAGGTTGGCATCGGTGTGGATGTACGTCAGGTGCTGCGAAGCCACGGTGCCTCCCTGTTGACCCGGCCGCGCGTCAGCTTAACCGCGGTACAGGCCGCGCACAGTGTCGATGGTGTCGGCCTGATCGGGGCCCTTGTCGTCCCGGTAGCGCAGCACCCGGGCGAACCGCAGCGCCACGCCGCCCGGGTAGCGCGACGAGGTCTGGACTCCGTCGAACGCCACCTCCACGACCTGCTCCGGCCGCACCGTTACCACGTAGCCGTCGGTGGCGCCCACGGCCAATTCCTGGAAGCGCGCGGTCTGCCAGGTCAGCATCGCGTCCGTCATACCTTTGAAGGTCTTGCCCAACATCACGTGACCGCCGGTGGCCGGATCGCGGGCGCCCAGGTGAATATTCGACAGCTTCCCTTGACGGCGCCCCGATCCCCACTCGACCGCCAGCACCACCAAGTCCAGCGTGTGCACCGGCTTGACCTTCAGCCAACCGGCGCCGCGGCGTCCGGCTTCGTACGGCGCCGTCAGCGACTTGGCCATCACACCTTCGTGGCCTGCGGCCAGCGTCGTATCCAGAAAGTATGCTGCGGCAACGGGATCCGAGGTGATCAGCCTGTCGACCCGATGCTGCGCGGGCACGATGTCGTCGAGGGCAGCCGCGCGTTCGGTGGCCGGTGCGTCGAGCAGGTCGATGCCGTCGCGGTGCAGGATGTCGAAGAAGAACACCGACAGCGGCTGGGCGGTGCGGGCGGCTGACACGTCGACGGACCGGCCGAAGCGCGACCCGGTGACCTGGAACGGCTGCGGTCGGCCGTCGGGCCGTAAGGCGATGGCCTCGCCGTCGGCGATCAGCTCGCGGACCGGCAGGGCCATCGCCGCCTCGACCACCTCGGGCAGCCGCGCGGTGACGTCGTCGAGGCTGCGGGTGTAGACGGTGAC
>JBAWAV010000316.1:0-3752 GCA_049589475.1 Mycobacterium sp.
AGGGCTGCTCCTGGAAGTACACCGCCGCGCCTTCGGGGTTGGCCGCGATCTGGATGAGCAGTCGCACGGTGTACTGGTACAGCGCCTCGCGCGCCGACAACTTGGGATCGTCGTGCACGGCGGCCAGGGTGCGTTCGGCGGCCTGCTGATAGATGTCGTAGAGGATCAGCGACTTGCTGGCGTAGTAGTGGTAGACGGTGGCCTTGTTCAACCCGACCACGTCGGCGACGTCGTCCATCCGGGTTCCGTGGTAGCCGCGAGCGGCGAAAAGTTTCGTCGCAACGGCCAGCAACTCCTCGCGGCGAGTCAGCCCGTTCTCGGATGGCATGTGAACCCACTATCGGCAGGCCGGGACAGGCCCGGTGTCAATCAACTAGTTGGGTAGTCTAGGCATCACGGCTGTTCACTGTTGCGCGTTGCCCGGCGGGACTAGACTCCGTCATGAAAAGCGTGCCCACTCGAGAGGTAGTCAGATGCAACCGGATCCTGATCCCAGCTACGACTTTTCCGACGAACTCGAGTTCTACTTCAAGTACCTGCCGTGGGGCCTGCGCGGCGTCACCGACGGCCAAGGCTACCCGCCGCCGGCCTATCCGCCCGTCTAACCTGCGCCTATAACGCCTTCAGTTCCTCGGCGACCGCGGTCACCGACTTTTTCGCATCCCCGAACAACATCGTGGTGCCCTCGGCGTAGAACAGCGGGTTGTCGATGCCCGCGAACCCCGAGTTCATCGACCGCTTGAGCACGATCACCGACTTCGCCTTGTCCACGTTGAGAATCGGCATGCCGAAGATCGGGCTGGACGAGTCGTTGCGGGCCGCCGGGTTGGTGACGTCGTTGGCGCCGATGACGATCGCGACGTCGGTCCGGGCGAACTCGTCGTTGATGTCGTCCATGTCCTTCATCGCGTCGTAGTCGACCTCGGCCTCGGCCAGCAGCACGTTCATGTGTCCTGGCATCCGGCCGGCCACCGGGTGGATCGCGTACTTGACCTCAACGCCCTTGCTCTCCAGCAGCGCCGCCATGTCCTTGACGGCGTGCTGGGCCTGCGCGACGGCCAACCCGTAGCCCGGGACGACGATCACCTGGTTGGCGTAGGCCATCTGGATCGCGGCATCGGCTGCCGAGGTCGCCTTGACGGTCTTGTCGCCGGCGTCGCCGCCGCCGACTGCCACGCCGCCGCCACCGAAGCCACCGGCGACGATCGCCGGGATGGAGCGGTTCATCGCCTTGGCCATCAAGTTGGTCAGGATCGAACCGGAGGCGCCGACGATCATGCCCGCGACGATCATCGCGGTGTTGTTCAGCGCAAGGCCCGCCGCGGCCGCCGACAAACCGGTCATCGCATTGAGCAGAGAGATCACGACCGGCATGTCCGCGCCGCCGATGGGCAGCACCACCATCAGGCCCAGCACGCCGGCGGCGGCCAGCAGGCCGACCATCCACCACAGCGACACCCCGCCGCTGCCGGGATGCGCGTCCAGTCCGATGACCACCGCCGCGGTGACCGCACCGACGAGCAGCAGCAGGTTGATCGGCTGCTGCAGCTTCCCGAATCCGATCGGCGAACCGGAGATGATCTCCTGCAGCTTGCCGAACGCGATGATCGAGCCCCAGAACGAGATCGAGCCGATGATCGCGGCGAACAACGACGCGACCACGATGTGCACCGTCGGCGACTCGTGATGCTGGAACGCCGAAAACCCATGTGTATCCATGAATTCCGCGAGCGCGATGAGCGCGACGGTGCCACCACCGACACCGTTGAAGAACGCCACCAACTGCGGCATCGCGGTCATCTTGGTGAGCCGTGCCGGCGGGACGCCGAGCACGATGCCGACCACCAGCCCGGCGATGATCAACGGCCACTGGTCGGTGTGCCGAATCTTCACCAGTGTCGCGCCGACCGCGATGGTCATACCCACGGCCGCGATCAAGTTGCCGCGTACCGCGGTCTTGGGCCCGGTCAAACCCATCAAGCCATAGATGAACAGCGCGAACGAGAAGATGTAGAGGCCGATCACCAAGTAGTTCATTTGGCCACCGGCTCCTCAGCTTTGATCGGGGCCTTCTTCTTGCCCTTGAACATGCCCAGCATCCGGTCGGTGACGATGAAACCTCCGATGACGTTCAGCGTGCCGAACACCACGGCGACGAACAGGATGATCTGCACCGCCAGCGATGGATGCTCGACCTCCCCGAACACCAGCACCGCACCCAGCACGACGATGCCGTGAATGGCGTTGGTCCCCGACATCAGCGGGGTGTGCAGCGTGTTGGGCACCTTGGAGATGACCGCGAACCCGACGAATCCGGACAGCACCAGGATCGCCAAGTTGGCAAGTAGTTCGTTGTACATCTAGCCCTCCCCGCGGGTGACACATGAGTCCGCGATGACCTCGTCGTCGAAGTCCGGCGCCACCGCGCCGTCTTTGATGAGCAGGTCCAGTAGCGCGGTGATGTTCTTGCTGTATAGCTCGCTGGCGTGCTCGGGCATGGTGGCCGGCAGGTTCAGCGGCGAGGCAATCGTGACGTCGTGCTTGACGACGACCTGCCCCGGCTCGGTCAGTTCGCAGTTGCCGCCGGTCTCCCCCGCGAGATCGACGACGACGCTGCCCGGCTTCATCGCCTCGACCGCAGCCGCAGTCACCAGCTTGGGCGCGGGCCGGCCCGGGACGAGCGCCGTGGTGATCACGACGTCGAATCCGCTGATCGCGTCTTCGAGCGCCTTCTGCTGCTGGGCCCGCTCCTCGTCGGTGAGCTCGCGGGCGTAGCCGCCCTCGCCCGCCGCGTCGATACCCACGTCCAACCATCGCGCGCCCACCGAGCGGACCTGGTCGGCCACCTCGGGCCGCACGTCGTACCCGGTCGTGCGGGCGCCCAGCCGTTTCGCCGTCGCCAGCGCCTGCAGACCGGCGACCCCGACGCCGAGTACCAGCACAGTGGCGGGCTTCACGGTGCCCGCCGCAGTGGTCAGCATCGGGAAGAACCGGGTGGACTCCGAGGCGGCGAGCAGCACGGCCTTGTATCCGGCGACGTTGCCCTGCGAGGACAGCGCGTCCATGGCCTGCGCCCGCGAGATGCGCGGGATGGCTTCCAGGGCGAACGCCTGCACGCCGGCCTGCTTGAGCGCGCCGATCGAGTTCTCCGCGTTACGCGGCGCCAGGAAGCCGATCAAGGTCTGGCCGCCGTGCAGCTTGCCGACCTCGTCACTCGTCGGCGGCGCGACCTTGACGACCACGTCCGCTGACCAGGCGTCTCCGATGGTTGCGCCGGCCTGCGTGTACAGCGCGTCTGGCAGCAGGGCACGCTCGCCGGCACCCGACTCCACTACGACCGCGATCCCGCTTTTCACCAGCGGCACGATTGCCTTTGGAACCAGCGCGACCCGTCGCTCGTCGGCTCCCGACTCGGCGACCACCCCCACCGTCGTTTGCGTATCTGTCATGGCGTTCGCATCTACTTCCCTGTACTCCCCAACCCCGCTTAGATCGGCACCAACCCTAACCTGATGCTCCGGGCGGTCACCAAAGCGGAAATTCTTGGCCGTGCTCTGCGGGCTCCCGCGGGCCGAAGTAGCGCCGCTGGGACTCCTCGATGGCGACGTCGTTGATGCTGGCCTCTCGCCGGGCCATCAGACCGGCCTCGTCGAACTCCCACAGTTCGTTGCCGTAGCTGCGCCACCACTGGCCCGAGGAGTCGCGGCATTCGTATTGGAAGCGCACGGCGATGTGGTTGTCGTGATAGCTCC
>JBAWAV010000317.1:0-1533 GCA_049589475.1 Mycobacterium sp.
CCCGGATCAGCCTGTGCCGGCGTCGCCACCCCGAGCACGGCGGCGAAGCCCGCAAGCATGACAAGGAATCGCATGGCTTCATCCTCGTACAGAGCGGCGCCGATGTCTCGTCCATTCTCAGCGCGGATGATCATGACTGATGAACGAGCAGTAGCCCCGGGATGACGGTTCGGCGTGCTGTGCGGCGATTGCCCACCGATGTCGCCGGTTCAGGTTATGAATCAACCGTGCACAACCATCATGTGAACCTCACCCAGCAGGAAAATGCGTTGATCGGCGAAAGTCACGCCGACGCTCTGGATCGCATGAACGTAAAGCAGCTGAAGGACCTCCAGAGCCGGCTCAGAACTTCGCGCGAGAAGAACTTCAGCCTGTTGCGGCGACAGGGTGCGGCGCGAGTGGAGGCCGAAGGTTCTCGCGGGTCCGCCCAGCCGGCCAACGAAAAGCGCGGCGAGAAAGTGGAGATATTCGACGAGGCGCTGGCTCGGGTGAACCAGCGCCTCGAAGCCGCGAGCGACGCCGAGTAGCAGCCTGGGCGTCGCCTCATCGTCACCGACTCAATAGCCGCTCTGGCCGGGCGTGTGACGTGGTTCGGCGATCACCTGCAACCATTGGCCGGCCGCGTGGTACTCGGTCGACTTTGCCTTGTTGGCGGCGTACGCGATCGACAGCACGCCCCCCTCTAGGAAGTCGTACGCGTCGCCCGTGTCGTAGTCGTTGAACTTGTCGGTGAACCGCACTTTGAACGCCATATCAGAGAGCCTGCCATTGACGACCTCAATCGGCACAGTTCTGGGGCTGCGGTCGCCGCGCCGTCGTCGTCCTTGACCGCGTGTCATTCCACGCAACGTGAGACCGCCGAGGAGAACCTCGTTACGCGCCAGAGCAATTCGAGCGTGCTAACCCTTCACTGATTGACGCGGGCTGAGCGAGTCCCGTCTGCTGGTGGGCGCCAGACCTGGTCGAATCGCCGAACGGCCCGCTTCCTTCGCCAACATCACCCCGACTATTCGGCGCGCGCGCAAGGCAGCGGCATCGGCCTGAAATTCCACGCCGCCTCGCCATCCGTCGTATCCGGCATGCTCGGATGCCATCTCCAGAATCGAAGTGTCGCGCTCGGCAACCCCGGCCAGGAAGGACGTGAGCCGGTCGGTCACCGCATCATCATCGAGTCCGTAGTTGCGTGAAGCCTGCAAGAACACATGTGTCGACGTCTCCGTCTCAGGCGTGATGCCGTGCGTTCGGGTAGTGGTGTACCGTCCGCCGTTCGCGGTCGCAATTTCCCAGAATTGATGGTGCATCGCAGGGGAGACGAAGGTACCGCTTTCGCGTCGCTTGTAAGTCAGCTCGCGGTCCAGTCCGGTGGCATCGGCCTCCCAGTCGACGAGTTGCGCCTCGGGCAACAGCCGGGTATAGGACACCGTCGTTTCCGTCACCTCGATATCGTTAAACGCTGGCATGCTGTCGATCTCAGCTGGGACATCACGGCGGTGCAGGATGGGGGCGTAGCTGAAGTCCATGTAGTGTTCGTGG
>JBAWAV010000318.1:0-3984 GCA_049589475.1 Mycobacterium sp.
GGCTGACCGGGCGCGCTGCGCAGCTGGGCAGCACCGGCGTGGCCGTGGTCCGCGATGGCGTCGCGGCGCCGCGGGCGGCGCGGCGATCGACGGTCTACCGCAACACCGAGGGCTGGTTGTTCGTCCGGTGACGGTAGTTTCGTCGCGTGAGCGCCCTTGAATCGCACCACTCGGTGCGGCCCAGTCCGATATTCCTGGCCATCATCGGCCTGACGGCGTTCGGGGGCATGCTGGCCTATCTGGACGGCGCCGACTCGAAGACGATGGCCTACGTCTCGGTGTTCGTCTTCGTGATCGCCGGCTGGGTCGTGTCGCTGTGCCTGCACGAGTTCGGCCACGCGTTCACGGCCTGGCGATTCGGCGACCACAACATCGAGGCGCGGGGCTACCTGGATCTGGACCCACGCCGCTATACCCATCCGTTGCTGTCGCTGGTGTTGCCCGTCATCATCACCGCGTTCGGCGGGATCGGACTGCCCGGTGCGGCGGTGTATGTGCGGACGTCGTTCATGACCGCCAAGCAACGCACTCTGGTCAGCCTGGCCGGGCCGGCGGCGAATGTCGCGCTCGCGGTGGTGTTGCTGGGACTGACCGAGCTGTTCTTCGACCTGAAGCACCTGGTGTTCTGGTCCGGCGTGGCGTTTCTGGGCTTTCTCCAGGTCACCGCGACGTTGTTGAACCTGCTGCCGATACCCGGTTTGGACGGCTACAACGCACTGGAGCCGCATCTGAGCCCGGAGACCCAGCGTGCGCTGGACCAGTTCAAGCCCTACGGCTTCATGATCTTGTTCTTCCTGATTTTTGCCCGGCCGGTGAACCAGGCGTTCTTCGGGTTCATCGGCTGGCTCTTCGAGCTCACCGGCGTCCCCACAGTGCCGGTGAGCCTCGGCATGCAACTGATCCAGATCTGGCACCTTTTTTCCTGAGCGGCCGACCCGTCTTGCTATACATGCGTATTGACGCATATATTGTGCGACATGGGAGCGGGCCACGATCACGCGAGTAGCGGCACACCCGTACCCAGGATGGCGGTCGCCACAGCGTTGCTGGGTGCGTTCTTCGTCGTCGAACTGACCACTGCCCTGCTGACCGGATCCATCGCACTGCTGGCCGATGCCGGCCACATTCTCACCGACGTCGCCGCCACCTTCATGGGACTGTGCGCGCTGCTGCTCGCCAAGCGCGGCAGTACATCGCCGGGCCGCACCTACGGGTGGCACCGCGCCGAGGTGTTCACTGCGGTCGCCAACGCCGTCCTGCTGATCGGCGTCGCGACGATCATCCTCCGCGAGGCGATCAGCCGCATCGGCCGGGCTCCCGACGTGCCGGGTATGCCGATGATCGTGGTGGCGCTGGCCGGGCTGGCCACCAACGCCGTCGTAGCGCTGCTGCTGCGTTCGCATTCGACGCAGAGCCTGGCCGTCAAAGGCGCCTACATGGAGGTGATCGCCGACACCGTCGGCAGCATCGGTGTGCTCATCGCCGGCGTGGTCACGATCACCACGCATTGGCCGTACGCCGACGTGGTGGTCGCCGTCCTGGTCGCGATGTGGGTGTTGCCGCGGGCGTTGTCGCTGGCGTCGGGCGCATTGCGCATCCTGTCCGAATCGTCGCCCAGTCACATCGATGTCGAGCAACTGCGCGCTGCGCTGGGAGCCGTCGACGGCGTGACCGACGTGCACGATCTCCACGTCTGGACGCTGGTACCCGGCAAGGACATGGTGACCGCTCATCTGGCCAGTTCCGGCGACTCGGCGCGCGTGCTCGGTGATGCCCGGACGATCCTTGCCGCGCATGGGTTGAGCCACGCCACCATTCAGGTAGAGCCGTCAGGCGGCTGCTCGGTGGGCCTTTAGAGCGCGGCTCAGATCAAGCCGAGCGCCCCGCGGGCACCCGGGTCGCAGTCGTCGAGCAGGTCCAGACACCGGGCCTGCTCGTCGGTTTCGCCGATTGCGTCGGCCGCCCGGGCCAGCGCGGCCACACACCGCAGAAACCCGCGATTGGGTTCGTGCGAATACGGCACCGGACCAAAGCCCTTCCAGCCGTTGCGGCGCAACTGGTCCAGGCCGCGGTGATACCCCGTCCGGGCGTAGGCGTAGGCGGTGACCGCCTTGTCGTCGGTCAGCGCGCCTTCGGCCAACGCCGCCCACGCGACCGACGCCGACGGGTGTGCGGCGGCGACGTCGGTCGGGTTTTCACCGGCCTCCAGCGCGGCCTCGGCCTCGGGGTCGCCGGGCAAGGCGATCGGTTCGGGTCCCAACAGATCATGCATCGGCGTCATGGCGCCATTGTGCCGTGTTGCGTTGGTGCGGCCGACGCCGCCACTGTGCACGCGGCATCGGGTCGCTAAGCTCCGATACGTATTTCGACTTCGAAGAGGACGGCAGCGCCAATGCCCAATCCATCAGGGCCAGACCCGGACGCCGTCGAGCGCGATGCCGCGTCCGACTCGGTCGAATCCGACGCCGACACGACCGTCGAACCTTCTGTCGACGCCGACGAAGAAGTCACCGAGAGCTATCAGGCGGCCGACCCGGCAACCGAAGTGATCTCGCCGTCCGCAGCCGAGCAGCAGTCCGCCGGGCCGCCCCTTCAGCGCGGCGAACGCCGCTACACCGCCCCGGGTTTCGACGCCAAAGAGACGGCGATCATAAATGCCGCCAACGATCCGGCCACCGAGGTCTTCGAGCCGGGCCGTCCGGGGGGACCACCGAGAACCGCTCTGCCGCAATTGATTCCGCCGCGGCTCGGCGCGAAGCTGCGCCCGTCGACGCAACGCAGCTGGGGCTGGGTGCTGGCGCTGATCCTGATCATCCTGGCGCTGGCCGCGATCGCCGTGCTCGGCACTGTACTGCTGACCCGCAACGACAGGAAAACAACCGCATCACAGGAAGATCAGGTCCGCAGCACCATCCAGAGCTTCGACGCCGCGGTCCAAACCGGTGACCTCACTGCACTGCGCAGTCTTACCTGCGGGAACATGCGCGACGACTATGTCAACTACGACCAGCGGGAGTGGAGCGAGACCTACCACCGCGTCGCGGCGGCCAAGGAATATCCGGTCGTCGCGAACATCGACCAAGTTGTCGTGAACGGTAACCACGCCGAGGCCAACGTCACCGCGTTCATGGCTTACGCACCGCAGACCCGCTCGACCCGCAGCTTCGATCTCCAGTACCGCGACGATCAGTGGAAGATCTGCGAATCCAGCACCGGCTGAGTCTAATTGGCTGTCGCTGGGCAGCGGGCCAGCCCCTGCGCCACCACATGCCACACCAGTAACGTCAAGTGGGGACCACTCTTTTTCGGAATCGTTGTCGCATGCGATATCAGCGTGTGGTGATATCGCATCTGGTGCGAAACCGAAAAAAGCGAGTCCCCTCAAACCTGTGGCGCTGGTGGCTTGTGAGGCTCGTCGCCGCTACCCGGTGACGGACTTGCCGTCGCAGTGCAGGTCGTGGCAGGCCTCGATGACCCGCTCGGTCATCGCCGCTTCGGCCTTCTTCAGGTAGCTGCGCGGGTCGTAGACCTTCTTGTTACCCACCTCGCCGTCGACCTTCAGCACGCCGTCGTAGTTGGTGAACATGTGCGCGGCCAGCGGGCGCGTGAACGCGTACTGGGTGTCGGTGTCGACGTTCATCTTCACCACGCCGTAGCGCAGCGCTTCCTCGATCTCCGACTTCAGCGAACCCGATCCGCCGTGGAAGACGAAGTCGAACGGCTGGGAGCCGTCCGGCAGCCCGAGCTTGGCGGACGCGACCTTCTGGCCCTGGTCGAGGATGTCGGGGCGGAGCTTGACGTTGCCCGGCTTGTAGACGCCGTGGACGTTGCCGAACGTCGCGGCCAGCAGGTAGTGACCGTGCTCGCCGTGGCCCAGGGCGTCGATGGTCTTCTCGAAGTCTTCGGGGGTGGTGTAGAGCTTGTCGTTGATCTCGGCCTCGACGCCGTCTTCTTCGCCGCCCACGACGCCGATCTCGACCTCCA
>JBAWAV010000319.1:0-10678 GCA_049589475.1 Mycobacterium sp.
GCCGCCGCGCACCGGGCTGGTCGACCGGACACTGATCGCGGCGTACGCCGGCGGACTGTTTCCGATCCTGTGCCTGACCAAGACCGATCTGGCGCCCGCCGAGCCGTTCGCCGAGCAGTTCGCCGACCTGGATCTCGCGGTGATCATCGCCGGCCGTGACGACCCGTTGGACGCTGTGTCGCATCTGCTGACCGGCAAAATCACAGTGCTACTGGGCCATTCCGGGGTGGGCAAGTCGACATTGGTGAATCGCCTTGTGCCCGAAGCGCATCGAGCAGTTGGCGAGGTCACCGACATCGGCAGGGGCCGGCACACCTCGACGCAGTCGGTGGCGCTGCCGTTTGAGCCCAGCGGATGGGTGATCGACACACCGGGAATCCGCTCGTTCGGTCTGGCGCACATCAAGCCCGACGACGTGATGCTGGCATTCTCCGACTTGGCCGAGGCGATCGAGGATTGTCCGCGCGGCTGCGGGCATCTCGGCCCACCGGCCGATCCCGAGTGCGCGCTGGACAAGCTCACCGGGCCCGCGACGCGGCGCGTCGACTGCTGGCCGCGATGCGCGAGGGCTGACGCTCAACCCTCGGCCTGCGACCGCACCCACTCCAGGTTGGCCTGCATGTTCTTCTGCCATTCGGACAGTCGCCGGGAGACGATCCGGGCCTCCTTGTCCGGTTGCGCCACGATTGCCGGAGTCAGGCCGGACGGCCCAGGCCCCATCCGCGCCCACTGCCGGACCAGCACCCCGTCGCTGGCCGGCTCCACCTCGAACGCCCACCGCGCGCCGACGCCGTCGGGTCCGACCACGTCGTACACCCACCGGCGTTGATCCTCGAATTCGACGACCTCGCACACCGTCGACCAGTCGCCGAACGCCTCGTGCTTGCTGCGGCCCTGAAAACGCGCGCCGACCGCGACGCCTGCGGCGCCGTCAAGCCAATCGACGCCCTGCAGTTCCGTTGAGCAGTGCACTGGCAGTTCGATGTCGGTCACCAGGTTCCATGCGGTGGGGACGTCGCACCGAACCCGCTGGGTCACTTCGATTGTGGGCTGGTCGCGGTAGCGCATAGTGGTTAGCATGCCAGCAATGAAAGTCGGCGCCATGATCGAACCCCGGCTGCCGGGCGCCGCCGAGTTCGCGGTGGCCGCCGAGCAGATCGGTGTCGACTCGCTGTGGGTGCCCGAGGTCTGGGGTTACGACGCGCTGACCGGCCTGGCGTATCTGGCCGCCAAGACATCATCGATCCGGCTGGGAACCTTTGTGGTTCAACTGGGTTCGCGCAGTCCGGCAATGCTCGCGACGTCGGCGCTGAGCCTGCAAGAGCTGTCGTCGGGACGATTCATCCTGGGCGTCGGCACGTCAGGACCGCGGGTGATGGAGGGCTGGCACGGCGTCCGGTTTCGCAAACCCGTGCAGACCACCAGGGAGACCATCGAGATCATTCGCACGGTCAGCCGCGGCGAGCGGCTCGAGCATGACGGCGAGATCTATCCGCTGCCGCTGCCGGACAGTCGCGGCGCCGCGCTGCGGCCGCTGGTGCGGCCCAACCACGTCCCGGTGTACGTAGCGGCGATGGGTCCGCAAAACCTACGGCTGACCGGCGAAGCAGCCGACGGCTGGTTGGGCAACGCGTTCATCCCCGAAGCCGCCGAGGTGTTCTTCGGGCCGCTACGGGACGGCGCGCAGCGAGCCGGCCGCAGCCTTGACGAGCTCGACCTGGTCGCCCCGGTCGCCGTCGAATTCCACGACGACCAAGCCTCCGCCGACGCCGCCGCACGCCGCCACGCCGACGGGTATGCGTTCACCATCGGCGCCATGGGTTCCGGTGGGCAGAACTTCTACAACGACGCCTTCACCCGACTGGGCTACGGAAGCGCAGTCGCCGAGGTCGCACAGTTGTGGCAAGCCGGCAAGCATGACGAGGCTCGCAGCGCGGTGCCGTTGGACCTCGGCCGCCTGACGAATCTGCTCGGTACGCGGGATGCCATCGCCGAGCGGGTGAGCCGCTATCGTGCGGCCGGCATCACGACGTTGTTGGCCAAACTCGACGGCGACCTCGAGCAACAGCTCGCCATCCTGGAGCGCCTGGTCGCTGTCGCCGCGTGAACGGTTGGGTCACCAGCGCAGCATCGGCATGGGGCGCAGCGGATGCCGGGCGGCGTAGCCGGTCAGGCCCTTGGCCAGGAATGCGTGGAAACCGTTGTACGGCAAGCCATTGACGGCGGCCTTGACGGCTGACCGTTTGATGCTGCGACGGAGCAGTCCATGGCTGACGTCGACGAGGTCGGCCTGACGAAACGTCTCGGTCAGGCGATCGTCGACGCGCCGCAGCCGATGGTGTTCGCTGACCAGCGCGCGCAGTCGGTCGACGTCAGCGATGCCGAATTCGCCGGCGTATTGTGCGCCGAGGTCGGCCGACGGCGTGAGGTAGTCGAACGTGCGCGCGGTCCAGATGCCCAGATCGTGTACCGCCCAAGCCAAAGCGGCGACGTCGGGAATCGAAAAGCCAAGCAGCTGCTGCTGATACGTGATGCAGCGATAGACGTGGTTGCGGTAGGCCGTCATGTCGTCACCCAACGCGTCGCGATGCCGATCCAGCACGGCATCGACGATCGGGTGTGTTGTGACGGTGTCCACCATGTCCACCGCGCCGAGTTTAGGCCGCCAAGTCGTCTGGGGCTGCCAACGCCTTCGCTCGCTTGTTGCGCCGCCAGCCGCGCACGATGGCGATCGCCGTCTTCAGGCCGCGACGGCGTCCGGTCGCCGGATCGGTGCCGGCAAAACCCGGGTCCAGCGCGTCGAACATCGACTCGCTGCGGGTTTCCGGTGCGTTGTCGGCGGTGTCGCGCAGGTACTTGTCCGGCAGCGACAGCTTGGCGATGGTCCGCCACGTCTTCAGGTATTGGAGCACGAACGAGCCTGTGGTGTAAGGCAAGTCGTACTTGTCGCAGACCTCGCGCACCCGCACCGAGATCTCGGCGTACCGATTGCTGGGCAAATCCGGGAAGAGGTGGTGTTCGATCTGGTGGCACAGGTTGCCGCTCATGAACCGCAGCGCCGGGCCGGCGTCGAAGTTGGCACTGCCCAGCATCTGGCGCAGATACCACTGCCCCTTGGACTCGCCGACCATGTCGGTCTTGGTGAACTTCTCTGCACCGTCCGGGAAATGGCCGCAGAAGATCACCGCGTTGGCCCACAGGTTGCGGATCACGTTGGCGACCGCATTGGCCTTCAACGTCGACATGTACGTTGCGCCGGGTGACAGCGCGGTCAGCGCTGGGAATGCGAGATAGTCCTTGACCACCTGGTGGCCGGACTTGACCAGGAACTCCTCGACGCGCTCCCGGGCTTCGTCGTTGTCCATGCGGTTCATGACGATCTTGCCGATCTCCACATGTTGCAGGCCGACGCCCCATTCGAAGCCGAGCGCCAGCATCGCGTTGTACGCCAGGTTGAACAGGTTGAACCGCTTCCAGGGCTGATCGCGGGTGACCCGCAGCAGCCCATAGCCGACGTCGTCGTCCATGCCCAGGATGTTGGTGTATTTGTGGTGCACGAAGTTGTGGGTGTAGCGCCAATGCTTGGACGCCCCGCTCATGTCCCACTCCCACGACGACGAGTGGATCTCGGGGTCGTTCATCCAGTCCCACTGGCCGTGCATGACGTTGTGGCCGATCTCCATGTTCTCGACGATTTTGGCCACGCCGAGGGTCACGGTTCCGGCCCACCAGGCCGACCGGCGCGAGCCCGCCAACAGCAGTAACCGGCCGGCGACCTCCAGCGCGCGCTGCGCGGCGATGGTGCGACGGATGTAGCGGGCGTCTCGAGCGCCGCGGGAGTCTTCGACGTCCTGGCGGATGGCATCCAGCTCAACGGCCAGGTTCTCGATATCCGCGTCCGTCAGATGCGCGAAGACATCAAGTTCGGTGATCGCCATCGTGTGTGCCGCCTTCCTGCAGACTGCGGTTGCGTGACCTACGCTATCGTAACCTACGAAAGCGTAGGTTACCAGCGGGTAACCATTAAACGTCGAGCTTACAATCGCCCGCAGCAGCGGAAATGCAGGTCTGTACGCGTGTCCCCGGCTCGTGTTCCGCGCCGGTTCGCAGGTCCCGTACATGCCCCTCGGTCAGGGTTACCACGCACGATTGACAGATACCCATCCGGCAGCCGAACGGCATTTGGACGCCTTGCTGCTCACCGGCCTCCATCAGCGACGTCGCCGCGTCGGCCACGGTGCTTTTCCCACTCCTGGCGAAGGTGACCGTGCCGCCGGCGCCGACCGGTGCGGCGCGCGACACCGCGAAGCGTTCGAGGTGCAGGTGGTCTTTCAGCCCCTCGGCCGCCCACGCGTGTTCGGCCGCCTTGAGCATCGGCTCCGGCCCGCACGCCCAGGTCTGCCGCGTTCGCCAGTCGGGCACCTCGGCGTCGAGCATGCTCATATCCAACCGGCCCTCGGTTCGGGTAGAGCGCAGCCGCAGCCGGTAGCCCGGGTGGTCGTGCGCCAGACGATCGAGTTCCGCACCGAACATCACGTCAGCCTCGGTGGGCGCGGAGTGCAGATGAACGACGTCGGTGATCTGATCCCGGCGCACCAGCGTGCGCAGCATCGACATCACCGGCGTGATGCCCGACCCGGCGGTGACGAACAACACAGCCGGCGGCGACGGGTCGGGCAGTACAAAATTGCCCTGCGGAGCGGCCAGCCGCACGATCGTGCCGGGCTGTACCCCGGCCACCAGGTGGGCTGACAGGAACCCCTCGGGCATCGCTTTGACGGTGATGGTCACCGTGCGAGCGCCCTTACGCGGGCTGGACGTCAGCGAATACGAACGCCACCGCCAACGACCGTCGACCAGTAGACCAATCCCGATGTACTGGCCCGGTTCGTAGTCGAACCCGAACCCCCAGCCAGGCTTGATGACCAGGGTCGCGGAGTCACGCGTCTCGCGCCTGACCTCCAGGATCCGGCCCCGCAGCTCGCGCGCCGACCACAGCGGATTGGCCAGGTGCAGATAGTCGTCGGGCAGCAGCGGGGTGGTGATGCGCTGGGCGAGGGTGCGCAACGCGTGCCACCCGGGGTGTGTGTCCACTCCGGCCAGCGTAACGGGCACGGTGTCGATGACATCAGCGGTGACCTTCGCCATTTTTCTGGTCATGGAAAGCTCCTGCCTTAGCCCGATAAACCTACGGTACCGTAACTTACGGTGCCGTAGCTAGGCCTCTAGAGCAGCTCGAGCAGGAAAGGCAGCTCCTGGGTGGCGTACCAGGCCAGGTCGTGGTCCTGCGCGTCGCCGACGGTCAGCTCGGCGTCCTCGTCGCCCAAGTCGGCGGCGTCGATGACCGCGACGGCCGCCTTGACGTGTGCTTCTGCGGCGGCGCTGTCGACGAACGCGGCCACGACCTGCTCAGAACTCACCGGGTCAGTGATCCGGACGACAGCGTCATCGAGGTCTGGGCGCAAAGCGGCCTCGCCGACGTCAGCGACCAGCACCGCGCGTCGCGGCGGCAAGGTGTCGTCCGGCGCCTCGTCCGCGGCGATGGCGAGCAGCCGCAGCGAAGCCAGCGCCGCCTCGCGCAGCGCGACTTCGCCGAGCTCGTCCTCGTCGCCCTGCGCGTAGGCCTCCCGCAGTCGCGGCGTCACCGCGAAGGCAGTGCCATTCACCGGCCACAGCGAACCGTCGGCGACGAGTCGCTGCAACATCGCAAGCGTGGCCGGGATGTAGATCCGCATCACCAAACGGTCACTCAGGGTCGCCGATCAATGCCGCAACATGGTCGTCGACGTAGGTCGACATCTCGCGTGGCGGTCGCTGGTAGTCAGTGGCTTCCACCGGACGCGTCGGAAGCTCGACGTGGGGCCTGGGCACTTCGTGATATTCGATGGTGGACAACAGATGTGACATCATGTTGAGCCGCGAGTGTTTCTTGACATCGGATTCGACAACGTACCACGGTGTCGACGGCGTGTCGGTGTAGGTCATCATCTCGTCTTTCGCCCGTGAATAGTCGTCCCACCGGGTCAACGACTCCATATCCATCGGGCTGAGCTTCCATTGCCGGACAGGGTCGGTGAGCCGCGATCGGAATCGGCGTAACTGCTCCTTCTCGGAGACCGAAAACCAATACTTGCGCAACAGAATTCCGTCGTCGATGAGCATTTGCTCAAACGTCGGAGTCTGGCGCAGGAACAGGGCGTGCTCCTGCGCGGTGCAGAATCCCATCACTTTTTCGACGCCGGCGCGGTTGTACCACGACCGGTCGAAGAGCACGATCTCTCCCTTGGCGGGTAGATGCTCGATGTAACGCTGGTAATACCACTGACCACGTTCCCGTTCGGTCGGCGCCGGAAGCGCCGCGATCCGCACGATCCGGGGGCTGAGATATTCGGTGATCCGTTTGATGGTGCCACCCTTGCCGGCGCCGTCGCGGCCCTCGAACACCACCGCAACCCGGGCTCCGCTATCTCGCACCCATTCTTGAAGTTTCACGAATTCGGTTTGCAGCCTGAATAATTCGGCTTCGTAAACCTCGTTCGAAATCTTTGACCGCGTTGACTTCTGTTTAACGCGCTTCTTGTCTTTAGCCGACCCGTTGGTGTCTGACGCTTTGCTCATAACCGATGTTAAGGCCCGACACCGGTTCTCGGCTTGGTGAACGCGCCATCTAGCGCGCGGCTTCGAGCAGTTCGTCGAGCGATTCGGCCAGCAATGCCGGCAACATGTCGACGTCGCTCATCGCGTCCCGGTCGGCGTTGATGCCGAAATAGAGGGTGCCGTTGTACGACGTGACACCGATGGCCAGCACCTGATTGTTCAGCAACGGGGGTACCGCGTAGCTCTCCAGCAACTTCGCCCCGGCGACATACATGTCCGACTGGGCGCCCGGCGCATTGGTGATCAACAGGTTGAACAGACGCGGCGACAGACTGGTCGCCACCCGAATACCCATGGCGTGCAATGTCGGCGGCGCAAATCCGGACAGCGTGACGATGGTGCGGGCATCGACCAGGCTGCCCGCCGTCGGATTGGATTCGGTGGCATGGGCGATCTGCGACAACCGCACGACCGCGTTACCCTCCCCCACCGGCAGGTCGACCAGGAACGGCGCCACCTGGCTGATCGCCTGGCCGCGGCGGGACGAGTCGAAGGTGTCGTCGACATAGACCGGCAACGGCGCCATCGCCCGCACCATCGTGGTCGGCGCCGCCGCCTCCCCGCGGGACAGTAGCCAGTTGCGCAGCGCGCCGGCGATCACCGCCAGCACCACATCGTTGACGTCGCAGTTGTAGCGCGACCGGATGGTGCGGTAGTCGTCGAGTCGTCCGCGGGCGACGGTGAACCGCCGATTGCGCGACACCGTGGTGTTCAGCGGGCTGTTGGGCGCGGCGCCGCGTGCCAGCGTGCGCGCGACGTCGAACAGCCGTCGACCGGCGTCCACCAGTTGACCGGAGTTGGTCAGCAGATCGGTGACCCCGCTGCGGACCGCCCGGAACTGGGCCTGCGGGCGGGTCGCCCAGTCTCCGATCGCCCCCAGCAACAGACGCGTGGCGCCGGGCTCGCGGGCCGGCAGCCAGATATCCTCGCCGAACGGCGGCGGACGGCGGTTCCGCTCGGCCATCACGTGGCCGATCTCGGCGGCGCCCATCCCGTTGATCAGCGCCTGATGTGACTTGGTGTACAGCGCAAGCCGGTTCTTCGCCAGGCCTTCGACCAGGTACATCTCCCACAGCGGCCGCGACTTGTCCAGCGGGCGTGCGGCCAGCCGGCCGATCAGCTCGTGCAGCTGCTCGTCGCTGCCCGGCGACGGCAGCGCCGAGCGCCGGACGTGGTAGGTGATGTCGAAATCGTGGTCGTCGATCCATACCGGCCGGGCCAGCCGCATCGTGATCTCACGGACCTTCTGCCGGTAGCGCGGCACCATCGGCAACCGCTGCTCGACCGTGGCCAGCAACGTCTCGTAGCTCAGCCCGGCACGCGGCGCACGCAGGATCGACAGCGAGCCCACATACAGCGGGGTGGAGCTGTTCTCCAGCTGATAGAACGATGCGTCCGAAGTAGACAACCGGATCACGTCGCCCGTCCCCTTACATTCCTCGCCGATAGGTCCGCCTACCGATCTGCCGCACACGCTAACCGTCCGCACCGGCCGACGACAGCGGGAGTACATCGACTCCGCGTTTGTGCGATCATCCTCACAGTCGTCTGCCACTCTCCAGCAGACCAACGAATCAGCCGTCGGTCGATCATGGGAGAGTGCAGTGTCAAGCAGCCCGAGTCCAGCGGATCGCATCGCGTTCGCGGTCACACCCGTCGTCGACTGCGAACCGCCCGCGCGCGATGTCCGGCAATGCAGGCCGCTGTCGACAACCGTGCTGCGACAGCGCAATGCCCCTGTCCCGCAACGACATTCACCTTCGGTGCCCATCATGTCGGCCTCGACGCGCCGTGCCGCGGCTTTCGCCGATGCTGCGCTACGACGAGTACTGGAAGTGATCGACCGTCGCCGGCCGATCGCCCAGCTGAACGGGCTGCTGGCCGCGGGCCTCGTCGACTCGGTGCTGTCGGCCAATCGGGCGGCGGGCGGCCACGACGGCGTGGCGGTGTTGCGCCGGGTGCGGCTGCAGGCAGTGGGTGGTGACGACCGGGCGGCCGAGGTGTTCGGAAGCTACAGCCGCGGGCATCGGGTGCACGCCATCGCCTGCCGGATCGAGCTGGCGACCGCGGGGCGCTGGCAGGTGATCGCGCTGCACATCGGCTGACGCCGGGCCCGGGTGGTCAGCTCCGTTTGGTGGACTTCGGCTTGGAGTGCCGGCCCTGCTGTCGAGCCGCCTCACGCCGCTCGCGCCGAGTACCGCCGGACACCGCCGCCGACGTCTTGCCGCCGTTGCCCTGCACCTGCGCCGAGCCGTCCTCAGCGGGTCCGCTGTAGGTCAGGTCAGGCGACTCGGTCTCAATCCCCTTGGCGCGCAACGCAGTCGACTCGCGACCTGCAGCCGGAGCGGCGGAACGTTGCTGCGCGCCGGCTGCGGCCGCGGTGGCGAACTCCGCCAGGCCCTCGGGCTCCTCGACCGGTGCGACCTGCTGCGCCGGCACCGCCTCGACCGCGACGTTGAACAAGAAGCCGACGGACTCCTCCTTCAGGCCTTCGAGCATGCCGCTGAACATGTCGAAGCCCTCACGCTGGTATTCGACCAGCGGGTCGCGTTGCGCCATCGCGCGCAGCCCGATGCCCTCTTTGAGGTAGTCCATCTCATAGAGATGCTCGCGCCATTTGCGGTCGATGACGTTGAGCAGCACGTTGCGCTCCAGTTGGCGCATGGCACCCTCGCCGGCCAGCTGTTCCAGCTCGGCCTCGCGCTTGGCGTAGGCGTTCTCGGCATCGTCGACCAGCGCGTCGAGCAACTCCTCGCGGGTCAGCTCGCCGGGCTCGCCGATCGCCTCGGAGTCGATCAGGTCCTTATGGTCGATCCCGACCGGGTACAGCGTTTTGAGTGCCTCCCAGAGCTTTTCGAGATCCCAGTCCTCGGCGTAGCCCTCGGCCGTGGCGCCGTCGACGTAAGCGGTGATCACGTCGACGAGCATGTCGTGCGCCTGCCCTTGCAGGTTCTCGCCTTCCAGGATGCGGCGGCGCTCGGCGTAGATGACCTTGCGCTGCTGGTTCATCACTTCGTCGTACTTGAGGACGTTCTTTCTCACTTCGAAGTTCTGCTGCTCGACCTGGGTCTGCGCGCTCTTGATCGCGCGGGTCACCATCTTGGCCTCGATCGGCACGTCGTCGGGCAGGTTCAGCCGGGTCAGCAGCGTCTCCAGCGCGGCGCCGTTGAAGCGACGCATCAACTCGTCACCGAGCGACAGATAGAAACGCGACTCACCGGGGTCGCCCTGCCGACCGGAACGGCCGCGCAACTGGTTGTCGATACGGCGAGATTCGTGCCGCTCGGTGCCCAGCACATAAAGCCCGCCGGCCTCGATGACCTCTTTGGCTTCGGCGGCCGCCTCGTCCTTGACGATCGGCAGCTCTTCGTGCCAAGCCGTCTCGTACTCGTCCGGGGTCTCGACGGGATCCAGACCGCGGGCCCGCAGCCTGAGGTCGGCGAGGAAGTCGACGTTGCCGCCCAGCACGATGTCGGTACCGCGGCCGGCCATGTTGGTGGCAACAGTGATGGCCCCGCGGCGGCCCGCCTCGGCGATGATGCCGGCCTCCTGCTCGTGGTACTTCGCATTGAGCACGTTATGCGGGATGCGCCGCTTCTGGAACTGCCGCGACAGATACTCCGAGCGCTCGACGCTCGTCGTACCGATCAGCACCGGCTGACCCTTTTCGTAGCGCTCGCTGACGTCGTCGACGACCGCGATGTACTTGGCTTCCTCGGTCTTGTAGATCAGGTCGGTCTGGTCGGTGCGGACCATCTCCCTGTTCGTCGGGATGGGCACCACGCCGAGCTTGTAGATCTCGTGCAGTTCGGCGGCCTCGGTCTGCGCCGTACCGGTCATGCCGGAGAGCTTGTCGTAGAGCCGGAAATAGTTTTGCAGGGTGATGGTGGCCAGCGTCTGGTTCTCGGCCTTGATCTCGACGTGCTCCTTGGCCTCGATGGCCTGATGCATGCCCTCGTTGTAGCGCCGGCCGACCAGCGTGCGGCCGGTGAACTCGTCGACGATGATCACCTCGCCGTCG
>JBAWAV010000320.1:0-2546 GCA_049589475.1 Mycobacterium sp.
ATACACGGATGCTTCTGCGATCACGAAAGATCATCAGGTCATCATTGATGTACTTTTTGATGCCAGATAGTACGTAAATCGCTGAATCAATGTATGATCGGTTTGCTGCTCGACGACAGGCGCCGCCACCATCATCGCGGCCCGATTGAGGCTTGCTTCCGTTAGGAGGAATACGTGTCTTTTGTGACTACACAGCCCGAGGTGTTGACGGCTGCCGCAGGCACCCTGCGGGGTCTGGGTGCAGGGATGGCCGCCGGGAACGCGGCGGCGGCAGCGCCGACCACAGGCGTCGTTCCCGCGGCCGCTGACGAGGTGTCGGCGCTGACCGCGGCGCAGTTCGCCACCCATGCCCAGCTGTATCAGGCGATCAGTGCCCAGGCCGCAGCGATTCACGAGATGTTTGTGAACACGCTGGGGGCCAGCGCCGCCTCATACGAGGCCGCCGAGGCCGCCAACGCGGCTGCGGCGCTCTAGGCAGCCGAAGTTCAGCCATGGATTACGGGGCGTTACCACCGGAGGTCAACTCCGCGCGGATGTATGCGGGGCCAGGGTCCGGGCCGATCGAGGCCGCTGCCACCGCCTGGAATGGTTTGGCCGCCGAATTGCGTTCCGCGGCAACGTCGTACGGATCGGCGGTTTCGGAACTAACCGACGAATCATGGACGGGTCCGTCGTCGACAGAGATGGCGGCCGCTGCGGCTCCTTATGTGGCCTGGATCAACAGCACCGCCGCGGAAGCTGAGCATGTGGGCAGCCAGGCCATGGCGGCGGCGGCTGCTTATCAGGCAGCGTTCTCGATGACGGTGCCGCCAGCGGCGATCGCGGTCAATCGCGCTCAGCTGGCCTCGCTGGTCGCGACGAACACTTTCGGTCAGAACATACCGGCGATCGCGGCCACTGAGAGCCAGTACGGCGAGATGTGGGCCCAGGACGCCGCGGCGATGTACAGCTATGCCGCGAATTCGGCGGCCGCCAGCCAGGTGACACCGTTCACCGAGGCGCCGCAGGTCGCCAACCCGGCCGGGTCGGCCGGACAGAGCGCCGCGGCCACCCAAGCCGCTGCAACCGCTGCCGGCAATGCACAGTCATCGCTGTCGGGGCTGATCTCCCAGACACTGCAAAGCCTCGCGTCGCCAGCCGCCTCCTCGACAACGTCCGGCTCGGGGTTATCGGGGCTCCTGACTAACCTCCTCAATGACCTGGGCCTGACTTCAACGACAACTGCGTCGGGTACGGGCGGGCTCGGCAGCGTTGGCAGCGGTCTGCTCCAGGACTATCTCTATCTTCCGGCGTTTTTCGGCGCGTTCGTGGCAATCGACGCGCTCAGCCCCGTTATATCGATGGCGGAGACCGCCCCACCCGTGGCCGCAGTGGGCGACGTCGGCGGTGGTGCGGCCGACGGGGCCGCAGGCGGCGCTGACGCCGGGGGCGGCCCGAGTGGGGCCGGGAGTGCCCCCGATTGGGCCGGCGGCGCTGATGGCGGGGCGGGGTCTGTGCTCGTCGGCGACTCTGGAGTCGCGGCCGGCCTGGGCGAGGCGCCCTCGTTGGGGGCGTTGTCCGTTCCGCCGAACTGGCTTTGGTCGGCGGCGCCTCCGCCGCCGATGGCGCTTCCCGCGGGGGTGCCTTTGCCTGCGGGAGATGCCGCTTTGGGCGGCGGGTTGGGTTTTCCGTTCGCGTTCGGCGGGCTGCCAGGAGCCGTCGCTGCGGGCGCCGCTGCCAGCGCGGCTGGTTCCAAGTTCGGCTCACGCCTCAAGGTGGTCGCGCGCCCACCAGCGGCGGGATACCCGGACGAATCGGCAGCCTCACCGCCGCCGAAGCCCGCGGCCGGATACTCGAGGAACGGAAACGGACACGCACCCCCCGGCTACCGGCCGGCAATCGTGTACGTGCCGACCAACGGACACGATCCGGCACACATATGAGATACGCGGAAAGGATCCTGAGCAGCGGAGCAGGCATACATTCACTGTTCCCATAGCCGCGAGCATCGTAGGAATTGATGAATGTCCAGCTAGAAGTTCGATCGCGTTCAGGGGGTAACTATTGTGAAGCCGGTCGCCGATAAGTCGCGAGTTCATAGATACGTCGGCCAAACCTCTACCGGTGAGAACCAAAGGGTGGCGGCCTGATGGTAGGCGTTGAATTTGCTCCTCCTCCATCTAGTGCCAGTCATTTCGATGATCTCCTACGGCCCTACGAAAGCTCATTTACTCGGACGCAAAAGGACGGCCGTAACGGCATCCCGGACGCTCTGTTGGTCGTCACGATGGGGATCTTTCTCGTCGCCTTGGCGTATGCGCGCGCGAGAGAAAGTCTCAGCTTCGCCGGCCCCTTGTTCTGGACCGGGCAAATACTCATCTTCGCTTTTGTCGTCTATCGCGTCCTCAAACCGTCCACTTCGACGCGCGACCGCGAATTTCTAGTTATTCTCTACGCTGGTGCCCAGTCCATCATCAGGTGGGCATATAGCCCAGTTATGTTCCAGTGGTTCGATGAGCTGCAGCATCTGAGATCACTTCTCAACGTCCTTTCGACGCACCATCTCT
>JBAWAV010000321.1:0-3179 GCA_049589475.1 Mycobacterium sp.
GCGCCCGACAACAATCCGGCGAACCCGCCCCCGAGGACGGCCACCTCGATGTCCTCGTCGATCGGGGCGCGGTCGGCCACCGGGGTGTACGGGTCTACCTCGTAGAGGTCGGCCAGGTCACCGTCGAGTTCGAGGTACTGCGCGCCGCCGTCCTTGCGGAGGCGCTTCTCGCGCTCCTGGGCGTACTTGGCCCGCATCGCGTCTATGTCGACGTCCTGCGGTACGTCGGTGGGCCCGCAGGTGTCAGGCCGCCCATCAAACTGGGTCATCTGTCTCAAAGCTCCTGCGGTTCGCCGGTGCCCATGTATTTCGACAGTTGGTAGTGCAGGTTGACCGTGCTTCGCTCTCGGTATGGGTTGGGTTTGGTGCCCGGGAAGCCGAGGGACTTCATGCCCCGCTGCACGGCGGCCATGTTGGAGAAATCCTGGGGTAGGACCGATAGCCACCTGGGGTCCCCGACCGGCGTGTACTCCCAATCTGTCTGGGGCTCTTGGCCTTTCGGATAAAGCTCGAATACCGAGACCTCGAAAATGCACTTGTCCGGGTTGTAGCTGGGGTCCGGCCGGGCGCCGTAGCACAGCGCTACCGTCATACCCTGACCGATTTGGAAGTTCGGGAAGATCTGCCACGCGGTGCCTGCCTGCCCGAGGATTTCGGACGGAATCGTCGGCCAGATCACGCCGCGGGCCTCGTCGTCGCGGCGCGCGGACGCCAGCCAGTGCTCGAGGACCTTGTCGGCCGGTGCGCCCTCGGGCAGTTCGTCGACCAACCGTTTGGCGGCGTTCACCAGCGTCTCGGTGGTGGAGGTGTTGGTCTCCTCCATCGTGTAGATCTGCATCTCGGCGGTCGACACACGGGGATCGGCGCCGGTCCCGAGGCGGATCTTGGACTTGGTCGCCGCGAGGTCGTCCGGGGCGTCATAACCGATGTTGCTGTGCCTGCCCTGCGCCTTGGCCCAGCCCTTGAACTCCCCGAATTGGTTGAACTCCGGATGCGTCGTGTAGACGTGGTAGGTCTCGTTGAAGGCCTCCAGCGCCACCTTCCAGTTGCAATCGAAGTTCAGCCATTTGCGCCATTTGAAGCGCATGTTCTCCAAACCGAACGGGTCCAGGATCTTCGCGGCGGGAAACAGATAGTCGGCCAGCGGCTCGCAGTCGGGATCCATATTGATCCACAGCCAGCCGCCCCAGGTGTCGACGTTGACTGCCCGCAGGTGGGTGTTGTCAGGGGTCAGGGCTTCCTGCCAGTCCTGCTGTTCGCGAATGTGCGTACACGCGCCGTCCAGGCCGTAGGTCCAGCCGTGGAAGCCGCAGACGAATGACTTGCGAGCCCGGCCGCGAGCGTTCTTCGCGCCGTCGGGGGTGTCGATCAGCCGGCGGCCGCGGTGCATGCAGACGTTGTGGTGGGCGCGAAATTCGTCATCGCCGCTGCGTACCACGATGATCGAGTCGTCGAGAATGTCGTAGGTCAAATAGCTGCCGACTTCCGGCAGTTCTTCGACCCGGCCCACTTGCTGCCACACCTTGCGCCACAGCTTGTCCCGCTCGGCGCGGGCGTAGTCCTCGGACAGGTAGGCCTCGACGCCGATCGTCACCGGAGCGGAAAGCTCCTCGACTGTTTCGACTGCTTCAGTGTCGGTCATTCCGTGCTCCGTATCGCTGCTCGGAAGGAGTCGTCCTTGAGAAATAACGAGGTGTTGTCGGCGGCCAGATGCGTCCATTTCAGGTCCAGGCCACCGTCCACCAACAAGGTCTGGCCGGTGATGTAGCTGGACAGGTCCGACAGCAGGAACAGAATGGCGCCGGCGATCTCCTCCGGCCGGCCGCGACGGCCCATCGCGATGGCGCGGCGATCGCGGTCGGCGTCCTCGCCGACGTAGGTCAGCGACGCCGGCGTCGCGGTCACGCCGGGCGCGACGGCGTTGACCCGGATGTCGTCGAGGGCCAACTCGACGGCCATCGTGCGCGTCATTGCCACGACCGCTGCCTTGGCCGTGCCGTAGGCGATGTGGAACGGCGCGGTGTTCATGCCGCTGATCGAGGAGATCGACACGATCGACCCGGCACGTTTGTGCGCTCTCAATTCCGCGGCGACCGCCTGGCTCATGAAGAACGCGGTTTCCAGGTTCTGGGTGAACAGATCGCGCCAGTCGCCGCGGGTCACTCGGGTCGAGGGCATCCAAGTTTCCGGCGCCGCCCCGCCGGCCACGTTGACCAGGCCGTGCAATTCGCCGTCGGCCCGCTGGGCCTGCTCGATCGCGGCGGCGACTCCGTCCTCGGTCGCGACATCGGCGGCAACCGGAACGATCGACAGCCCCCGCCGCACCAACGGCACGATGTGTTCGTCGAGATTCTCCTTGGATCGGCTCACCGCGATGACCGTCGCACCGGCCTCGGCGACCATCCGCGTCACGGTGGTGCCGATGCCACCACCCGCGGCGCCGGCCACTATGACCACGCGCCGCTCGAGACTGAGCAGGTTATCCACGACTAAGACTTATTCGCCAGTTTGTCCGGACAAAATAGCTGGATGCGCATAATTGAGAATATGATTCTCCGCAAATGGCTGAGCGTCAAGTGCCGTCGGTCGAGCTTTGCCTGCCTATTGTCTGGACCAGATTCGATTGCTAACGTCACCGGCTGGAACCGCCGCGACGCCTAGGCCCGGAGGTCATCACCGATGTTGCTGCAAGAAGGCCGCTCCGGTACGAGTGTGTCACCGACCCTCGCCGAGGGCTGGCGTATGGAGCGGCTTACCCCGCCGAGCCGGCTGTTCGGTGCCAACGGCCTGCGCACCGGGCCCGACGGCCGGGTCTACATCGCCCAGGTGACCGGTAGCCAGATCAGCGCCCTCGACGTGAGCAGCGGACAACTGGAGACCATCAGCCCCAAGGGCGGCGACATCATCGCGCCCGACGACGTGGCTTTCGGCCCGCACGGCGACCTCTACGCCACCGAGGTGATGGACGGCCGGGTCAGCGTGCGCAGCACCGACGGCCACACGCGGGTACTGCGCGGTGACGTTCCATCCGCCAACGGCATCACCGTCCATCACGGCCGGTTGTTCATCGGTGAATGTCGTGAGGGCGGAAGGATTCTCGAGCTGGACCTGAACGGCGGCGAGCCTCGGGTGCTGCTGGACAACGTGCCGTCGCCCAACGCGATGGAGGTCGGCCCGGA
>JBAWAV010000322.1:0-3371 GCA_049589475.1 Mycobacterium sp.
ACCTCGGCAAGGACGACCGACACCTGGCCGAACGCATGCGCAAAGCGATCGACGGCGAAATCCACCGGCGTTACCGGCTTTTCAAAGACGCCGGGGCGCGCGATGCCAACGAGTACGAGGAGATGCGACTGGCCGGGCGGGATCTGGAGCCCGTGCCCATCCTGCTGGTCATCATCGACGAGTACCTCGAGCTGTTCCATCATCACCAGGAGTGGATCCAGCTGGTCATCCACATCGGTCAGGAAGGCCGAGGCTGTAACGTCTTCTTCACCCTAGGCGGCCAGCGCCTGGACCTATCGTCGCTCAGTAAAGCCAAGAGCAACATCGCTTTCCGGGTCGCGCTGCGCGCCGAGACCGCCGAGGACTCTCGCGACGTGATCGGCAACGACGCGGCGCTACACCTGCCGTCGAAAGAAAACGGTTACGCACTGCTCAAAGTCGGCCCGCGGGACCTGGAGCCGTTCCGGTGCTTCTATCTGTCGGCACCATACGTGTTACCCAAGAAGGTCGCCAACGTCAACCGGACCATTGATGTGAGCTTCTCTCAGCCGCGTCCGCTGACCTGGGAGTACCAGCCGCTGACCTCGGAAGACACTGCGGCCCTTGCGGTTGCCGACGTGCCCGAGGAGCCCGACGAATTCCTGTTCCATTCCGACGGGTTCCGGAAGAAGAAGCTGCTCGATGTCATCCGCGACTCGCTGGTGGCGCACCCTGCCCGGCTACCTCACCAAATCTGGCTTCCCCCACTTGAAATCAGTGAACCGGTGGACGCACTCGTGGGGTACTGGCGCGGCAAACCCTGGCATGTCGACTACGGGCAGAACCCGGGCCTGATCTTTCCGCTCGGGATTGTCGACATCCCAGAGGATCACACCCAAGAGGTGGAGGTGATCGACGCCGAGATGGACAACGTCATCGTCGTTGCCACCGCGCAGCGTGGCAAGAGCACCACGTTGATGACGTTGATGACGTCCGCCGCATTGATGTACCGCCCGGAGCGGGTGACTTTCTACTGCATCGGGGCGGCGCTGTACCCGATGGAGGAGCTTCCACACGTCGCCGGTGTCGTCAGCCTGAACGACACCGAGGGGGTGTCGCGGACGATCGCCACGATCGAGGGACTGATTCGCGCGCGAGAAGCGTCCTTCAAGCACTATCAGATCGACATCTCGGAGTTCCGGGAACGACGGTTCGGCGCAGCCGGTGGCGGCGGAACCGACCCGGAGGACAAGTTCGGTGACGTGTTCCTGATCATCGACAACTACGGGGACCTCTACGAGAAGGACTTCGCGATGGGTGATCGCGCGATCGCCATCGCCCGGCAGGGGCTCTCCTACGGCGTGCACGTCATGACTAGTGCCAACGGATGGTTCGTCGGCCAGAAACAGGGCTTGCTCAACGTGTCGAACGCCCGGATCCAGCTTCGGTTGAGCAACCCCGACGAGTCGCAGATGGGCAGTTCGATGGAGCGGCGCAAGGCCGCGCGCAACACGCTGGACCGGCCGGGATTCGGTCTCAACCGCGACGGCCACGAGCTGCTGATGGGAATTCCCGAGATCACCGGAACCGAGGGTGAGCGGGTGACTACCCGCGGAATCGGTGCGGTGATCGCGCAGGTCACCGGCGCGGACAGGGTCGAAACGCTGTCTCGGTTGCCCGAGCGGGTCGCGCTGACCCAGATCATCGAGGCCTACGAGCGCTCCGCGGACGCGGCCGATCCACTCAACATCCCGTTCGCGATCGGCGAGAGCGGGCTGCAGCCGGTGGCGCTGCCCACCCGGGTGCTGCCCAACGTGCTCGTGATGGGCCGCCAGCTCTGCGGCAAGACCACGACCCTGGCGGCCATCGGTCAGGCGATCACTAAACGGTTCACTCCGGAACAGGCGCAGATCACCGTCATCGACCCCAAAACCACGCTGATCGGAAAGATCCGCGGCCCGCACGTGCGCGCCTACGCCTACACCGCGGACGACATCGACGCGGTGATCGCCGAGCTGGTGGCCGAGCTGCGCGACCGGCTCCCACCGTCGGGTCTCACGCAGGAAGAACTGCTGAACCTGAAATCGTGGGAAGGCCCGCGCCAGTTCATCCTGATCGACGACGAACACGAGCTGCGGCCGCACAACCAGGTGGTGAAGCCGGCGGCGACCGCGCCGTTGTGGCCGCTCATCGAGCGAAGCCGGCAGATCGGTCTGCATGTGATAGCTGCCCGCCTGCCCGGTAACTGGGCCGGTCAGGTGGTGATGAATCCGTTCCTGCAGAAGATGAATGGGTCCCGGTCACCGATCTTGTTCATGGACAACGATCCGGCGAACGTCAAAGTCTTCGCCAGGATCAGTTCTCAACAACTCCCGCCGGGGCGTGGCCTCCTGGTGACAACCGAGGGCGATATCGAAGGAGTCCTGGTAGGAACCCCAGAATCGGGCGAATAACCATTGCGGGGCCGTCGTGGAATACGCGTGCGCATGCGAGAGGGAAACACTTTAGACTCGGGTAACTCCGCGGGGCCGATTCTGCGGATCAGAACATGGGGAGACAGCATGTCGATGCTCGATGTTTCGCCGGAAGCCGTCAACGTCTCGTCCTTGACGGAGTCGGTGGTCACCGGAGAAATGGCCGCCACCACGGCGGCAGGGTCTGCGGCCCTGACCGGCGTCGTGCCGATGGCAGCCTCCGCCGACGACGCGGCGTTCGCGTCGGCGATGGCCGGTGCCGGCGGTGCCTACCTCGGAACGGCCGGGGCACACTTCGGTCAGCGGGCCTCGTATGCCACCGGGCAGAGCATGTCGTCGGTCAGCTACGTGCTTCAAGAGCTGATCAGCGCCGCCAAATTCTCGTTCTGAGCTCGGTATGCCCCTCGACCCACGGTGGGTCGCTGCGCCGCCCGAGATCGTCGCGCTGATCTTCGAGGGTGGTCCCGGCCCAGGATCGATCGTCGCCTACGCGAGCGTCATGGCCACCGAAGCGGCCAGTCACCAGATGGGAATGGCGGTGTCCGCCGCCAACATCGCGACCACCAGCGCGTCGTGGACGGGCCTTGCCGGTACCGCCAACGTCGCCCGGGGAACCGCGCTCAACATGGGCGGCCTGGAGCCGCTGGCCGCACACTGCGCCAAACATGTGATGCTCGCGCAAGCCGCGGTGGATGCCTACACGATGGCCGCGCCGTCGGTGATCCCGTCGGTCGCCTGCAACGCGAACCGCGACCTGTGGGGCCTGCTGAACGCCACGAACTGGTTCGGCCAGAACTTCCCCGGGATCGTGAGTCAAGACCTGCAGTATTTCGGCGACTACTGGCCGCAGAATTCCAGCGTCGGCGTGCTGTACGCGACGACCCTCGGCTCGATCGCCGCCGCCGCGGCCGTCCCGCC
>JBAWAV010000323.1:0-3523 GCA_049589475.1 Mycobacterium sp.
GCAGGCCCTGTTCGGCGATCGCGTCCTCGTGGTGCGCGAGCAGGGTGACTGGGACGAGGTACGGGTTCCCGGCCAGCCCACACCGAAGGATTCCCAGGGCTATCCCGGCTGGATTCCCAAGGCGCAGGTGACCATCGACCCGAGCTACGGCGCGCTGAAGGACCACGCTCCTTTCGCGGTGGCCGATCGCAGCGTCACCACGTGGCTGTACCGCGAACCCGGACTCTCCGATCGCGATCTCGAGATCAGTGCCAACACCAGGCTTCCCGTCCTGAGCCGCACCGACAAGGGCGTGCAGGTGGCCACCCCCGATCGCGGGCCGAAGTGGCTGGATACCGGAACGGTGGCGGTCTACGAAAAGCCCACGGACATACCGCATCCCACCGGAGCCGACCTGGTCCGCTACGCCGCCGCGTTCGTGGGCGTCCCCTACGTGTGGGGCGGCGACGCCGGGTTCGGGATCGACTGCTCGGGTTTCACCGCCACCATCTACCAGGTGCACGGCATCACCCTGCCGCGCGACGCCGGTCCGCAAGCCGCCGACAGCCTGGGCCGCGCGATCGACAAATCCGCGTTGCAACCCGGCGACCTGCTCTTCTACTCGCACGGCGGCAGCGACCCGGCCGATCCCGATGCGATCTACCACGTGGCCATGTATTCCGGAAACGGCGACATGATCGAGGCATTCGACAAGTCGGTGCCGGTGCGCATCACCCCGGTTCGACTGGACGCGGACTACTGGGGCGCGCGCCGCTACCTCTAGCTCGCGACCGTGATCCGGCGCGCCGTCACGGGTTCGGCTTTGCCCTTGAGGTCGAGCGTTACCACCTCACCCCCGTCGACGGCAGCGATGCGCGCAACGCTCTCGGGCATGACGATCTGGCCCCCGGCTGCAACGCTTTGCAGCCGCGACGCGGTGTTCACCACGTCGCCGATTGCGGTGAAGTCGCGGACCTCGCCCTCGCCGACGACCCCGACGAACGCCGGGCCGACGCCCAGGCCGATCCCCACCTCGAGCCGCGAGCCCTTGGCCGAGTCGCGACCTTGCCTACGCAGAATGGCGTGAGCGTCACTCACCATCGCGTCGACGTAGCGGCCGTCGGACGTGAGGGGCGGAAAGTAGAGGCCCATCACTTCGTCACCGATGAGCTTGTCGACGATCCCGTGCTGGACGATCACCTGCGTGAGCTCGGCGTAGAACCGATTGAGGCGTTCGGCCATCTCGTCCGGTGGGAGCGTCTCAGCAAGCGCGGTCGAATTGCGAACATCGGCGAAGAGCACCCCGATGGTCATGGTCATGCCGCCCTGGGGCGCCGCCTCGAAGCAGACCTTGCACCAACGCGGATTCTTACGCGACGGGCCCTTTTCCATCCGCCGCATCAGCCAGCCGCCGACACCCGCGAATGGGTTGCCACAGGCTTCGCACCGCGGGGCGGACGGCAGCTTCGAAAGCATCCGAACTCCGCGCCGAATCCTGGCGTGGCCGAATAGCTCGAAGAATCGCGCCCACTCCTCCGCGTCGGCTTGCGCACCCTCGGGGCGCTGAGGCGTGCCGTGATTCGGCATCCCTCATTTTCGCATCGGATGCGCATACTTGGGCAAACTTCGGATCCGCGGCGTCGCTAACCGGCCCATTGGGGCTCTGCTTGGCCTGGAAGCCTTTACTTCACACCAAGTTGTCGCTATGAGGCGGGCACTAATGATGCCTCCGATCCGAGAGGCTTATGTGGCGGATGTGACTTTGGCCGCGCGCCCTCGTGGAAGGATTGCCCCGATGATCCGCTCCGCGACGAGACTGATCCCGTGAAGCCGGTAAGAACCGTGCGAATAGCCGTCGCTATTGCAGCTGCCTTGCTGGTGTTCGTGGCGGCGGCTTCGGCCAGGTATGCAGTGAGCAGAAAGGGAACACCAGCTCCCACAACCGAATTCGCAACAGTCTCGAAGCTTATGAACGACGCGATCGCGGCAGAGAAATTGCCAGGTGGTGTGGTGGTGATCGGGCATGCTGGCAGGATCGCCTTCCACCGCGCCTACGGATCGCGCAAGCTTGCCGGCGAGCCGGGGCTGGACGGTTCACCCGCACCCGCCGAGCCAATGACCGAAGACACGATTTTCGACATCGCATCGTTGACGAAATCTCTTGCAACGGCGACTGCTGTCATGCAGCTCTACGAACACGGCAAGGTTCAGTTCGACGATCCCGTGCAGAAGTATCTGCCCGAGTTCAATCCGGCGAACGATCCACTGCGTGCACTGGTCACGGTCCGTCTGTTGCTGACACACACTTCCGGGGAACCGATAGACGTCAACCTCCAAGATTCATGGGGACTGGAGGCGGGCGATAAAGCAGAAGGCGTTCATCGCGCGCTCACCACGCCACTGCAGTCAGGCCCGGGCGAGGAATTTCGTTACGCCGACATCAACTACATCCTGCTCGGCGCGCTGATCGAAAAACTCACCGGCGAAGACGAAGACGTTTACGTTCAGCGGAATGTCTTTGCGCCGCTCGGTATGGACGACACCCGCTACCTTCCTCCGACCAAAGCATGCGGCCCACATACGAATCGGGGAGCTGCGATTGGCTGGGCCCCCGCGCCCAACAGGGGTGTGCCGATCTCCTGTCCTGCCGGCACATGGAGCACCAGTCTTTTGCCGCGCATCGCGCCAACGGCCATTGACGATCAAAGCAACGCTGACCCGAGCAAGAATCCCGACTTTGGTTACCTGCTTCGCGGTACCGTGCACGACCCGACGACACGCCGCATGGGAGGCGTTGCCGGGCATGCCGGTGTGTTCTCGACGGCGCACGATGTCAGCATTTATGCCGAGGCGTTGCTTGATCGGCTTGCGGGCCGCCCCAGCAAGTTTCCATTGGGACAAGCGACTCTGGCTTTGATGACGACTCCTCAGCAGCCCGGACATACAGCCGGACAAATCGCAGCAGCTAACGGTGCTGCCCGCGAGGCCATCGCAAAGACACCGAACACAACGGATCCTCTGCTCGCGCCGAACTATCCGGCGATCAAGGATCAAAGACTGTTCGGCTTTGGGTGGGATATCGACACGGACTTTTCTAAGCCGCGCGGCCTGATCTTTCCCATCGGCAGCTTTGGCGCCACCGGGTTTACCGGGACGTCGCTGTGGATGGATCCGGGCTCAGATGCGTACGTAATCCTGCTTGCGAATTCAATCCATCTGAGAGGCAGCCCACCGATCTCAGCTCTGCGAGGTGACGTGGCTACGGCGGCAGCCCAGGCCCTGCGTCTTTGAAGGCAATCGAACTGCACACCGGCGACGTGACCGCACTACCGTTCGAGGACAACAGCTTTGACGCCATCGTCAGTAGCCTTGCCATCCACAACATTCCGGGCCACGACGGACGGCGCCACGCCCTGAACGAGGCGATGCGCGTCCTCAGACCCGGCGGCCGCCTGGCAGGGCTGGTTGCACGTAAAGCGTCTCAGCGTCGGATGGCGGATGTGGTACGGCGGCCCGTGGATTTCAACCCGATTGGTCACCGCGA
>JBAWAV010000324.1:0-6093 GCA_049589475.1 Mycobacterium sp.
ATCTCGGGAGAGCAGCCGCTCTGGGACTTTCCCGACGGCACACTTGCCGGCCGTGAGCTCTGCGCGTATCTGGTCTCCACACAGTTGGGCTGGAACATCGTGCCCTACACCATTATTCGACACGGGCCTGCCGGTCCGGGCATGCTGCAGCTCTGGGTCGACCAGCCCGGCGATGCGCCCGACTCGGAGCCGGAACCCGGACTGGATCTCGTCGACCTGGTGCCGGAGGGCAGGCTGCCGCCCGGCTACATCCCGGTGTTGCGGGCCTACGACTACGCCGGCGATCCGGTCTCGCTCGTGCATGCCGACGACATCCGGCTGCGCCGCATGGCGGTGTTCGACGTGCTGATCAACAACGCGGACCGCAAGGGTGGTCACGTGCTGCGCGGGGTCGACGGCGACGTCTACGGCGTCGACCACGGGGTGTGTCTGCACGTCGAGGACAAGTTACGCACGGTGCTGTGGGGGTGGGCCGGCAAGTCGCTCGACAAGAAAACCCTGGAGAGGGTGGACTGCCTGGTCGACGCGGTGGCCGGGCCGCTCGGCGACGCGCTGAGCGAGCACATCACCAGCGCCGAAATCGCGGCGCTGCACCTGCGTGCCCGCGCACTGCTGGCGAACCCGGTGATGCCCGGCCCGGACCGGCACCGCCCGATTCCCTGGCCGGCGTTCTAGTCATGGCAAGACGATTCGACATGTCGTTCGATTCCCCGGTCGGTGTGGGCGACATCTTGTCCGCATTCGCCGACGACGACTATTGGCGGGCACGGCTGGCCGCCTTCGAGAATGGCACCGCGACACTCAACGGACTGACTGTCGAACCCGACGGCGCAGTGACCGTGGACCTTGCCGTCAAGCTGTTCGCCGACCGGCTGCCGACGGCGGTCACCAAGCTGGCCGGCGGCGATTTCGGGATGGCGCGGATCGAGCGCTGGAGTTGGATCGACGATGAGCAGGCTTGCGGCGCAATCGAAGTCGCGGTGCCGCGGGCCCCGGTGACAGCACACGGCGGGGTGCTGCTGACGCCCGCGTCGACCGGTTCGCAACTGCGTTTCAGCACGACCGTGGACGTCAAGGTGCCGATGGTCGGCGGGTTCATCGAAAACTTCATCATCGGTCGCCTCGGCGACGACATCGGTGCAGTTCAGCGTTTCACCGACGCGTGGATCGCGTCGAACCGCTAGTCCTCGGCGATACTGGACCGGATGAACGCCCAAGTGACCGACGCCGCGCTGGCCGCTGAGCTGGCCGAGGAAGCGGGCAAGTTGTTGCTGGCCGTGCGCGATCGCGTGGGCTTCAGCCATCCGTGGTTGCTCGGCGACGAGGGCGACATCCAGGCGAACGCGCTGCTGCTCAAGCGGTTGCGTGCCGAGCGCCCGGGCGACGCGGTGCTCAGCGAAGAGGCATACGACGACCTGACCCGGGTGCAAGCCGACCGGGTATGGATCGTCGACCCGTTGGACGGCACCCGCGAATTCTCCTGGCAGGGACGCGACGACTGGGCGGTGCACGTGGCGTTGTGGCAGCGTCACGGCGGCCCCAACGGTGCGATCACCGACGCCGCCGTCGCACTGCCCGCGATGGGGGAGTTGTACCGCAGCGACACCGTCAGCGCACCCACGGCGCCGCATACCGGGCCGATCCGCATCACCGCCAGCTCGAACCGCCCGCCCGCTGTGCTGTATCACCTGGCCCGGCAACTCGACGTCGAGTTCGTCCAAATCGGTTCTGCCGGCGCCAAAGCCATGTCGGTGGTCCGCGGCGACGCCGATGCCTATGTCCACGCCGGCGGGCAGTGGGAGTGGGATTCGGCCGCACCGGCCGGTGTGATTCTGGCCGCGGGCATGCATGCCTCGCGACTGGACGGTTCGGAGATGATCTATAACCGCCCCGATCCGTATCTACCCGACTTCCTGATGTGCCGCGCCGAGCTGGCGGACCTGCTGCTGGGTGCCATTCGGCTGGCGAGCTGATCCGCGCACTCCGGCTCGATTGGCCGGCTTCTCAGCGGGCCGTTGCCCGGCCCGCATCGTCGCCGGGCCTAAAGTCGACGGTATGCAGTCCTGGCCCACGGCACCGGTACCGGCGCTGCCCGGACGCGGCCCGGAACTGCGGCTGTACGACACTTCTGATCGCCAGGTGCGCCCGGTGGCGGCCGGACCGACCGCCACCATGTACGCCTGCGGCATCACGCCCTATGACGCCACCCATCTGGGCCACGCCGCGACCTATCTGACGTTCGACCTGATCCACCGGGTGTGGCTGGATCTCGGCCATCAGGTGCATTACGTCCAGAACGTCACCGACGTCGACGATCCGCTGTTCGAGCGGGCCAACCGCGACGGCGTCGACTGGCGCGACCTAGCGGCTCGTGAGGTGGCGCTGTATCGCGACGACATGTCCGCGCTGCGGGTCTTGCCTCCGCGCGAATACGTGGCGGCGACCGAGGCGGTGGCCGAGGTCGTCGAGCTCGTCGAGAAGATGGTGGCCTCCGGGGCGGCCTATGTGGTCGATGACGCCGAGTTCCCAGACGTGTACTTCCGCGCCGACGCCACGAGCGAGTTCGGCTACGAGTCCGGCTACGACCGCGACACCATGCTCGCGCTGTTCGGCGAACGGGGCGGCGACCCGGACCGGCCGGGCAAGACCGATCAACTCGACGCGCTGCTGTGGCGCGCCGAGCGGCCCGGCGAACCCAGTTGGCCGTCGCCGTTCGGCCCCGGCCGACCGGGATGGCACGTCGAATGCGCGGCGATCGCGCTCAGCCGCATCGGCAGCACCCTCGACATCCAGGGCGGCGGCAGCGACCTGATCTTCCCGCACCACGAATTCACCGCCGCGCACGCCGAATCCGTCAGCGGCGAAAGACGATTCGCCCGTCACTACGTGCATGCCGGCATGATCGGCTGGGACGGCCACAAAATGTCGAAGAGCCGTGGCAACCTGGTCCTGGTGTCGGGTCTGCGCGCTCAGGGCGTCGAGCCCGCGGCCATCCGGCTGGGTCTGCTGGCCGGGCATTACCGGGCCGACCGAGACTGGGGGCCGCAGGTATTGGCCGACGCGGACACCCGGCTGCAGCGCTGGCGGGCCGCGACCACATTGCCCGCAGGTCCAGATGCCGCCGACGTCATCGCCCGGCTGCGTCGCTATCTGGCCGACGATCTCGATACACCCAAAGCACTTGCCGCACTTGATGGTTGGACGACCGACGCACTCGAGTACGGCGGCCACGACAGCGTGGCGCCGCGTGCGGTGGCCACGGCCGTCGATGCGCTGCTAGGAGTGGAGCTGTCGTCAGCGCGGTAGCAACGGGTAGGTTGCGGCCATGACGTCAGTAAATTCGCAAGTCGTATTCATCACCGGTGGCGGCCACGGAATCGGTGCCGAGGTGGCCCGCCGGTTGCACGCCAAGGGCGCCAAGCTGGTGCTGACCGACCTGGACGCGGCCGCCCTGGCCGAAAGGTCCGCCGAATTGGGCGGCGACGAACACGTCCTGACCGTAGTTGCCGACGTCCGCGACCTCGCCGCCATGCAAGCCGCTGCCGCCAAGGCCGTCGAGACGTTCGGCGGCATCGACACCGTCGTCGCCAACGCCGGAATCGCCAGCTACGGCTCGGTGTTGAACGTCGATCCCGAGGCCGTCAAACGGGTGCTGGACGTGAACCTGCTCGGCGTCTTCCACACCGTGCGGGCCGCCCTGCCGTCGATCATCGAACGCCGCGGCTATGTCTTGGTCGTCTCCTCGCTGGCCGCGTTCACCGCGGCGCCGGGAATGGCGCCCTACGACATGTCCAAGGCCGGCAATGAGCACCTCGCGAACGCGCTGCGGCTCGAGGTCGCCCACCTCGGCGTGGCCGTCGGCTCGGCGCATATGTCCTGGATCGACACCGCGCTGGTCCGCGACACCCAGAAAGACCTGCCCATGTTCCGCGAGCAGCTGGCGAAGTTCCCGTGGCCGTTGAACAAGACCACCTCGGTCGACAAGTGCGCTGCGGCGTTCGTCGACGGCATCGAGCACCGCAAGAAGCGGGTGTACTGCCCGGGCTGGGTCGGTGTGTTCCGCTGGCTGAAGCCGTTCCTGTCGACCAGGTTCGGCGAGGGCCCGCTCCTCAAGACGGCCGGCGGGCAGGTGGCCCAGATGGACGCCGAGGTCGCCGCGCTCGGGCGGTCCATCAGCGCCCACACGCAAGCGCTGGAAAAGTCCTAGCTCCGTCGGCGGCTAGCGTCCGAAGCCGGGACGGCGGCGGCGCAGGTAGCGCTCGAACTCCGCGGCCAGGGCGTCGCCGTCGATCTTGCCCAGCGCCTCGCTCATGTCTACTTCGGCGTCACCGCGCTGCTCCAGCGACTGCACGTACTCGGCGATCTCGTCGTCGTCGGTGGTCATCTCGGTGACCGCCTGCTCCCACTCCTCGGCCTGCGCGGGCAGATCGGCCAGCGGTACCTCGATGTCGAGCACATCCTCGACGCGGCGCAGCAACGCGACCGTCGCCTTCGGGTTGGGCGGCTGCGACACGTAGTGCGGGACGGCCGCCCAGAACGTCACGGCCGGTATCCCCGCGGCCACGCAGGCGTCCTGGAATACCCCGGCGATGCCGGTCGGGCCTTCATAGCGGGTCTCCTGCAGACCGAAGCGGTGCGCCGACTCGGGGGAGTAGGCCGCACCGGACACCGGCACCGGACGGGTGTGCGGCGTGTCGGCCAGCAGTGCGCCGAGGATCACCACGGTGTCGACGTTGAGTTTGTCGGCGACGGCCAGCAGCTCGGCGCAGAAGGTGCGCCACCGCATGTTGGGCTCCACGCCGTGCATCAGCACGATGTCACGCTCGGCGCCCGGCGGGCGGCAGTGCGAGATGCGCATCGACGGCCACACCAGTTCTCGCGTGACGCCGTCGACCTGGCGGATCACCGGACGGTTCACCTGGTAGTCGTAGTAGGCCTCGTCGTCGATCTCGAGGATCGGATCGGCCTCCCAGATCGCGTCCAGGTGCTCTAAGGCGTCGCTGGCCGCGTCGCCGGCGTCGTTCCAGCCCTCGAACGCAGCCACGATGATCGTGTTGTGCAGTTCGGGAAACGATGAGCTGACATCCTGCGAGGTCACGCCAATCAGCGTACGACCTGACCCAGGCTGTGGCGCGCAGAGCAACGCCGCATTTTGCATAGACCGGCTATGTTTGTCCTGGTGAATACGCCCAAAGCAGGCCGCCGACCTGACCGTCGACGACTTCAACAACCGGCGCCGACGTGGTCGAGACGAAATACGTTCGGCTGCAATCTGGTTAAGCTTGGTGATTACGACAATGCCGACAAGATCCGCGAGATGGCGCCCAAGGGCGCCGGGATGGCCAAGCGGGTCGGGTCGAGCTGGGCGTCCATAGGTCGGGTGACGTCGTAGACTTTTCTGGTCGAGAGGCGTTGCAGCGGTTCTCCGGTCTCTGCCGGTAGCCGTCACGCTCGGCAGAGTTAAGGACGCCTTCCGTTACGGAAGGATGCATGTGAACGCCCCTGAGCCGAATGTCTTGGAGCCGAACATCCGGCCCGACTGCACCGATGAACTCACGACTGCTCTCGGTCAGCGGATCATGGTGATCGACGGCGCGATGGGCACGGCGATCCAGCGGGACCGGCCCGACGAGGCCGGTTACCGCGGTGACCGGTTCACGGAGTGGCCGACCGCTCTTCAGGGCAACAACGATCTGCTCACCCTGACGCAGCCGCAGATCATCGAGGGAATCCACCGGGAGTACCTCGAGGCGGGCGCCGACATCCTGGAGACCAACACGTTCAACGCGAACGCGGTGTCGCTCTCCGACTACGAGATGGCGGAGCTGGCCTACGAGCTGAACTACGCCGGCGCCGCCCTGGCGCGGGCGGCCGCCGACGAGTTCGGCACCCGGGAGAAGCCCCGCTACGTCGCCGGCGCCATCGGGCCGACGACGCGGACCGCGTCGATCTCGCCGGACGTCAACGATCCCGGAGCCCGCAACGTCTCCTACGACCAGCTGGTCGCCGCCTACCTCGAAGCTGCCAACGGCTTGGTCGACGGTGGTGCCGACCTCATCATCATCGAGACGATCTTCGACTCGCTGAACGCCA
>JBAWAV010000325.1:0-2602 GCA_049589475.1 Mycobacterium sp.
GTGGTCGGTTCGACGTATCCGTCGTCGACAAAGACTGCTTCGCCCTGACCGTTGTGGCCAGTCACTACCCGGCGGACCCGCATTGGTGCTCCTTCCTCGGGTGTTGGCGATCGAGATGTGCGAGGGCCGTCCTACCGATCTGAGAACACGCTATGTTAGCTGCCGAGAGGTCAGGCGTGACGGCAGAAGGGTTCGGCATGATGAGCAAAATCCCCAGCCGCGCCGCGCGTTTGGCGCACGCCGCTCAGCATGCGGAGTTGTGGAACGCGGGCAAGAAGGAAGAATGGGTGGCGTCGTGGCGCACGATCATGCCCGGCGAGGTCCGGATGTTCGACCCCGTCGGTACTGAGGAAAAGCATGGCGTCGACGCCGCCACTGGCGACGCGTTTGACATGTTCCAGTCCATTCTGAAGATCAAGATGCTCACTGTTCAGGTGAACGGCAATGAGATGGCCTGGGTCTGTGAAAACTACTTCGGGACCGAGCCGAACGTCCAGATGGCTTACAGCATAGAGACATTCGCCTGGGACGACGAGGGCAACCTTTTGATCAAGACTTATTACCCGATGCCCGAGCACGTTGATGCCGAGAGCGATCCCTACACGCATTTGCTGGACGGCTCTTAGCGGCGAACGCGGCGTCCACCGCCGACGGGCCTCAACGCGCCCGTAGGCTTGAGCGCCACACAGGTCGTCGTCGACTAATCCGCTGCGGAATGCGACCATCATCAAAGAAGCTGGGGACGCGCCTGTGCTGGGTGCCGCCTTTCAGCTCCACCCCGCGGAGGAAGCATGACCATCCCAACTACTTCCGTTGCGGCTCAGCGTGAACCGGAGCTGCCCGGACAGACCGTCGTAGTAATCGGTGGCAGCGCGGGCATCGGGCTGGAGACAGCGCGACGCGCCCGCGCCGAGGGAGCCGACGTCATCATCACCGGCCGCAATCCCGATCGACTCGCACACGCGGCCCAAGACGTCGGCGCGCAGCGCACCGCAGCGTTCGACGCCAACGACAATGCCGCCCTGAAGAGCTTCTTTTCGGAGTTGCCCGCACCGATTGACCATGTGCTGATCACCGCCGGCGGCCCGCGTTACGGACCGCTGCTGGATATGGATTCAGCCCAGGTGCGCGACGCGATCAGCGAACACCTGGTGCTGGCGCTCGAGGTCGCGCGTAACGCTGCGGGCAAGATGAGGCCCGGCGGCACGCTGCTGCTCATCGGCGGCACCGGCGGCCGGCGTGTCGGTCACGGCCTCGGTATCGTCTCGGCGGCCACCGCTGCCCTGCCGCCGTTTACCGCGGCCCTGGCCCTTGAGCTCGCGCCGGTTCGGGTCAACCTCATCGCCGCCGGGTTCGTCGACACGCCGTTGTCGGCATCACTGCTCGGGGATCGGCTCGAGGAGCGCCGCAATGAGCTGCGCGCGACGCTACCGATCGGCCGTGTTGTGGGTCCCGCCGACGTCGCCGCGCTCGCCGTCCACATTATGAGCAACACCGCGCTCACCGGTGCGACGTATGACATCGACGGTGGGCAGCAGTTCGTCACATGAATAGGAGAATCACACATGACTGTGTCCGCCAAATCCCCTAAGGGTGGCCGGACGATCCCTGAGACACGGACTCCTGATCGGGACTATCCGCAGATGGTCGGGGAACGCGGCCTCATCGAGCCCGCCCCACGCCGAGTACGCGGCTATGTCGACGGGACACTCGTATTCGATACCACCAGAGCCCATTACGTGTGGGAGATCGCCTACTACCCCCAGTATTACGTCCCCGTGGGCGATGTCCGGATGGAGTATTTGAATGACGAGAACCACGTCCAGGAACTGCAGTTCGGCTCCTCGCGGCTGTTCTCGTTGACGTCGCCCCGACGCACACAGAAGTCGGCTGCGCGGCTGTACGATTCGGGCGCGGTCGCGGGCAGCGTCAGGTTCGAATGGGACGCACTCGACTGGTTTGAGGAGGACGAGCCGATCATCGGGCACCCCCGCAACCCCTATGTCCGTGTCGACGCGTTGCGTTCTCACCGCCACATCAGGGTCGAACTCGACGGAGTGGTGCTAGCCGAAACACACAGTCCGGTACTGCTTTTCGAGACAGGTCTGCCGACCCGGTACTACATTGACCGCACCGACGTCGTATTCGCACACTTGGACACCACCAGCACCGAAACCGTATGCCCCTACAAGGGAATCACCTCGCAGTACTGGGCGGTCAGAATCGGCGACGCGGTGCATCCCGATCTTGCCTGGACCTACGACCACCCGCTACGCGAGGTCGCTCCTATCGCCGGAATGATCTCGTTCTACAACGAGAAGCTCGACATCTACATCGACGACACTCGATTGGCCCGACCCCTCACCCACTTCGCCTAGCAGCCGGGGCGACCATTTAATAAGCTTAGCTAACCTTTCGTGTAGGCTCGTTTTACCGACAGCCGCGAAAGGGGTCCTGATGGCCAGAACCGACGATGACACGTGGGACATCAACGAGAGCGTCGGCGCTACCGCGTTGGGGGTTGCCGGTGGGCGGGCGAAAGAGACCCAAAGCGCCGATCCGCTGATCAGCGATCCCTACGCAAGGCTGTTCCTCGAAGCGG
>JBAWAV010000326.1:0-3511 GCA_049589475.1 Mycobacterium sp.
ATGATCGCCTTGCCGAACCGCGGTTGAACCTCGAACCAGTCGGGCCGGTCGAAGATCACGTCGAGCACGGCACGCATGTCGTAGACGCGGCGGTTGTCGCGCGAGACGATGTCGATCAACTCCGGTAGCTGCCGTGGCGCAGCGCTCGCGTCGTCGGGCAGCGACGACGGGTATGACCAAGCGCTGGAAGGAAAATAAGACAGATAGCGGCGGACGTCGTCGAGCACCGCTTCGTCGTCGTCGGCGACGTTGTGGATCACCCCGCTGGGCAGCGCGACGCCGGGACCGCCGAGGTCTTCTTTCGAGATGTCTTCTCCGGTGGACTCTTTGACGACGGGAGGCCCGGCGGTGAAGATGGCACCCTGCTCACTCATGATGCGAAAGTCGCAGACCGGCGCCACCAGTGCGCCGTGTCCGGCCGACGGCCCCAAGACGGCGGCGACAGTAGGCACCCGGCCCGAACATTGCGCCTGCGCCAGTAGATCGGTGGGTGAGCGCCCGTAGTGGCCACCGCCCGGCCGAAAACCTGCGCCTTCGAGCAGCATCACCAACGGGATCTTGTCGCGCAAAGCCAGTTCGGCGATGCGGTACCGCTTGGAGTTTCCGCCCGGCCCGATGCTGCCCGCCAACGTGGTGAAGTCTTCGGCGCCGAGCATCACCGGTGAGCCGTTGATCAAGCCGGACCCGACGACGATGCCGTCCGCGGCGGCCTCGCCGCCGACCAGCGTGCCGAGTTCGCGAAAGGTGCCCGGATCCACGAGGTATTCAATGCGCGCCCGCGCGTCGAGTTTGCCCTTGTCGCGGTGCTTGGCCAGCCGCTCCGGACCTCCCATCGCCCAAGTGCGCTGGCGGCGACGGTCGAGATCGTCGAGCGTCTCCTGCCACTCGGGGGGCTTCGTCATGGACGCATCCTCACTCGTCGGCCGGCACGTACTGAAGAGCTTACTGTAGCGTCTGCGAGAGGCCCGCGGCCATCATTGACCCTACCGAATTGCTTACTGTAGCTTCACGAGTATGACGCCACAGCAGCTCAAGGTCGACGGTGGCGTCTTCACCGACCTCGCGCGCGTGCCGGAATTGGCGAAAGAACTCGAGCGGCAGGGCTACGACGCGTGCTGGACCGGCGAAATCAACCATGATCCGTTTCTGCCGCTGCTGCTTGCCGCCGAGCACACCTCACGGCTCGAGATCGGCACCAGTATCGCGGTGGCGTTCGCGCGCAATCCGATGACGATCGCCAACACCGCCTGGGACCTGCAGGCCTATTCGCGGGGTCGCTTCAATCTCGGGCTGGGTACACAGATCAAGCCACACATCGAGAAGCGTTTCAGCATGCCGTGGAGCCATCCGGTGGCCCGGATGCGTGAGTTCATCCTTGCCTTGCAGGCGATCTGGTCGGCGTGGAAGGACGGCAGCCGACTGCGGTTCGAGGGCGAGTTCTACACCCATAAACTGATGACGCCGATGTTCACCCCTGAGCCGCAACCGTTTCCGTCGCCCAGGATATTCATTGCCGCCGTCGGTGAAGCGATGACTGAAATGTGCGGTGAGGTTGCCGACGGTCTGTTGGCGCACGCCTTCACGACGCGGCGGTACTTGGACGAGGTCACCGTCCCGGCGGTGCAGCGCGGCTTGCAGCGCGCGGGTCGCGATCGGTCGGCATTCCAGGTGGTGTGTCCGGTGTTCGTCGTGACAGGTGACGATGACGCCGAATTGCGGCTCGGCGCAGCAGGTGTGCGCAAACAGATCGCGTTCTACGGATCGACACCTGACTACCACAAAGTCCTTGAACTGCACGGCTGGGGCGAAGTGGCGAGCGACCTGCACCGGCTGTCGCGGCAAGGCGAATGGGATGCGATGGCGACACTGATCGACGACGACATCCTGCACGCGTTCGCCGTGGTCGCAACGACCGACAAACTCGCGGCCGCACTCGCCGACCGCTGCGACGGTGTCATCGACCGGGTGATGCCGACATTTCCCCGCACCCTCTCCAGCGCCACCGTGACCGCGGTGTTGCAGGAGTTGCGGAGATGAGGAGCTGTCCATGAGCACACCGACGATGGATGACGCGGGCAAGGTCCTCGCCGACCCGCTGGCATATACCGATGAGCCGAAATTGCATGCGGCACTGGCTCATCTGCGTGCCAATGCCCCAGTGTCCCGGGTCGAGGTGCCGGGCTACCGGCCGTTCTGGGCGATCACCAAGTACGCGGACATCATGGACATCGAGCGCGACAACGCGTTGTTCACCAACTGGCCGCGCCCGGTTCTGACGACCGCGGAGGGGGATGAGTTGCAGGCCGCCGCAGGCGTGCGCACTCTGATCCACCTGGACGACCCGCAACACCGGGTGGTGAGAGCCATCGGCGCGGACTGGTTTCGGCCCAAGGCGATGCGTGCGCTGAAGCTTCGCGTCGACGAGCTGGCAAAGACCTACGTTGACAAGATGTTGGCGGTGGGGCCGGAATGCGATTTCGTCCAAGAGGTCGCGGTCAACTACCCACTGTTCGTGATCATGTCGCTGTTGGGCATTCCAGAAACGGACTTCCAGCGGATGCTCAAGCTCACGCAGGAGCTGTTCGGCAGCGATGACAGCGAATTCAAGCGTGGCAGCTCCAACGAGGATCAGCTTCCGGCGTTGCTCGACATGTTCGGCTACTTCAACGGCGTGACCGCGGCGCGCAGGGAACAGCCGACCGAAGACTTGGCCTCCGCAATCGCCAACGCGCGCATCGACGGTGAGCCACTGTCCGATATCGACACGGTGTCCTATTACCTGATCGTCGCCACAGCGGGCCACGACACCACCAGCGCGACCATTTCCGGTGGCCTGCACGGCCTGATCGAAAACCCTGACCAGCTCGACCGGTTGCGCGGCAACCTCGATCTGATGCCGCTGGCCGTCGAGGAGATGATCCGCTGGGTCACGCCGGTCAAGGAATTCATGCGGACCGCCGCCAAGGACACCGAGGTGCGCGGGGTGCCGATCGCGGCGGGGGAGTCGCTATTGCTGTCATACGTGTCAGGCAACCGGGACGAAGACGCCTTCTCCGATCCGTTCCGATTCGACATCGGCCGCGATCCCAACAAGCACTTGGCATTCGGTTATGGCGTGCACTTCTGCCTGGGCGCCGCCCTGGCCCGCATGGAGGTCAATAGCTTCTTCACTGAATTGCTGCCGAAGCTGGAATCCATTGAACTGACCGGTGATCCAGAGTATGTCGCGACGACGTTCGTCGGCGGCCTCAAGCATTTACCGGTCCGGTATTCGCTGCGCTGAGCGCCCCCGGTTAGGGTTCCTCGTCGTCTTCGTCTGCCCTGAGCAGTTTCTCGGGGTGGTGGAAGGTGTTGACGCGAGGCTGGCCGTGGTCGAGGTGCGGGGGTGGGATCCATTCGGTGTCGCCGTGGCTGTTTTTGCGGGTGGTCCAGCCTTGTTCGGCGAGTTTGTGGTTGGGGTGGCAGGTGAAAGCCAGGGTGTTGACGTCGGTGACGGGGTTGGTGGCGTAGG
>JBAWAV010000327.1:0-1672 GCA_049589475.1 Mycobacterium sp.
GGCGGGAAGTACACCTTCCCGTTCTCGCCGGTGCGCGCACCGAGCAGCTTGCCTTCTTCCAGCGCGCGTAGAAACGCGGTCTCGGGAAGCGAAGCGGTGTGCTGGATTTCGATGCTGCTCGGGGCCACCTGAACTCTCACCGGCTCCCTGTCGTCGGTCGCCTCGGACACAGCTTCGGCCTCGTCGCCGAGCGCGAAGTAGGCGATGTCGGTGATCGCACCCGCCGGCTCGTCGACCCAGTGCGCGTGCACCCGCGCTCCGGTGCTGACGGCGTCGGACGATCCCGCATCGACAGCGTGCAGCAGCGGAACGTCGGCGCCGTCGAGCTTGATCAGCGCCCAGGCGAACGGCCGGTCCAGCGGCTGGCCCTCGAGCGGCTCGGGCTGCCAGGTCCACGACAGCACGGTTCCGACACTGGCCACCGGTACGATTTCGGTCAATCGTTCATAGGTCACGGGGTCGTACTCGGCGGGCGGAACGTAGACCCGGCCGTCGGAGCCCCGGACACCGACGATGCGTCGCTCACGCAGGGCGGTGAAGAACTGGCTGAGAGTTGGTCCTACTGAACGGGTGTAGTCGAAAGAGAGCCTCAGAGGCGCCGAGAGGGGCTTCTGAGGGCTATCGATCTGCACCGGGCTGCTTTGGCTGGTGGTCACAGCAACGAGTAGAACAGGTTCTAAGAATGGATTCAAGATACGGTTCGGACCTGCAGGAAAGGTGGCTGTCGTGAAGCTCGGACTCCAGCTGGGATATTGGGGCGCTCAGCCGCCCGACAACCACGCCGAACTCGTGGCCGCGGCCGAAGCCGCCGGTTTCGACGCGGTATTCACCGCCGAGGCATGGGGCTCGGATGCCTACACACCGCTGGCCTGGTGGGGGTCGTCGACGCAACGGCTGCGGCTGGGCACCTCGGTGGTGCAGCTGTCCGCGCGCACGCCGACCGCCTGCGCGATGGCGGCGCTGACGCTCGATCACCTGTCCGGCGGACGCCACATGCTCGGGCTTGGTGTGTCCGGTCCGCAGGTGGTCGAGGGCTGGTACGGCCAGTCGTTTCCCAAGCCGCTGGCCCGGACTCGCGAGTACATCGACATCGTCCGCCAGGTGCTGGCCCGGGAGAAGCCGGTCGCCAGCGACGGCCCGCACTACCCGCTGCCGTTGACCGGCGAGCGCACGACTGGATTAGGCAAGGCGCTCAAGCCGATAACGCATCCGCTGCGAGCCGACATCCCGATCCTGCTCGGTGCCGAGGGCCCCAAGAACGTCGCGCTGGCCGCCGAGATCTGCGACGGCTGGCTGCCCATCTTCTACACCCCGCGGTTGGCCGACATGTACAACGAATGGCTGGACGAGGGCTTCGCCAGGCCCGGTGCCCGCCGCACCCGCGAGACCTTCGAGATCTGTGCGACGGCCAACATCGTCATCACCGACGACCGCGCCGCGGCGTTGTCCGCCATGAAGCCCTACATCGCGCTCTACATGGGTGGGATGGGCGCCGAGGACACCAACTTCCACGCCGACGTGTATCGCAGGATGGGCTACGCCGACGTGGTCGACGAGGTCACCGCGCTGTTCCGCAGCGACCAGAAGGACAAGGCTGCGGAGATCATCCCCGACGAAGTCATCGACGACGCCGCGATCGTCGGCGACGTCGACTACGTGCGTAAGCAAATCA
>JBAWAV010000328.1:0-2031 GCA_049589475.1 Mycobacterium sp.
AGTGACGGCGACAGGATCGCCGCGCGCACATCGGCGGGAACCGGATATTCCGACTCGACGGTGAACGTGACTTTCGCCGCGTTGGGCTGCGGCTCGATCTTCTCGATTGTTCCGACCGCGACCCCGAGAATGCGGATCTCGTCACCGGTGTAGACACCGTTGGTGTTCGGAAAGTAGGCGATGTAGGTGTTCCGGGTGACCTGCTTCCACCACGGCGTGACCATCATGCTGATCCCGCCGAACAGGATCAGCACCAGGCTGATCGCAATGCTGACCTTCGCAAGGCGTCGATGGTTCTCGATCCACCCACCGGCGTTGTCGAGCCGGTTGCCGACCTTCTCGCGGACGTTCGGGAACGCCATCAGCGACCCCCGTTCGCAGGCACTTCGTTGGGCGCCGGCAGGTACACCGGCGTTTGCTTGGGCGGCGGCTTGAGATCTGCCGGCGGGCCGGGCGGTGGCCCGCCTGGCGGCGGCGCCGGTGGCGGCGGCCGGTACGGATAGCAACCGGGGCCGGGCAACGGAGTGCCGGTGGGGCCGCACGACTGCTGATCGGGATTGCCGGTGATCGCATCCGGGATCGACCGTCGCGGCTCGCCGCCTTGTCCGGTGCGCGGGTACGGCAACGGCAGCAGCGGTAGACCAGGCTGGCCGTTGCCCGGATCGACAAGTTGCGACGGCAGCAGCACATTGGGATCGAGCCCCAGATCAGAGAACGCCGCGTCGGTGAACGGCTGCACGAATTGTCCCAGTGTGAGGTTCGGTAGCGATGCTTTGAAGAATGGTCCCGACCCCAGCACTTCACCGAACGACATCGCGTACTTCGGGATGAGATACAGAGTGCGCTGCAGTTCCTTCTTGCGGTCGTCCAAGACTCCCAACACATTGTTGAGCTTGTCCAGGGCGGGCTTGAGTTGCGTCCGGTTGTCGCCGACGACAGCAGATATCTGCCGCGTCGCGGCCCCGACGTTGGCCATCAGCGCGTCGACCGCGTTGCGTTGCGTCAGAAGCTCGGCCAGCAAGGCGTTCGCGTTGATGACCAGGTTGGCGATCTGGTCGCTGCGCCTGCCCAGCACGCCGGTGACCTTGTTCGCATTGGCCAGCAGGCTCCGCAACTTCGCGTCACGGTTGTCCAGCGTGCTGGAGAACTGCGCAACTCCCTCCAGGGCGGCTTTCAAGTCAGGCGGAGTGTCTTTGAACGTGTTCGCCAACGTCGTCAACGCCGAAGAAAGCTTTGCGGTGTCCAACGCGCTGATGGTGCTGGTCAAGTCGCCCAAGGCATCCGGTAAGTCATACGGCGCGCGAGTGCGCTCGATAGGGATGGGGCCGTCGAGCTTGCCGTCGCCCCGCGGAGTGATCTCGAGCATCTTCGTGCCGAGCACGGTCTCGGTCTTGATCGACGCCTCGGTGCGGTTGCCCAATGCGACGTCGTCGTCGACGGTGAATTTGACCAGCACTTTGGTCCCGGCCAGTTTGACGCTCGACACCCTGCCGACCGACACTCCCGACACTCGCACGTCACTGTCCGGTTTGATGCCTCCCGCCTCGGTGAAATAGGCGGAATAGCCGGACTTTCCGGTAAGTAACGGGATTTTCTCGTAGGAGAAGACGGCCACGACCAGGGCGACGACGATGCCGATGCCAACCAGACCGACGGTGACCCGGTTGCGGTCGGCGAGCGGTTTGATATCGCGTCGCTTGGTCTTGATCTTGTCTTTCAGACCGCTGAGACGGCTGTTGATCGAGGTCATTTTTTCGGCAAGCACCGCCCGGTTACCTGGCTCACGAACTTGACGAACGTGGGTTGTCCGTTCCTGCCGTTGAGCTTGATAATCACATCGCAGATGTAGAAGCCGAAGTAGTCGCCGTAGAGACCCTGGCGGGACAGCGTTTGATAAACGTCGGGAAGTGTTCTGACGAGGTCGTCGAAGTAATTGTGGTCGGACTCGATCTGCCCCGCGACGCGGTCCGTTTGCACCACAGTGTCTTTGATCGGTTGCCGCGCCTGCGTCAACAAGTCGGCCACCGATCC
>JBAWAV010000329.1:0-2172 GCA_049589475.1 Mycobacterium sp.
CAACAGCACCGTGATCATCGCCGAATACGGCTCCGGCGAGCTGTAGGCCAGCGACACCGCGGCCGTCGCGATGGTCACCAGCACCGCGTACTCGAAGCGGATCATTCGCCACCACAACACCAGCGCCACCGCGACAGCGATCGTGATCGAGGTGATCGACCACGGCTTGCAGATCTCCCAGCCCGTCGTATGAGTCAGCGCGGCGACGCGACCGCCGAGCCAGAACCAGCCCGGCGGGTAGAACGGCGGCAGGCCGGCGTAGGTCATATCGTGCAGCGCCGCGCTGTCGGTGAGCCGGGTCAGGTACTCGGTGCGAAATTGCTGATCGACCGAGATGCCGAACAGGTACAGCTTGGTGGCGCCCAGTGGCATGCCAAGTGTCACCACCGAGAACGCGGACACGAACACCAGCGCCAACAGCCGTGCCGCCCAACCCCGGCCACGTCGCCAGGTCCAACCGGCGACCAGCAAACCGACGATGCAGCCGACCTGGCCGACGGTGGTCAGCGCGTGCAGCTGATTCGACGACGGAAAGGCGGGCCATTGCACTCTCGCGATGGCGATTAGCGAGATCACCGACACCACCGCGGCGATCGTGGCCGCGATCACCATATGGCCGACGGTGGCCAGTGCGTTGCGCATTTAGAGGGGCAGCTTGCGGAAGATCGGCCGCGGGATGTGTCGCAACACCATCATCACGTAGCGGAAAGCTCCTGGCGCCCAGACGAGTTCCTTGCCCTTGGCCGCCGAGGTGACCGCCAGGTTGGCGACGTACTCCTTGTCGACGGTCAGCGGCGCTTCCTTGACATGTGCGCTCATCCGGGTCCGCACCTGGCCCGGTCGGATGACCAGGACGCGAACGCCGCTGGGCTTCAACGCTTCTCCGAGGCCGAGGTAGAAGCCGTCGAGACCGGCCTTGGTGGAGCCGTAGACGAAGTTGGACCGTCGCACCCGTTCGCCGGCCACGGTGCTCATCGCGATGATCTGGCCGAAGCCCTGGGCGCGCATCTTCTCGCCGAGCAACACGCCCACCGAAACCGCTGCGGTGTAGTTGATCTCGGCGATCTGTACCGCCTTGCGCTGGTTCTGCCACAACTCCTCGGCGTCGCCGAGCAACCCGAACGCTACGATCGCTACGTCGACGTCCCCACCGGCAAAGGCGGTATCGATCACCTTCGGGTGGCTGTCTGGGTCAGTGGCTTCGAAGTCGATCAACTCGACGGATTTCGCCCCGGCTTTCTCCATCTGCGCGACGGCGGCGTCGCGGCCGGGGTCGCCCGGCATGGCGGCCAGCAGAATCCTCGCGTGCGCGTTCTGCAGATAACGCTCGCAGATCGCCAGCCCGATCTCAGACGTGCCGCCGAGCAGCAGGATGGTCTGGGGGTTTCCTACGGCGTCAAGCACCATTTACAGCAGCTCCAAACGTCGGGCCATGTCGGAGACGAAGACACCGGTCGGATCGACCTTGCGGCGCAACGCAATCCACTCGTCGATACGCGGATACATGGCGTGGAAGTTGTCGGCGCTCACTCGTGAGTCTTTCGCGGTGTACACCCGGCCGCCGAATTCCATGACCCGGGCATCGAGTTCGTTGAGGAACGCATTGATGCCGGGCTTGTTGGGGAAATCCATCGCCACGTTCCAACCGGCCATCGGGAAACTCAGCGGTGCCCGGTTGCCCGGGCCGAAGAGCTTGAACACGTTCAGCGCCGAATAGTGGCCCTGGGTCTGGATCCACCGGATGATGGCCTTGAACTCGGCCATCGCGTCCGGCGGCACCAGGAACTGATGCTGCGCGAAACCCGCTGGGCCGTAAGCATTGTTCCAGCCGCTGACCAGATCGAGCATGTGGTAGAACTGCGACAGGTTCATGATCTTGCCGGTGTATGTTCCGCCAAGGCGGTAGTACACCTCGCCGATCGCCATGAACGACAGCTTGTTCATCGCGCTGACCGGAAAGATGTTGGGCACCGTGAGTAGTTGCGGCGCATCGAATTTCAACGGGTTCTTCGCGAGCTTCGCGGGCAGCTGATCCAGCCTGGCCAGACTGCCCCGGCTGACCGCGGCCCGTCCGAGTTTCGGCGGCGGACTGATCAGGTCGAACCAGGCGCTGGAATAGGTGTACTTGTCCTCGCTGCCGTCGAGGTGGACGGCCACCGTTTCGTCGAGGTC
>JBAWAV010000330.1:0-2268 GCA_049589475.1 Mycobacterium sp.
CTCCGGGCTCTACCAATGGGGGCCCCCGCCCAGCAGGGACTTCCTGGGCGTCGGTTCACCGCGCGCGACCGCGGGTGAACTTGCCGCGATGGTCGATGCGCTGCGCCACGACAACGAATTCGACCTGTCCGCCCTGCGCGGGCTGTTCAACGTAGCCAATTCCTAATCAACCAACGGAAAGAAAGTAAGGACCCCTTATGACCGTCTCGATCCTGCGGACCGCCGACGCGTGGTGGGTGCAGACCCCGAACGGCGCCGCTCGCATCCGCACCGACGCCGCAAGTACTGCCGAACTGCTGGCCGACCGTGCGGCTATCGACGTCGCCGCGCACTCCAGCGACACCGTGCCGGTGGAAAACCTGGCGCTGCTGTCGCCGGTTACGACGCCATGCCGACTGGTGGCTCAGGCGACCAACTACGCCTCGCATGTGCGCGACGTCGGCCGTGACCCCGCCAAGACTCCGCTGACCTTTTTCCGTAAGGCCTCCGGCTCGGTCGCCGGTCCGTTTGATGACATCGTCAAACCCCCGCACGTGCAGCTGCTGGACTATGAGCTCGAGATCGGTCTGCTGATCGGCCGTGAGCTGCCGGTGGGCACCGAGGTCACCGAGGCCAACCTGGCCGAGTTCGTCCACGGCCTGCTGGTGACCAACGACGTGTCGGCGCGCGACGTGCAGCTGACGAAAGCCCAATTCTACGAGTCGAAGTCGTATCCGACGTTCACCCCGATCGGGCCGGCGCTGGTGCTGCTCGATGCCGATGAGCTCAAGCGCTTCGGTGACCTGCGGCTCCAGTTGCGAGTCAACGGCGAAGTGCGCCAGAACATGGTGGTCGAGGGCGACATGCTCTACACACCCGTGCAGGCGCTGCAGGCGCTGGCGAAGTTTCAGAAGCTCGACGCCGGCGACGTCGTGCTCACCGGAACCCCAGTAGGCACCGCGCTCACCGCGCGTGGAATCGAGAACCCGCATCAAATGGATCTGATGACATTCCTTGCCGGACAGGCAAAGAACCCCAACTACCTCCGTCACGGTGACGTCGTGGAGGCAACGGTGGCCACCGACGACGGCGCCATCGACCTTGGCACCCAACGCAACAAGGTGGTATACGCATGAACGCACAATCCAAGGGCGCCCCGGCGTCACTGCCGGACTTCGTGCCGGTGATCATCGTCGGTGCCGGCCCGACCGGCATCACCGCAGCCACCATGCTTGGCCAGTACGGCATTTCGTGTCTGGTGCTGGACCGCCATGAAACTGTCTACCCGCTGCCGCGCGCGGTGCATGCCGACGACGAGATCTACCGCATCCTGACCCGCCTGGGCGTCGGCGACGAGTTCGCTGCCCACCGCCGAGGCGCGCTGGGTCTGCGACTGCTCGACACCGACATGCGGGTGCTGGCAGAGTTGGAGCGCAGTCCGGAGCCCAGCGCCAACGGCTACCCACAGATGAACATGTTCGACCAACCCGAGTTGGAAGGCATGATGCGGGCGAACCTGAAGAGGTATCCGCACGTCGTGTTGCGGGGTGATGTCGAGGTCACCAACATCACCCAGAACGGGGCCGGTCGGGTGCGTGTGAGCTTCCTTGACCGGGTGCGCGGCGGCGAGCAGTCCGTCGAGGCCGGCTACGTACTGGGCTGCGACGGCGCCGGCAGCGCGGTGCGGGCGTCGATCGGTTCGCACATGTACGGCCTGCCGTTCCAACAGGATTGGTTGGTCATCGATGTCGACACCGACGCCGACCTCAACCAGTGGGAGGGCTGCCACCAACTGTGCAGCCTCGAGCGCGCCGGCACGTACATGCGTGTGGGGCAGACCCGCTACCGGTGGGAATTCCGGCTGCTCGAGGGCGAGACTGCCGCGGATTACCAATCCATCGAGCGCATTGAGCCGCTGATCAAGCCGTGGCTGGGCGACACGGCCGCCGAACAGTTGCGCCTGGTTCGCGTTACCGATTACACGTTTCGGGCCCAGGTGGCCAGTCGTTGGCGTGATCGCAACGTGTTCGTCCTCGGTGACGCCGCCCATCTCACTCCGCCGTTCGTCGGCCAGGGTATGGCAGCGGGCCTGCGTGACGCGCTGAACCTGACGTGGAAAGTGGCCGGCGTGCTGGGTGGGACCTTGCCCGAAAGCGTGCTGGACACCTACGAGCAGGAGCGCAAAGCCCATGCGGCGGCCATGATTTTGATGGCGGTGTCGGTCGGAGCGGCGATGACCGGCGGCGGCCGGGTCGGCGACGTGGTCCGCAAGGTGGTGTTCCCGCGGCT
>JBAWAV010000331.1:0-2064 GCA_049589475.1 Mycobacterium sp.
GTCGAACACAACACCCGGCGTTGGTACAACTTCCCCGAGGCCGGATTCAAAGCCCACAACGCCGACGAGGCCAACCCGTGGCGGCCCAACGATGGCAAGGGCCCCGAGGCCGCCTACGCGGGCATGGGAGAGCACGGCGGCATCGACGACGTCCAAAAGTCGCTGGGCGACCTGTTTACCTCGAAGTAGAGGCCGCTGATGCAACTCCCCCAGTCCGACTGGACCGACCAGGATCTCCTGACCAAGGACGAGGCCCGTCAGCGCCTGGTCGAGGAGATCGCTCGCACCCGTAGCCGGCTCGAGCGGATTCACACCGACACAGGTGATCCCGCCCGCATCGACGCAGAGGCGACCCTGCTGACCCGTCGACTCAACTCCATGGAGTCGGTCTACGACGAATACGGCCCGCCGGAAGACACCCCATGATCGCCGTGAAGACTCTCGAACGAGACCCTCACCGCCGCAACCTGGAGCTGTTCGGAAAACTGACCACGCCGTCGTGGGCAGCGGTCGCCGTCGGTGTCGTCGCCGTCGTCTTTGCCGCGCTGAATTCGAGTCGCGGCGTGGAGTCCACCCGGATAGGTCGCCCCGCTGGATCTTTCGTCCCGGCGCGTACCGAATTCCTCGGCATCTCCAACTGGTACATCTATTTTGAAATCGGTTCGCTCGTCATGTTCTTCGCGGTCTGGGGAACGGCGATTGTCCAGTCGCGCCGCAGGGGTAAGCCCACACCCACGCTGCTGATGATCGCGGTCACCACCAGTCTGACCTGGCTCGACCCCATCATGAACTGGGCGCCATATGCCGCCTATGACCCTCGGATGTTCCACTTCAATGTCGACTGGTTCTGGATCAATCTTGCGCCGACCGTCGAGCCGTGGGCAGTCATCATCGGTTATGGCTACTTCTTCCTCATCCCAGCTTGGTTCACGCTCGCGGTCTACCGCAGGATCGCCGCCAAGGCTCGATTGGGGTCCTGGTTGGTTCGCCGACCCAAGCTCGCCGTGCTCTCCTTATCGGTACCGATCTGCATCGTGTGGGACGGCGTCATGGAAGCGGTCTTCGTCCAGATGGGTTTCTACACCTACACCCAGGTAATTCCCTGGGGCTCGATCTTCAATGGCACGCCCCACCAGTTCCCGCTGATCTGGGAGGCCGCCTTGTTCGGCATCATGCTGTCGGTTGCCGCACCGCTGATGTGGATCGATGACAACGGACGCACCTGGCCGGAGACCATCGCGCGGCACACCAGGATATTCGCCAACCGTCCATACGTTGGTGCGTTCGTGATCGCGTGGGCGGTGATGAGCGTCGTCTACCTCGCGTACGGGCTCTCGTTCGGGATCGCCCGGGCCACCGGCATCGCTACCTCGACCGCTCAACACTGGCGCTATCCCGAAGCGAAAGTGTTTGACCCGCAGGGGTATTACCAGCGCCACGGCGAGACGGGTCCCTTCATGGTCGGCACCTGGGCGGGCTGGGAACTCAAACGGTGACGGGGATCGGAGACGCTCAGGTAATGGCGCCTTCGATCTTCAGTTCGATCAGCTCATGGTCGTCCATGCCGAGTTCCCGCAGTACTTCGTCGGTGTGCTCGGCGAACATCGGCGCACGGGTCAGGTGGGCGGCGGCCTCGTCGAACTTCACCGGATTCGCCACCAGCCGTTGCTGATTGCCCTGGGCGTCCCGGACATCGGCGATGCGCCCGTTGGCGATCAACGACTCGTCGTGGGCGACCTCCCACGCGTCCTGCACCGGAGACCACTGGCCTTGTAGAAGGCTCAGCAACCGCGTGCAGTCGTCGAAGGTTCGCGATCCGATCGCGTCGGCGAGCAGCGCGGTGGCTTCATCGGCGTTGGCCGCCAACGACTCGAGCGAGGCGAATCGCTCGTCCACAGCGGCTGCATCGAGTCCGAAGAGTCGGCATACGGGAGTCCAATACCGAGTGGGCTGGAGCATCGAAAGCTGAATGAAGCGGCCGTCCGAGCACCGATAGGCGCCAGTAAGCGGATTGCCCGGCGCCTGCGTCCGCTGGTCGATCTTCGGCAGTGGACAGCCGTAGAG
>JBAWAV010000332.1:0-1530 GCA_049589475.1 Mycobacterium sp.
ACCCACTCTGGAGGCGACCATGCAAATTATTACTGACCAACCCCAAGCGCCGACCGCTATCCGCACCGATCTTGGCGCGATTTTCGTCTCGTTGGAACTTAGTCGATCGACCTGGCTGATTACATCGCTGTCGCCGGGCGGCGGAGAAAAGATGTCTAAGCATACGGTTCGCAGCGGCGATGTCGCTGGACTGTGGGCACGGTTCTGTCAGCTCAAGGACAAGGTGCAGGTCCGCACGGGGCATGTCGTTCCAATCATCGTGATTCAGGAGGCGGGTCTCGACGGCTTTTGGATTCACCGCTTGCTGCAGGACGAACGGGTCGAAAGCCACGTCGTTGATCCTGCTTCAATCGCGACGTCGCGCCGGCGTCGACGGGCGAAGACTGACAAGATCGACGGGGAAGCTCTGGTGCGCGCGCTGCTTGCGTATAAGCGAGGCGAGCCGCGGGTGTGCGCCATGGTTCGAGCACCGACCCCACAAGAGGAGGATCGCCGCCGGATCTGCCGCGAGCGCAAGACGCTGACAGCGGAGCGGGTCGAGCACGTTAATCGGATCAAGGGGCTGCTCTTCGCCCAGGGGATCTCTGACTATGAGCCCTTATTGCGCAAAAGACGAGAGCGGCTTGAGGAACTCAGGACCGGTGATGGTCGTCCGCTACCTGAGCATTTGAAGGCACAGATTGGACGCGAACTTGATCGGCTCGAACTCACACTTCAACAGATCAAGTCCGTGGAGGCTGAGCGGGATGCTATGCTCAGCCCGTCGGACGGAGGCACGCCAGCGCTAGGAGCAATGTTAAAGAATTTGAAGGGGATTGGCCCGGAATTCGCCGGTGTCCTGTGGTCGGAGGGGTTGTTCCGAAACTTTTCCAACCGACGGCAGGTTGCCGCTTATGCCGGATTGGCGCCGACGCCCTGGCGGAGCGGATCCGTCGCGCACGAACAAGGCGTCTCCAAAGCCGGAAACCCGCGGCTGCGGACGACCATGATCCAGCTCGCCTGGTTGTGGGTAAGGCATCAGCCCCGTTCGATACTGACCCTGTGGTTTCATCAGCGCGTACAGCTCAATGGTGGCCGAGTTCGGAAAGTGCTGATCGTTGCCTTGGCGCGAAAGCTGCTGATCGCCTTCTGGAAATATGTGACCGCCGGGGTTGTGCTGGAAGGAGCCGAGACAACGGCCGCCTGAAAACAAACGCTTCCCCCTTTTCAATCTTCCGGGGCCAGATCAGCTCCGGTGGATCCAGGTGAGCGGACCGAAATTTGGCCTGGCTTAAAAAGCCGAAGAAGAGAATGGTCCCGCCCTCCTGAGCCCTCGCCCGACGCAAGCGGGATATTGGTGCGCCCGATGTGAGCGGCGACCGGATGTGAGTTTGAAGCGGCATCGGAAACGGGCCGGGTCATGCAAACGGGCTCAGACCTTGGATACGCAGCAACGAGCGGAGATCTACCATGGAATCCTGATCCGAACATCTTGACCCACAAATCCCCATGTGAGCCAGATCCAAGCCCTTGATCGCGAGCAGCCGGTCT
>JBAWAV010000333.1:0-5488 GCA_049589475.1 Mycobacterium sp.
CCCGGCGCCGGCGGCGACCTGTGGATCATGGGCCTGATCGTCGCCGGTCTGGGCACCATCCTGGGCGCGGTCAACATGATCACCACCGTCGTATGCATGCGCGCGCCGGGTATGACGATGTTCCGGATGCCGATCTTCACCTGGAACATCCTGGTGACCTCGATCTTGATCCTGCTGGCGTTCCCATTGTTGACCGCGGCGCTGTTCGGACTGGCCGCCGATCGGCACCTGGGAGCACACATCTACGACCCGGCCAACGGCGGAGTCTTGCTGTGGCAGCACCTGTTCTGGTTCTTCGGACACCCCGAGGTCTACATCGTCGCGCTGCCGTTCTTCGGCATCGTGAGCGAGATCTTCCCGGTGTTCTCCCGCAAGCCGATCTTCGGGTACACCACGCTGGTCTACGCGACGCTGTCGATCGCGGCGCTGTCGGTCGCGGTGTGGGCGCATCACATGTTCGCCACCGGTGCGGTTCTGCTGCCGTTCTTCTCGTTCATGACCTATCTGATCGCGGTGCCCACCGGGATCAAATTCTTCAACTGGATCGGAACATTGTGGAAGGGGCAGCTGACCTTCGAGACGCCGATGCTGTTCTCCCTCGGCTTCATGGTCACCTTCCTGCTGGGTGGTCTGACCGGTGTGCTGCTGGCCAGCCCTCCGCTGGACTTCCACGTCACCGACAGCTATTTCGTGGTCGCGCACTTCCACTACGTGCTTTTCGGCACCATCGTGTTCGCCACCTTCGCCGGCACCTACTTCTGGTTCCCGAAGATGACCGGCCGGCTGCTCGACGAGCGGCTGGGCAAGCTGCACTTCTGGCTGACGTTCATCGGTTTTCACACGACGTTCCTGATTCAGCACTGGCTGGGCGACATCGGCATGCCGCGCCGCTACGCCGACTATCTGCCCACCGACGGATTCCAGCCGTACAACGTGGTCTCGACGATCGGTGCGTTCATCCTCGGTGTGTCGATGATTCCGTTCGTCTGGAACGTCTTCAAGAGCTGGCGTTACGGCGAAGTGGTCACGGTCGACGACCCGTGGGGCTACGGCAACTCCTTGGAGTGGGCGACCAGTTGCCCGCCGCCGCGACACAACTTCACCGAGCTGCCACGCATCCGCTCCGAGCGCCCCGCGTTCGAGTTGCATTACCCGCACATGATCGAGCGGATACGTGCCGAGGCCCACGTGGGCCGGTCGCACGGCCCGTCGGACGGCGACGTCACCCGCGCCGACGACGTCAACGTTCGTTCGTGATCGCCTCTCGCGGCGGCTATCTGGGGTGAGTATGCCCCGCAAGGTCTCGGCCTTGATCACCGTTACCGGTCACGACAAGCCAGGCGTGACGTCGGCGCTCTTCGGAGTTCTCTCCGGGTACAAAGTCGAATTGCTCAACGTCGAGCAGGTGGTGATCCGAGGTCGACTGACGCTGGGTGTGCTGGTGTCGGCGCCCGCGGAAGTCGCCGGCGGCAAGGCATTTCGCGATGAGGTCGAGGCGGCGATCCACGGGGTCGGCCTGGACGTCACGATCGAGCGCAGCGACGACCTGCCGATCATCCGGGAACCCTCGACGCACACCATCATGGTGCTCGGCCTGCCGATCACTGCCGAGGCGTTTGGCGCCGTCGCCCGCGAAGTGGCCGCCCTCGGCGTCAACATCGACCTCATCCGCGGCGTCTCCGACTACCCTGTCACCGGTCTGGAGTTGCGGGTCTCCGTGCCGCCCGGAGTCGGGGGACAGCTGCAGGAAGTGTTGACGCGGGTGGCCGCCGACGTGGGTGTCGACGTAGCGTTGGAGGACTACAGCCTCGCGCGACGGGCCAAGCGGCTCATCGTGTTCGACGTCGACTCGACGTTGATCCAGCAGGAAGTCATCGAGATGCTCGCCGCCCGGGCAGGCGCCGAGGAGGCCGTCGCCGCGATCACCGAGGCCGCGATGCGCGGCGAGCTGGACTTCGCCGAGTCGCTGCATCAGCGGGTCGAGACCCTGGCCGGCCTGCCCGCCGACGTGCTCGACGAGGTCGCCGAAGACGTGATGCTGACCCCCGGAGCACGAACCACGCTGCGCACGCTGCGGCGGCTGGGCTATCACGTCGGTGTCGTCTCCGGCGGATTCCGGCAGGTCATCGAACCGTTGGCGCACGAGCTGATGCTGGACTTCGTCGCCGCCAACGAGCTGGAGGTCGTCGACGGCAAACTCACCGGCCGGGTTATCGGGCCCATCGTCGATCGCGCGGGTAAAGCCAAGGCGCTGAGGGACTTTGCGCATCAGGTCGGGGTGCCGATGGCGCAGACGGTCGCGGTCGGTGACGGCGCCAACGACATCGACATGCTGTCTGCCGCGGGCCTGGGCATCGCGTTCAACGCCAAACCCGCGCTGCGCGAAGTCGCGGACGCGTCGCTGAGCCACCCGTACCTGGACACCGTGCTGTTCCTGCTCGGTGTGACGCGCGGCGAGATCGAGGCCGCGGATGCGATCGACGGCGTGGTGAGCCGCGTCGATATCGAGTCTGAGTCGTAGCGATCGCAAGCGCGGCGCAGCCGCGCGCAGCGGGTCGCTACGGTCCGGACTGAGCGCGCGACCCGACAGCCGCATCGGCGCCGCGGTACGGCACGATGGTCGAGTGGCCGATCAGACGAGCGAGGCAGTCGACCCCGACCTGCTGATCGACTTCTCCAACGTGTCGTTGCGGCGCGACGGTCACACCCTGGTCGGGCCGGTGACCTGGTCGGTCGAGCTCGACGAACGCTGGGTCATCATCGGGGCAAACGGCGCGGGTAAGACATCGTTGCTGCGCATTGCTGCGGCGGCCGAACACCCCTCGTCCGGGGTCGCCTATGTGCTGGGGGAACGTCTCGGCCGGGTCGATATGTCCGAGCTGCGCTCACGGGTGGGCTTGAGTTCCTCGGCGCTGGCGCAACGGATTCCCGGCAACGAGGTGGTGCGCGACCTGGTCGTGTCCGCGGGCTACGCCGTGCTGGGTCGTTGGCGGGAGCGCTATGAGGACGTCGACTACCACCGCGCGGTCGACATGTTGGAAAGCCTCGGCGCCGAGCACCTCGCGGACCGCACCTACGAAACGCTGTCGGAGGGCGAGCGCAAGCGAATCCTGATCGCGCGCGCGTTGATGACCGACCCTGAGTTGCTGCTGCTCGACGAGCCGGCCGCCGGGCTGGACCTGGGTGGGCGCGAGGAGCTGGTGTCGCGGCTGGCCGACCTGGCCGCCGATCCCGACGCGCCCGCGCTGGTCCTGGTCACCCATCACGTGGAGGAGATCCCGCCGGGGTTCAGCCACTGCATGCTGTTGGCGCAGGGAGAGGTCGTCGCGGCGGGCCTGCTGTCTGATGTGCTGACTTCAGACAATCTGTCCGCGGCGTTCGGCCAGTCGATCGCGGTGGACGTGATCGACGGGCGCTACTTCGCCCGGCGTACCCGTATCCGCGCGGCCCATCGGAGGCGCTCATGACTGACGACCCGTACGTTCCGTTGACACCGCGCCCTGCTGCGACCGTGATGCTGGTACGCGACACCGCCAACGGTATTGCCACCTTCCTGATGCGACGCCACGCCGCAATGGAATTCGCGGCGGGCACGGTCGTCTTTCCCGGCGGCGGCGTCGACGACCGCGACCGCAACGCCGAGATCGCCTGGACCGGGCCGCCGCCGTCGTGGTGGGCGGAGCGGTTCGGCATCGACACCGAGCTGGCCGAGGCGCTGCTGTGCGCCGCGGCGCGCGAGACCTTCGAAGAGTGCGGTGTGCTGTTCGCCGGCCCGGCTGACGACCCGAGCGGCATCGTCGGCGACGCCTCGGTCTACCGCGAATCCCGTCTGGCGCTGGCCGACCGGACGCTGTCGTTCGCCGACTTCCTGCGGCGGGAGAACCTTGTCCTGCGGGCCGATCTGCTACGGCCGTGGGCGAATTGGGTGACGCCCGAAGCCGAGCGCACCCGCCGCTACGACACCTACTTCTTCGTCGGAGCGCTACCGGAGGGCCAGCGGGCCGACGGGGACAACACCGAATCCGACCGGGCCGAGTGGGCGACGCCGCAGGCGGCCATCGCGGAGTTCGAAGCCGGGCGTTGCTTCCTGCTGCCGCCGACCTGGACGCAGCTCGACTCACTCAACGGCCGCACGGTCGCCGACGTGCTGGCCGTCGAGCGCCAGATCGTGACCGTGCAGCCGAATCTCGAAATCGACGGCGAAAACTGGATTTTCGAGTTCTTCGACTCCGACCGCTATCACCGCGCCCGCAAAGCCGGCGGACTCGGGTGGCGGCATTGAGCGAGTTCGTCAGCGTCCACCTGAACGCAGACCAGCCCCGCGTCGGCACCCTGGTTTTGTCGCGGCCGCCCACCAACGCTCTTACCCGCCAGGTCTATCGGGAGATCGCGCAGGCCGCCGCCGAGGTGGGCCGCCGCGACGACATCGCGACCGTCATACTCTTCGGCGGCCACGAGATCTTCTCCGCCGGCGATGACATGACAGAGTTGCGCATGCTGGCCGCGCCGGAGGCCGAAAGCTGGACAACCGTGCACCGCGAGGCTGTCGACGCCGTCGGCGCGATCCCGAAGCCGACCGTCGCCGCGATCACCGGATACGCGCTGGGCGCCGGCCTGGGTCTGGCGCTGGCCGCCGACTGGCGGGTGAGCGGCGACAATGTGCGGTTCGGTGCGACGGAGATTCTGGCCGGTTTGGTTGCCGACGGCGACAGCATCGCGCGACTGGCCCGCACGGTCGGGACCAGCAGGGCCAAGGAGCTGCTCTACAGCGGTCGCTTCTTCGACGCCGAAGAGGCGCTGGCGTTGGGGCTGATCGACGAGATGGTGGCGCCGGACGATGTGTACGACGCTGCCGTGGCGTGGGCGGGCCGATTCGTCGATGGGCCCCGTGACGCGCTGGCCGCCGCCAAGGCCGGCGTCGACGGTGTCTTCGAAGTGCCCGCGGCCGAGCGGTTGCTCGCTGAACGCCGCCGATACCTGGATATATTCGCCCGGCACGGCGAGCAGCCCCGCGATCGAAGCAACTTAGAGGAATCTGAGAAAAACCTCTGACCCCGCGGGCGCGGCTCATTACGATGGGCTCATCTTCGGCACAGGCCGCCGCAGGCGCGCAATCGGAACAGGTACGGCCCTCGGGGCGTTCGTCGCCTTCGGGGCGGCCACGATGCCCACCGCGCACGCCGACGATTTCGGTCTCGGCGATCTCATCAGCAACGTTGTCAGTGCGGCCGCCACGGACCAGGCGCTCGCCGCCACCGCGGCGAGTGCCGAAACACTATCCGCGGCAGGGCTTTTCCAGCAGTACATCTACGACCCGCTGCACGCGAGCGTGGAGAGCTGGATCAACAGCTCGTTCGGTGAGCAGGTCGACCACCTGATCAACACGGCGTCCGGGCAATTCCTGATCGGCAACGGCGCCGACGGCACGGGGCTGCTAGACCCCAATGGCGGCGACGGCGGGTTGTGGCTGGGCGACGGCGGCAACGGC
>JBAWAV010000334.1:0-1782 GCA_049589475.1 Mycobacterium sp.
GGGCGCAGCGGCGCAAACTCGACTACCACGTCCAGCAGGCAGGCGCGGCCGGCGCGGCGTGGGTGCTCGACATCGGGTGCGGCTGGGGTGCGCAGATCATGCACATGGTCGGCTCGCACGGCGTGCGACACGCTGTGGGACTGACCCTTTCGGACGCGCAGGCCCAGTATCTGCGCGGTATCGCACCGGCGAACGTCGAGATCCACGAACGCGGTTGGAGCGGCTATCAGCCGGACGAGCCGTTCGACGCGATCATCTCGGTCGGCGCGTTCGAGCATTTCGCGCGCTTCGGTTTGTCCGGCGAAGAGCAGGTCGAGGCGTATCGCCAGTTCTTCAGTTCATGCCGCAGCTGGCTCAAGCCGGGTGGCCGACTGTCGTTGCAGACCATCGCCTACGGCGACATTCCGCGCGATCGACCACTGCGCGACCGCTTCATCGTCGACGAGATCTTCCCGGAGTCCGAGCTGCCGCGACTTGCCGATATCGCCCGCGCCGCGGAGATGGAACTCGAGATCGAACGAGTGCGGAACGATCGCGACGACTACGTCAAGACGCTGCGGGCGTGGTTCGATCGCCTGCGGGCACGACGCGACGAAGCGGTCGCGGTGTCCAGCGAAGAACTCGTTGCCCGCTACGAGCGCTACCTGCGGATGTTCGCGTACTCGATGGAACTCGGCGCGTTCACGCTGCTTCGGGTGACGATGCGCCGGATCGACATGCCGGGGCGTTGGTGAGCAAGGACGTACGCGATGGGTAACCCAGGGGAGGTCGCTGTGAAAAGCTACGACGAGATTGAAGCGATGCTGGCCGAGCAGGTTGCCGACCGAACTGGCACGTCGGCCAACGAGATCGATCGCACTCGGCGCTTCGACAAGTTGGGCCTGGACTCGGCCGACGCGGTCAGGCTGGTCGGCGAGCTGGAAGACTTCGTCGGGCGCCCGCTGTCCGCTTCGCTGCCGTACAACTATCCGACGATCGAGCAGCTCGCCCGCTGCCTGGCGAACGGCGACGACTAGCCCGACAACCGTCCTGCGTCACGTTCCCGATCGAACGCGCGGCTCAACTGGTTTGTCTCGGTGAGAATTTTGGCGACCTGCGCCGGCTCGGCGTGTCGCACGAAATCGCGCCGGTTCCACCAGATCATCTTGGTCTGATAGCGCTCGTCGGGGTAGGGCGCCGCGGGGATCCCCGCCACCAGCCCGCCAGAGCTGCGCCAGCGGTTGAGTACGTAAGCCGCCGCTGTCGCCATGCAGAACTGCACATCGATCAGGGCCATCATGTGGAAGGCGCTGCGGGCCAGCGGGGTGGTCAGGTCGAGGTCCCGATCCGCGTCGTCGGCCACCCATCCCGACTTCATCTCCAGGACGCCGAAGGGCACGCGGGCGTTGATCATGTTCCGGACCGCTTGCTGGCCGGGCTGACCGGCCCATTCGATGACAGCATGCGAGTCGTCGGCGGAGCGCAGCGGCCCCTTGGCGCGCAGACCCGCCAGCATGTGGCCGGCGTCGTCGAGCACCGCGTAGAACATCACGGTGTCGGCCCCGCTGCGCATCCGGTCGATGTCGAGCGCGCCTTCTACGCCGCGCTTGCAGTAGCTGCGGTACGCGCCGGTCACGAACTCCGACCACAACTCGGGTTCGGTCGACGGCTGGGCTACCACCAGCGTGCAGTCGATGTGGGAGTCAAGCCAGCTGAAGCTCTTGGGCAGAATGAACTCATCAGCGGACGTGAAATCCAGCGAAACAGTGGTCATGTGGGTCCCTTCCCTCGCGAGGGCGCCAA
>JBAWAV010000335.1:0-3598 GCA_049589475.1 Mycobacterium sp.
ATCTGATGGGCCGGCGCGCTCCCCCAGGGCCTCAGCCCTGCGGTCGCTTACCTGCCGCGACTTCCTCGGGATAGTCGTCGTAGAACGGCACGTAGCCCTCGTCGCGGCCGGCCAGCACATAGACCGGATCTTCGATGCTCGAGTCATAGGCCTGCTCACGCAGATCCACTTTGCGACTCTTGAACGTGGTCGTGTGCTCCATCGACTCGACCAGTCGCACGAACAGCGGCAGCGCATACGCCGGCAACTGCTTGTAGACGGTTTGGGCGAGCGCCTTCCCGTCGAAGTCGGCGCCGTCACGCAGCTTGACCGCGGCCATCCCCGCGCGGCCGCCGGTGCGCGGGACCTCCACGCCGAAGACGGTGCACTCCTCGACGGACTTGTCGGACCCCAGTGCCCGCTCCACCTGGGTGGTGGCGACGTTCTCACCCTTCCAACGGAACGTGTCGCCGAGCCGGTCGACGAAAGCGGCGTGGCCCATGCCTTGCGGGCTCATCACGTCGCCGGTGTTGAAATAGCAGTCACCCTTGCGGAAAGCGTCGCGCACCAGCTTCTTCTCGCTCGCGCTGGGATCGGTGTAGCCGTCGAACGGCTGCAGCCTGCTGACCGGGCTGAGCAGCAGGCCGGGCTGGCCGGCGGGCACCCGCTGCACCCAACCGTCCGCACCGCGCAGCGGTGCGCCGGTGTCGGCGTCGTAGGCCACGTAGGCCACCGGCAGCGCCGCCCAGCCTGCCGACTTCGGCACATTGAAGACGTTGATGAAGGCGGTGTTGCCTTCGCTGGCCGCGTAGAACTCGCAGACCCGCGGGATGCCGAACCGCTCCGTGAACTCCTCCCAGATCTCGGGCCGTAACCCGTTGCCGGCGATCAGGCGCACCTTGTGTGCGCGGTCGGTCGGTTTGGCGGGCTGGTTGAGAAGGTACCGGCAGATCTCGCCGATGTAGATGAAGGCGGAAGCCCGGCTGGCAATCACCTCGTCCCAGAACTTCGACGCGGAGAAGGACTTCCCGAGCGCCAACGTCGCCCCGGAGTTGATCACCGAGCCGACGGCGACGGTCAGCGCGTTGTTGTGGTACAGCGGCAGGCAGCTGTAGAGCGTGTCGGAGCCCTTCAGCCGCAACCCCAGCCCGCCGAACACCGCCAGCGCAGACAGCCACCGCTTATGCGTCATCACGCTGGCTTTGGGGTGACCGGTAGTGCCGGACGTGAAGATGTAGAACGCGGTGTCCTTGGCCAGCACGGCCGACGCCGACTGCGGGTTGGTGGTCGGCGCGGTGGCCGAGAGCCGCTCCATCTCCTCGATGGTCGTCGGGGTGATCGTGGCGCCGCCGCACTCGTCCACCGCGTCGACGAAATCGGATTCGACGATCAGTGCCTTGGCGTCCAGCAGGCCGATGCTGTGCGCCAGCACGTCGCCGCGCTGGTGGTAATTGAGCATCCCGGCGACCGCGCCGCATTTGACCACGGCCAGCATCATCAACACGGCGTTCGGTGAGTTGCGCAGCATGATCCCGACGACGTCTCCGCGTCCGACGCCGCGGGCGGCCAGCACCGCCGCGTAGCGGTTGGCGGTCGCGTTCGCCTCGCGATACGTCACCTGCTGCTCGCCGAACCGGATGAACACCCGATCGCCGTAGCGGGCGGCACGATCCTGGAAGACCTTGCCGATCGACACCTTGAAGTTCGGCTGCGCTCGCGCCAACGTGAGCATGCCGCGGGCGATCACCGGAAGGTCGGCCAACACGGTGTGCACCCGGGTCGCGATATCGATCAGCCCGACCGGCCTATGAGAACCAGAGTTGTGTTCGGACACGGCTAACCCCCGTTTTGCGCTGTGGCAGATGGCGGCCAGCCTATCCGCGCGACGACGCAGACTGCGGAGCGGTCTGAGGAGGCGCAGGATCATCGAGCCCAGCGCGGGCAGCTAATCCATTCAGCTGGGTGCGCAGGCCCGAATCGCCGCATCGACGTCGCCGACGACCACCAGCCGGTCCATCGCGGCCTGCGCGACGTAGCCCCTGTCCACCAGGCCGCACAACCAGGCGCGCAGGCCGTCGAAGTGTCCGTCGGGATCGAGCAGGACCACCGGCTTGTCGTGCACACCGAGATGCCCGCCGGTCCAGGCTTCGAAGAATTCCTCCAACGTGCCGATGCCGCCGGGCAACGTGATGAATGCGTCGGCGCGGTCTTCCATGATCTGTTTACGTTCCCGCATGGTGTCGGTGACGATCAGCTCGTCGGCGTCATGGTCGGCGACTTCGCGACGCACCAGCATCTTGGGGATCACTCCGACAGTCCACCCACCGCGGCCCCGCGCGGCGGTGGCCAGCGCGCCCATCGCCGAGACGTTGCCGCCGCCCCAGACCAGGGTCCAGCCCCGTTCGGCGATCGCCTCGCCGAGTTCGGCGGCCAGCGCCAACAGCTCAGGGTGAATGGGCCCGGAGGCGCAGTACACGCAGACCGCCCACGGGTGGGGCACGTTGCGTTCGGGGGGCACAGTCGAACCGTAGTAGATCGATCAACACCACCCTTGCCGCCGAGTCCATTTGGGCCTAACCGCATATCGCCGCGGGAAAGCGCCATAAAATCCGGCGGTGCCGAGTGTTTGGGTTGCCGCGCCGCAGGACACCGTGCTGCGCGCGGTCGCTGCAGGCCTGGCCGAGCGTTGCGGCGCGGTGTTGATCGGCGCCGACGGCGTCGGCAAGACGCTGGCCGCCCGTCGCGCCGCCCAGGACTTCGCCGCAGACGAGGTGCGCTGGGTGGTCGGGACCGCCGCGCAACGCACCATTCCGTTCGGCGCGTTCTGCGGGCAGCTGGCTGACGCCCACATCGCCGACGACGGCAGACCGGCCGACTTGCTGCGTGCCGCACACGACTATCTGACCGGAGACGGCGCCCGGCAGCTCTTCGTCGTCGACGACGCGCACCTGCTCGACCATCTGTCGGCCACGCTGGTCTACCAATTGGCGCTGAGCGGTTCGGCGCGGTTGATCGTCACGGTCCGGGCCGACACCGAGCTGCCGGACGCGGTCGGCGCATTGTGGGCCGATGAGTTGCTGACCCGGGTCGACGTTGAGCCGCTGGACCGGGCAGCGACCGCGACGGTGCTGGAATCGGCCCTGGACACGGCGCCCGATGACGCCGCGATCGACGACGTGTTCGCGCGCAGCCACGGCAACCCGCTGCACCTGCGACATCTGGTCGGCGCGGGTGACCTGCGGGCCCGCGCGTCGCTCACCGAACTGGTCGACGGCTACCTGTCCGGCCTGCCGTCACCGGTCCGTTCGGTGCTGGACTTCTTGGCGCTGGCTGAGCCGTTGCGCCGCAACGACCTGGCGGCGCTGGCCGACCATGACGCCGTCGACCACGCGGAAGCCCTCGGCGCGATCGTCGTCGACGGCGACGCGATGGCCTACCCGGCCCACCCGCTCTACACCGCACGCGCCCGCGCCGGGCTGACGCCCGACGCCGAGCGCGCGTTGCGCACGTCGCTGGTCGAGCACCTGACCTCGCAGCCACGCGGCCACGTCGGCGATCGGCTACGGCTCGCGGCGCTCAGCATCGGCTGCGACTCCCCCGCCGCGGTCGCCGAGACCGT
>JBAWAV010000336.1:0-6187 GCA_049589475.1 Mycobacterium sp.
TACCCCGGGATGAACCATCGCCTGCCGGAGATCTGGACGGATCCGCTGAAATTCGATCCCGACCGGTTCACCGAACCGCGCAGCGAGCACAAACGGCACCGTTACGCGTTCACGCCGTTCGGCGGCGGCGCACACAAGTGCATCGGAATGACGTTCGGGCAGCTGGAGATCAAGACGATCCTGCACCGGCTGCTGCGCCGCTACCGGCTTGAGTTACCCCACGCGGGCTACCAAGCGACGTGGGACTACGGCGGCATGCCGATCCCGATGGACGGCATGCCGATCGTGCTGCGCCGCCTCTAGCGGAGGTCACGGTAAAGCCGGTTCGCACAGGCGATGATCGCCGACAGCGCCGACTCGGTGGGATCTTCTGAGCAACCCATCGCCCACTCTGCCCGGCAGCCGTCGGTGCCCTGAATGAAGGTTGCAGTCGTGTCGTCGGACTGCAGCTGATGGAAGCGCAGCATCTCGAGCGCGACGCCGTGATCGTGGAGCATCGCGGTCAGAGCCGCCACCGGGCCGGTCGCGGTTGCGGTGGCGATTTTGATGTGATCGCCGAGCGCCAGCGTGGCCCGAAACGTTTGTGGCTGTGGCCCCTTAGCTGCATCGGCGCACTCCCAGTGGCCCAGGCGCAGTGGTCCGGTGTTCGGCGCGTAGGTGGCGGTGAACGTGCTCCATGACATGGTGTCGGCGTCTTCGCGAAGTCCACGCGGGAGCGCGACGCCGTCGAAGCGCAGTGTCGACGGTTCTTTTGATGCGAAGGTGATTGTCATGTGCCGGTCTTCTCTGGTCTTTGTGGAGTGACCGACGAGTAGTAGCGTCCGACCCACAGCGGGGGGTCGGTCTGGATCAGACCCCGCTGCGGGTGCTGGCTACTACGAGAAGATGTTGCACGTCGCCGAGGGTAGACGCTGATAGGCGGCCCGTGCAAATTCATTTACGAGCGGCTCGACTGCGCGCTCGCACAAAGTGATCAGAGTGTCAGCAGCATGCATCCGGCAATCGGACCGCCGCCGACGGCGGCCACCGCGACCTCGGGCCGCCCGAGCACTTGCCGTTCTCCCGCCTCACCGCGTAACTGCAGACAGGTCTCGTGCAGCAGCCAGTAGCCGTGCATCCGGCCCGCCGAAAGCTGGCCACCGTATGTATTCAGCGGCAGCACGCCGTCCAGGGCGATCCGCTCGGCCCCTTCGACGAACGGCCCGGCTTCGCCGTCGCCGCAGATACCCAGCGCTTCCAGCCAGGCGAAGGTGAGGAAGGTGAATCCGTCGTATAGCTCGGCCAGCTGAAGGTCGGCGGGCGTGAGGTCGGTCCGCGACCACATCTGCGCCGCCGCATCCGCCGACGCCATCTTCGGGTAGTCCGCGCGGTGGAACCATCCGCCTGCGCCGTCGGAGCCGCCGACCGCCTCCACCTTGACCGCCGGGTGCGGACAGTCTTTGGCGTAGTCGGCCGCCGACACCACCAGCGCGATCGAGCCGTCGATCGGCACGTCGCAATCCAGCAGCCCGAACGGCGTGGACACCATCCGGGCACCCAGGTAGTCGTCCATCGTCATCGGATCCCGGTACACCGCACGGGGGTTCAGCGCCGCATTACGCCTGCTGTTGATCGCCAACCAACCCAACTGCTCCTTGGTGGTTCCGTACAGCTCCATGTGCCGGCGACAGTTCAGCGCCAGCCAGTTCGACGCGGAATACGCCTGAGCGGCAACGAGATCGTTGACATCGTCCATCGGGCCGACGGCGGGGGGCGTTTCACCTTCCGGCGTGTCGAACATCCGTGCCAGCGGCGGAGCGGGAGCATTCTCGTCCTGCTTCACCGGGACCGTGCCGCCCAGCATCTGGATCGTCCGGTAGATGATCACGTGGCGGGCGTGGCCCTCGGACACTGCCCGGCAAGCCGAGATCACCGGGTTGAGCAGACCGCCGGTGCCGAATCCCGATCCGCAGTCGGCCACGTCGATCTGCAGGGCGGCATTGACCTCAGCGGCGGGAGTGTCACCCAACGTGGCGATGCCGTCGATGTCGGAGGCGGTCAGACCGGCGTCGTCGATGGCGGTCCGTACAGCTTCAAGGGTGAGTTCGAGCCCGGGAATGCCGGTGCGACGGCCGATTCGGGAGATACCGATACCGGAAATGATCGCGTCTTTTTCGAAATAGCTCATCTGCGCCGTCCGTTAGATCAACCCGCTGCCGACTCAAGCGACCTGAGTGTACTGTCTTGCCCGTGTCGACTGAGGCGACCTCGCAACTCCGCATCGCGCACTGCGACAACTGTGCACTCTGGGTCCATCCCGCTGCCGGCGAATGCCGCAATTGCGGCGGTCCACTGGTCGCGCGTCCAGTGTCCGGTCACGGGACGGTGTTCACCTACACCGTCAATCACCACGCGTTCAACCCGGAACTACCCAGCCCTTACGTGATCGCGCTCGTCGAGCTCGCCGAGCAGAACGGCCTGCGGGTGGCCGCGAACATCGTTGACTGTGAACCCGATTCAGTGACATGCGGAATGCGTGTCGACGCGCTGGCGGAGCCTGGCCCCAGCGGCGCCCCGCGCTTCGCACCCGCTAGTTGATCAGCGGGTCGCGCGGCATGCCGAGGATCCGCTCAGCGATCTGATTGCGGGTCACCTCGGAGGTGCCGCCGGCGATTGCCATACCCCGGGCCCCCATCACCAGGCGCCCCGACAACGCGCCGGGTCCGTCGAGCAGTGCGACCTCGGGCCCGACCAGGGCCGCCATAATCGCCGCGCCCTCAATCATGTGTTCGGCCAGTTTCAGCTTGGTGACGTTGCCTTCTGGGCCGGGACCCGCTCCCTCGACGCTGCGTGCGACGCGGCGCAGGTTCAGCAGTCGCAGGGCGTTCTCTTCGGCAAGATATGACCCCAAGCGAATTCGCCCGCCCGCCAACCGATCCGGCATGTCCTGGACCAGTTGAACCAGTTGGCCCGCCAAACCTTCGTAGAACGAACCGCTGCCGCCGATGCTGACCCGCTCGTTGCCCAGCGTCGCCCTCGCGACCGTCCAACCGGTGTTGGGTTCCCCGACCACGTCCTCGTCGGGCACGAACAAGTCGTTGAAGAACACTTCGTTGAAGTCCGAACCGCCGGTGATCTGCCGTAGCGGCCGCACCTCGACCTCGGGAGCCTTCATATCGACGATCACCGTGGTGATGCCTGCGTGCTTGCGCGCCTCCGGGTCGGTGCGCACCGTGGCGAGGCCGCGGGCACAGTAGTGTGCCCCGCTGGTCCACACCTTCTGCCCGTTGATCTTCCAGCCGCCGTCGACCCTGGTGGCTTTGGTCTTGATCGACGCCGCGTCCGAGCCGGCGTCGGGTTCGGAGAACAGCTGGCACCAGATCTCGTCCTTGCGCAGCGCCTTCTCGACGAATCGCTCGATCTGCCAGTCGGTTCCGTGCTGAATGAGGGTCAGGATCACCCAGCCGGTGATCCCGTAGTCCGGTCGCTTGATGCCGGCGGTGCGGAACTCCTCCTCGATGACCAACTGCTCGACCGCGTCGGCGGCCCGTCCCCACGGCCTGGGCCAGTGCGGCATCACGTAACCGGTCTCGATCAGCTTGTCGCGCTGCGCCTGCTTGGCCAGGGCTGCGATCTCGGCGGCGTCCTCCCGGATCCTGGTTCGCAAGTCTTCGGCCTCGGGCGGCAGGTCCAGACTGTTCTCTCGGGCTACACCGGATGCGGTGCGGTCGAACACATCCCGGGCCGGTGCGTCGCCGCCGAACAACGCTGTGGTCACCAGCGAACGTCGCAGGTGCAGGTGCGCATCGTGCTCCCAGGTGAAGCCGATACCGCCGTGCACCTGGATGTTCAGCTCGGAGTTGCGGGCGTAAGCCGGAAAAGCCAGTGCCGCAGCCGAAGCGGCGGCCAGCCGGAACTGTTCTTCGTCCTCGGCTTCTGCACGGGAGGCGTCCCACACCGCGGCGATCGCCGCCTCGGTCGCGACCAGCATGTTCGCGCAGTGATGCTTGATGGCCTGAAAGGTGGCGATGGTGCGGCCGAACTGCTGACGGACCTTCGCGTAGTCGACCGCCGAGTCGACGCAGTCAGCCGATCCGCCGACCGCCTCGGCGGCCAGCAGCGTCCGGGCCCGGGCCAGCGCCGATTCCCGTGCTCCGCACAGGATGTCGTCATCGCCGACGCTGACATTCTGCAGCCGGACACGGCCGGAGCGCCGGGTGGGATCCAGATTCTCGGGCACCTCGACGGACACCCCGGAGCGATCGCGTTCCAGCACCAGCACGTCGTCACCCGCCGCGATCAGGAGCAGGTCACCCAGGCCCGCACCCAACACGATCCCGGCGTCACCGTCGGCGACGCCGTCGCCGAGCCGAACCTGTCCGCCCAGACCGATGCCTGCGGTGACGGTTCCGTCGATCAGTCCCGGTAACAGCCGCGACTTCTGCTGCGCGGTGCCGTCTTTGGCGATCACCGCCGAGGCGATGACGGTCGGCACGAACGGGCCCGGCGCCACCGCGCGGCCGAGTTCGTCGATGACGACGACGAGTTCGGGCAGCCCATAACCGGAGCCGCCGTGTTCTTCGTCGATGTGCAGGCCGAGCCAACCGAGTTCGACGATGCCCTGCCAGAACGGCGAGCGCTCCTCCTCGGGCGCGTCGAGCAAGGACCGCGCCGCCCCACGAGCCTTCTGCGACGTCAGGAAACCGCGGGCAACCTCAGCGAGTTCGCGGTGGTCATCGGTCAGTGCGATACCCATACGCGGGCCTTCCTCTTGGACGCCATCGACCAGTGAGAACGACTGTACTTAAATGCACCGACCACCCAACCGGGTGGTCGGTGCGCGGCAACGGCTACGACATCACTTGGGGGCGAACCGTTGCCCGGCGTCCAGCCGCAGGCACTGGCCGTTCAGCATCGGGTTGTCCACGATCGCCGCGACCAGCTTCGCGTACTCCTCGGGACGGCCCAGACGCTTGGGGAACGCCGCGTCCTTGGTCAGCGCACTGGCGAACTCGTCGGGGATGCCTTTGGTCAGCCCGGTCGCGAACAGGCTGGGCGCGATCGCCAGCACGCGGATGCCGAGCGACCCGAGATCGCGGGCCATCGTCAGACACATGCCGGCGATGCCGGCTTTGGCCGCGGTGTAAGCGACCTGGCCGATCTGGCCCTCGAAGGCCGCGATCGACGCGGTGTTGATGATGACGCCGCGCTCTTCGTCTTCGGGCTCGTTCTGGCTCATGTAGCTGGCCGCCAGCCGGCTGATGTTGAACGAGGCGATGAGGTTGAGATCGATCACCGATTGGAAGGACTCCAGGTCGTGCGGGCCGGTCTTCGACATGGTGCGCTTCGCGATGCCGCCGCCGGCCGTGGTCACCGTGACGTGCAGGCCACCGAGTTTGTCGACCGCGGTCTTCAGCGTTTCCTCGGTGCCGGCGAAGTCGGTGACGTCGACCGGATAGAAGTCGCCGCCGATGCCGGCCGCGACGTCTTTGCCGTCCGACCCCTCGCGGTCGAAAATTGCGACGCTGGCGCCATGGGCGTGCAGCAGCTCGGCGCTGGCGCGCCCCATACCCGAGGCACCGCCGATGACGATGACCTTCTTGCCGTTGATCTCCATTCAAACCTCCGTGTTTGATCGCCGATCCGCTATCCGGCGTCTTGCCGGTTGCCGCGTTGCCCGGTTCCTCCTCATCGCGCTGCGCGCTCTGCATCGTCACCGGGCGTGCCCTGCACGTTATCGCGGCCGTGCGTGACGTTGTCGGTCAGGCGTGTAAAGGTGGGTTGTGCTGCTGACCGACGTCGCGACAACCTCGGTTGACGTAGGTGGCTCGGCTTCGCGGCTGGCCAAGATCGCCCGGATCGCCGAACTGCTCGGGCACGCCGGATCCGATCCCACCCTGGTGGCGATCATCGTGGCGTGGCTCTCCGGCGAGCTGCCGCAGCGTCAGATCGGTGTGGGCTATGCGGCTTTGCGATCGTTGCCGCCCGCCGCGGCGCGACCGAGTCTGACCGTCGAGGGCGTGCACGCCACCCTGTCGGCGATCGGCGCCGTCGCCGGCAAGGGCTCACAGGCCCGGCGTGCCGAGCTGGTCGCCGAATTGTTCTCCTCCGCAACCGAAGTCGAGCAGACGTTTCTGCGGCGCCTGCTGACCGGCGAGCTGCGCCAGGGCGCCCTGATCGGCGTTATGGCCGACGCGGTCGCCAAGGC
>JBAWAV010000337.1:0-10362 GCA_049589475.1 Mycobacterium sp.
CGGCTGGGTGACCGGCGACACGTTCGCGCCGGTGCGGGCGACGTTGTCCGGGGGGTCGGGCGCGCGGAAACGATCGGCGCCGGCACACCGGCAGGGCCGCGGCAAGCGTCCACCTCGGCTGAGCCGCTACAGCGTCGCGCACCCGCAGGCGCGCTCGGCCGACCCGACGGTGGCCGGCCGGTGGTCGGCGCTGCCGACACCCGAGCCCGATTCCACGCTGCGGAGCCATCACCAAGCCGAACTGCTGCTCAACCGTCACGGGGTGCTGACCCGCGGCGCGGTGACCGCCGAAGGGGTGCCGGGTGGCTTCGCCACGCTCTACAAGGTGCTGACCGCCTTCGAAGACGCCGGCCGCTGCCAACGCGGTTATTTCGTCGAGTCCCTCGGTGGTGCCCAGTTCGCGGTCGCGTCCACCGTCGACCGGCTGCGCAGCTACCTCGACGGCGTCGATCCCGAGCGCCCGGAATACCGGGCCGTGGTGCTCGCCGCCGCCGATCCGGCCAACCCCTACGGTGCCGCGCTGCCGTGGCCGTCCCGCAGCGACGGCGATGGGGCGGCCCGACCGGGCCGCAAAGCCGGGGCGCTCGTCGTGCTGGTCGACGGCGAACTGGTGTGGTTCCTCGAGCGCGGCGGGCGGTCACTGCTGAGCTTCGCCGACGACGACGCCGACGCCAGCCAGGCCGCTGGGGCCGCGCTCGCCGATCTGGTCGCGGCGGGGCGCATCAACGGAATCCTGATCGAGCGCGTCAACAGCGCTCCGGTGTTGGCGCCGCAGGTCTCCGCTGCGGTGGTGACAGCTCTGACCGACGCCGGGTTTGCGCGGACGCCTCGCGGATTGCGACTGCGATAACGCATGCCCGAGGGTGACACCGTTTTTCGCACCGCAGAGAAACTGCGGGAGGCGTTGGTCGGCCACCCGTTGACGCGCTGCGATGTCCGGGTGCCACGCTTTGCGACCGTCGACCTGAGCGGTCACGTGGTCGACGAGGTATGCACCCGTGGTAAGCACCTGTTCATCCGTGTCGGACCGGCCAGCATTCACTCACACCTGAAGATGGACGGCAGCTGGCGGGTGACATCGCTGACGGCCCGCGTCGACTATCGGGTCCGGATCCTTCTGGAAACCAGCGATATCCGCGCGCTCGGCATCGACCTGGGCGTGCTGGAGATCCTCGACCGCGAACACGATGTCGACGTGGTCGACCACTTGGGCCCCGACCTACTGGGCGACGACTGGGATCCAAAGGTCGCCTCCGCGAACCTGACTGCGCGCCCTGATCGCCCGATTGCCGAGGCGCTGCTGGATCAGCGAGTGCTCGCCGGGCTCGGCAACGTTTACTGCAACGAACTGTGTTTCATCAGCGGCCACCTGCCCACCGCACCGGTCAGCGCGATCGCCGACCCGCACCGGTTGGTGTCGCGGGCCCGCGAGATGTTGTGGGCCAACCGCTTCCGCGCCAACCGCTGCACCACCGGCGACACCCGGGCGGGACGGCAGGTGTGGGTGTACGGGCGAGCCGGGCAAGGCTGTCGGCGCTGCGGTACGCCCGTCAGACAGGACGACAGCGGCGAGCGGGTTGCGTACTGGTGCCCAGCTTGCCAACGCTGAGCGACCGTGTGGTAAACGCTCACACTCGTTAACCTCGACCGCCGAGCGCGCTTCGAAAGTCCGGGCGCGGCATGCAATGATCTCAAGGCAAGCGGCTTGGCTTGCCATCAGCAAAACTCGCAATTCTGCTGAGCGGAAAGGTTCACCGTATGTCGACCACCCAAGTGCGCTCACCCATTTTCTTTCTCGCGGTGGCCTTGCTTGGCCTCATGACGGTCACTACCCCGACGGCGCATGCCGACGCGGTCGACAACAATTTCTTGAACGCGTTGAAGGCCAAGGGAGTTACGTTCGCGTCGTCGCAGGCCGCGATTCAGGCCGGCCACCAAGTCTGCGACGAACTCGACCAAGGCCGGGCCACGCAGGACGTCGCCAATGACGTGATGCAGCAAAGCAGCTTGGACGGTTACCACGCAGGCTTTTTCGTCGGAGTCAGCGTCGCTGCGTTCTGCCCGAGACATTCCGGCCAATGATGCTCGCGGGGAACGGTTTGTGATCCAGCGATTACTGGTCGGACTCGCGGTGCTGCTCGGTGTGGCGGCCGCCGCAGCGACGCCGGTCGGCGCGGACCCCAACCCGTTCGGCACCCTCGGCTGTAGCTGTCAGTCGGTAGGCGAAACCCCGACTGGCAAGCCGGACGTCAAGGATCAGGTCGATCAGGGAATCCAGAACGGTCTCGGTTCTCTGCGCCCCAAGCGCGGCTCGTGAGCTGACATCGCTTCGCCTAGCCCGCCGACGGCGGTGGCTTCATCACTTTGCCCTTGAGTTCCGCACCGATCGCGATGTCGTCGTACTTCTGCGCCTTGCGCTTACGCCAGCCACTGCCCGGCGAAATCGGCGGCGGCATCAGCGGGGGCATCGGCATCCCGGATAAGCCCCCCGGCAACGGCGATGCCGCCGATGCGAGTTGTACCGGCGCCTGGAGCAGCGGCGCTGCACCAGGCGGCGCGCTCAGCGTGCCCATCGGCACCGCGGCGCCCAATGCAGCCGAGGTGTTGATCTCGCCGAGCCCGGCGGCGCCCAGCGCACCTAAGCCTCCCGCGCCTCCGGCGCTCTGGCCGATCGCGCCCAGGGCTCCGGCGGCACCGCCACCCAAGTTTGCCGCCGCTCCGCCCAGCGCTCCCTCGCCCTCGGATACCCCCTGGCCGATTGAGCTGCTGACACCCTGCAAGGCCTGGGCTGATTGGCTCTGCGCCGCGTAGCTGAGCAGGTTGATAGGAAAGCCGGATGAGATGAACTGGTTGATATATTGGTTCACCAAACCGATATAGCCGCTCGTCGGGTCGCCAATGCCCGGGTTGATCGCGGCGCCGCTGGCGGCGGCAGGCGTGACAGTTACGGAGGCCCCAGTAGATGCGGCGGACGACGCGCTGGCTTGCGTGGACAGCCCGTTCGGATTGGTGGTCGAGGTCGGCGACGAGAACTGCGGCAGCGTCGAGGCCTGAGCCGACGTTGCCTGATACCGAGTCATCGCCGCCGAATTGTTCGCCCACATGGCCTGGTATTCAGCCTCGGTCTGGGCGATGACCGGAAGGTTCCTGCCGAATATGTTGGTGGCCAACAACTGCGCCAGCCGCGTCCGGTTGGCAAGGACCTGCGCCGTGGGCACCACCGACGCGCTCACCGAGTTGTACGCCGCGGCCGCGGTCTGCGCCGAAGCGGCCATCTGTTGTGCCTGCTGCGCGGTGGCGCGAAGCCAGGTCACGTAGGGCTCCACAGCCTGCAGCATCAGGGCGGACGACGGACCGTGCCAGGTGTTGTCCAACGACGACAGCGCGGCGTTATAGCTCTCGGCGGAGTCTTCCAGCGTGGTGCCGAGTTGCTGCCATGCCGCGGCCGCCGCGATCAGCGACTCAGCGCCGGGTCCCGAGTGGATCAGCGCAGACGTGATCTCGGGGGGCACTGTCGTGAACTGCATGGCACCGACCATTGACTACCGCCGAAAAGCTTCTGGAACATTGGATTGACTATGGCAAAAAAACCCTTCGAATTTTACGCTTCGACGCCGCTGGACGGTCACGATATGGCATTCACCGCGGACACCAGCCGCGGCTTGAATTCCGCGGGGACAGGAATGTACCCGTTGGCGGCCAAGTCATTCTGGCCTGCACCGACGGCGCTTTGCAGGAAAGCGCGCACCGCAGCGCCGACCTGGGGATCGGGATATTTCGAGCAGACGATCTCGTACGTCGCCAGGACGATCGGATAAGAGCCGGGCTGATTCGGGCGATAGAACGAGATCGTGTCGAGGGCCAATTCATCGCCCTTTTTGATGTACCAGGCACCCGAGATTGTCTTGCCCACTGACTCGGAACTGATGGCGACCGGATCCGGACCGGCCGACGTGATGATCTTGGCTACGTCCAAGTGTTGCTGCTCGGCGAACGACCATTCGATGTATGTGATCGAACCCTCGGTGCTCTTGACCGCATCGGCGGCGCCGTCGCTGCCGACCGCGCCGTCTCCTACTCCGCCGTTGAACTTCTTGCCCGCGGGGAAACCCCAGGTGCCCCTAGACGCGGTGTCGAGATAACGCTGGAAATTATCCGTGGTCCCGGACTCGTCGCTGCGAAATACGACGTGTATCGGCTCGTTCGGCAAGTCGACACCCAGGTTCAGCAGCCCGATCGCAGCGTCGTTCCACATGTTGATCTGCCCGTTGAAAATCTGCGCCGCCGTCAATCCGTCAAGGTTCAGCGACGTCACGCCCTTGACGTTGAAGGCAACGGCGATGGGGCCGACCACCATCGGCAGGCTCCGCACCTGCGAGCCGCACCGCTGTTGGCCCTTGGCGTACTCCGCTTTCGTCAGCGTCGAGTCGGACGCGCCGAAGTCGGTTTGGTTATTCACGAAGTCGTTTATCCCCGCGCCGGATCCATTGGCCGTGTAATCCAAAGATTGTCCGGGGCAGGCCTGTTCGAACGCCTTGACGAAAAGGGCCATAGCGTTTTTCTGGGCGGTGGAACCACTGGCCTTCAGGGCCGATTTGCCCCCACAGGCCACTTTGACCGGCGGCGGCGTCGTCGCCGCGGGACTTCCCCCGCCGGCATTGTTATGACCGCCGCACGCGGACAGTATCAACCCGCAACTGACCAGAATACTCAGGGCGGCGCCAAATCGATTGAGCTTCAATCCAATTCCTTTTACAGATGAGATCATCGCCGCCGGCATAGCCTCAGCCCGCCGAACCGCTGTCCTCGCTGCGGGCATGACGCATCGTAACAAGATTCGCACTAGCGCAATCATGCCCGGTTATCGCCGGATATGTCTGGGTCGCGATTTCAGCCCCAGTTTCCCACTTGTTCACGTTCGCGACGGTCAGCGTGGGTCGGCGGGGAAACAGCGCTCTTGATGTCGGCTGACGACTCCGCAGCCGGCGAACGCATATAGTGGAATACCAAGAGTCCGATGAGCGTTGACGCTCAGTGACCTGCGTCGCATCTCCCGCGCGACATGCCCCTCATCACAATCGACGAATCAATAGACCCGACGGCGGCACCCGTATCGTTCTACGAAAAGCCGTCAAAGACCAAAGGACAGACAACGTGGCAACACTGCATGGCTTTGTCAGCGCGCGCCTGGCTGACCTCAGTACCGCTGGCGGCTTCACTGTCCGAGCGCGTGACATGTGCCGCACGGCCGTCTCAGCGGCGGTGTCCGCACGAACCGCCCCGCGGGCTGTACCCGCTGCGCCGCCGCACCCGAGCCGCATCGTGATCGGCCGCGACTTACCGCGGATCAGCCCCGGCATCGAGCGCTGCTGACATCGATCGCGCGGACAACTGCCTGCCGCTGACGAACGAGCGACGGACCCCACTCACCGGATCGTCGAATTCGATCCGCTGCGCCAATAGCTGAAGCGGCGTGGAGAAGTCGTCGGCGGCCACGTCGACGACTTCGGGATACAGCGAGTCTCCGTGGATCGGGACACCGAGCGAAGCCATGTGCACCCGAAGCTGGTGTGTGCGCCCCGTCCGCGGTGTCAGCCGGTAGAGCCCATCCGGTGACACGAGCTCCACCAATGTCTCGGCGTTGGGCTCGCCGGCCTCTTCGAGAGCTTGAAAATGGCCGCGGCGCTTGATGATACGGCTTCGAACCACCCGCGGCAGCGACACGTTCGGGTCCAACGCGGCTCGTGCCAGATAGGTCTTGTCGACAGCGCCACGGGCGAACAGTGTCTGGTAGGCCCCGCGAAGCTCGCGGCGAGTCGTGAACAGCAGCACCCCGGCGGTCAATCGATCCAGCCGGTGTGCGGGGCTCAGCTCGGGCAACCCGAGTTGCCGGCGAAGTCGCACCAGCGCTGTCTGCGCGACATGGCGTCCACGCGGCATGGTGGCCAGAAAATGCGGCTTGTCGGCGACGACGAGGTTCTCGTCCCGATGCAGCACCGGGATGTCGAACGGCACTGGGACCTCGTCCGGCAGTTCGCGGTAGAGGTAGACGATTGCGCCGGCCGGCAGCACGGTGGCCGGATCGAGCACGACGCCATGCTGGTCGACGACCTCGCCAGCGGTGGCCTTGGCCGCAACCGAACGCCCGAACCTGCTGGTCAGCTCGTCGCCCAGCGGTCCGCCGCGCATCCGCAGCCGCGCCGGCCCCAAGCCGTCGCGCGGCGGCAGCGGCGGGGGTCTCACGGCCCGCTCAATTTAAAGGCACCGGCTCGAGGATCTCGGCGCGGGCCTCGGGGGCGCTGGCCCGCAGCGCGTCTGCCGACGCGTCGTCGGGCTGGGTCTGGGAGAGCACCTCGGCCTCCACCCGCGCGATGTACGTCGCGACCTCGCGGTCGATATCGGCATCCGTCCAGCCCAGGATCGGGGCGACGATGTCGGCCACCTCGCGGGCACAGTCGACGCCACGGTGCGAGTATTCGATGGCGATCCGGGTTCGCCGGGCCAGGACGTCTTCCAGATGCAGCGCACCCTCGGCCGCCGCGGCATAGGCCGCTTCGACCCTCAGGTAGCCCGGCGCGGCAGCGATCGGGTTGAGCAGGTCGCGACGGTCGGCCGCCATCGCAAGCACCTCGTTGATCAGCGACCCGTAGCGGTCCAGCAGATGACGCACCCGGTAGGAATGCAGGCCCTCCAGCGCACCGACGTGTTCGGTCTGGTTGATCAGCGCAAAGTATCCGTCGGCGCCGAGCAACGGCACCTTCTCCGTGATCGACTGCGCAACTCGGGCCGGAACATACTGTGCCGCAGCGTCAATCGCATCGGCGGCCATCACCCGGTAGGTGGTGTACTTGCCGCCTGCTATCGCGACCAAGCCGGGCGCCGGCACTGCGACCGCATGCTCGCGCGACAACGTGGACGTGTCCTCGCTCTCGCCCGCCAGCAGGGGGCGCAGTCCGGCGTACACCCCGTCGATGTCGGCATGACTCAACGGAGTGGCAAGCACCACGTTGACGGTGTTGAGGATGTAGTCGATGTCGGCTTTGGTGGCCGCCGGATGCGCCAGGTCCAATGCCCAGTCGGTGTCGGTGGTGCCGATGATCCAGTGGTTGCCCCACGGGATGACGAACATCACCGACTTCTCGGTGCGCAGGATGATCGCGGCGTCGCTGACGATGCGGTCGCGCGGCACGACGATGTGCACGCCTTTGGACGCACGAACTTGAAAACGCCCGCGCTGCTTGGACAATGCCTGAATTTCGTCGGTCCAGACCCCGGTTGCGTTGACCACGACATGGCCACGCACCTCGGTGACGGCGCCGTCCTCGGAATCGCGCACCCGCACCCCGGTCACCCGGTCGCCTTCGCGCAGCAGCGACACCACCTGAGTGGACGAGCGGACCACCGCGCCGTAGTGCGCCGCCGTTCGAACCACCGTCAGGGTGTGCCGGGCGTCGTCGACGACGGTGTCGTAGTAACGGATGCCGCCGATCAGCGCGCTGCGCTTCAGCCCCGGCGACAGCCGCAACGCCCCGGCGCGGGTCAAATGCTTTTGCGCGGGAACGGATTTCGCACCGCCGAGCTGGTCGTAGAGCAGAAGGCCCGCGGCGGTGTACGGGCGTTCCCACCACCGCTTGGTCAGCGGGTAGAGGAACGGCAGCGGCTTGACCAGATGCGGCGCCAACGTCGTCAGCGACAACTCCCGCTCGAAGAGCGCCTCACGGACCAACCCGAATTCCAGCTGTTCCAGATAGCGCAGCCCGCCGTGGAACATCTTCGACGACCGGCTCGATGTCCCGGCGGCGAAGTCGCGGGCCTCCACCAAGGCAACCTTCAGCCCACGGGTCGCGGCGTCCAGCCCCGATCCCGAACCCACCACACCGCCGCCGATGACCACGACGTCGAATTGCTCACTGCCGAGGCGCTCCCACGCTGCGGCGCGTTGCTCGGGTCCTAAAAACGAACCCGGCCGGGTCTGCTCGCTCGCCGGGACGCGAATCGGGTCGCTCACGGCACGGTCTCCTGTCGGTTACTCGTCAGTAGATTCTTGGCTCAAGGCTACCTGGGAGGGCTCAATCGAGGTCGTCGTGCGCCATCAGCCGCCGCGCCGCCTCGGTGATCGAACCCGACAGCGACGGGTAGACGCTCAGGGTCTGTGCGAGATGGTTCACGGTCAACCGGGTCTGCACGGCCATCGCTATCGGCAGGATCAACTCGGAGGCGATCGGCGCGACCACCACGCCGCCGATCACCACACCGGTGGCGGGACGGCAGAAGATCTTGACGAAGCCGTGTCGCAGCCCCGACATCTTGGCCCGGGCGTTGGTCCGCAGCGGCAACATGATCGTGCGGGCCTGCACCGATCCGTCGTCGATGGCGGATTGCGGCACTCCCACCGCGGCGAGCTCGGGCCGGGTGAACACCGCCGCGGCGACGGTGCGCAGCCGGATCGGGGTGACGGCCTCGCCGAGGGCGTGCCACATGGCGATCCGGCCTTGCATGGCGGCGACCGAGGCCAGCGGCAGCAGCCCCGTGCAGTCTCCTGCCGCGTAGATGTTCGACACCGACGTCCGCGACACCCGGTCGACGGTCAGGTAGTTTCCCGGACCCAGTTCGATACCCACCCGGTCCAGGCCCAGGCCGTCGGTGTTGGGCACCGACCCGATCGTCATCAGCGCGTGGCTGCCTTCGACGGTGCGGCCGTCGGCCAGCTTCACCAGCACTCCGGAATCGGTGCGGGTCACCGAGTCGGCGCGGGCATTCTTGACGAGCTCGACGCCGCGTTCGGCGAAGATCCGCTCCAGCACCTGGGCGGCGTCGGCGTCCTCGTAGGGCAGTATCTGGTCGCGGCTGGCGACCACCGTGACGTCGACGCCCAATTCGGTGTAGGCGTGCACGAATTCGGCGCCGGTGACACCGGAGCCGACCACGATCAGGTGTTCCGGCAGCGCCTGCAGGTCGTAGAGCTGACGCCAGGTCAGGATGCGCTCGCCGTCGGGCCGCGCGGTCGGCAGCTCGCGAGGGCTCGCGCCGGTCGCGATCAGCACCACGTCGGCTTCGTAGGTGCTGGTGTCGCCATCCGGACCGTTGGCCTGGACGCGGTGCGCTGCCAGCCCGGGAGTGGTGTCGATCAACTCGCCCTTGCCGGCGACCACCGTGACGCCCGCACTGAGCAGTTGCGTTTTGACGTCGGCTGACTGATCGGCGGCCAGCGCTTTGACGCGCTGATGGATCTCCGGCAACGAGATCTTGGCGGCTTCGATATCGATGTCGAAGCCGAGATGCGGCGCGCGGCGCAATTCGGTGCGCACGCCGGTCGACGCGATGAACGTTTTCGACGGCACGCAGTCGAACAGCACCGCCGCGCCGCCGATGCCATCGGAGTCGATGACGGTGACGTCGGCTTCGCGCGCAGCTGCGACGAGCGCCGCCTCGTATCCGGCAGGCCCTCCCCCGATGATCACGATGCGGGTCGCCACCGCCTTAACCTAACGAACGTTGCGGATACCCGCCGCATCTGCAGGCGCCGTCTAAGATTTCCCCGTGCCGATCTACGCCGCGTACGGCTCGAACATGCATCCCGAGCAGATGCAGCAGCGCGCACCCCACTCGCCGATGGCCGGAACCGGCTGGCTGCACGGCTGGCGGCTGACCTTCGGCGGCGAGGACATCGGCTGGGAGGGCGCCTTGGCGACCGTGGTCGAGGATCCGACCTCGAAGGTGTTCGTCGTGCTCTACGACATGACGCCCGCCGACGAGAACAACCTCGACCGCTGGGAAGGCTCCGAGCTGGGCGTCCACAAGAAGATCCGCTGCCGGGTGGAGCGCGTGGCGTCGGACACCGACACCGACCCGGTGCTGGCGTGGTTGTACGTCGTCGATGCCTGGGAAGGCGGGCTGCCGTCGGCGCGATACATCGGCGTGATGGCCGATGCCGCGGAAATCGCAGGCGCGCCAGGCGAATACGTGCACGAGATCCGCACCCGCCCGGCACGCAACATCGGTCCGGGACACAGCGAATAGCGTTTCGTCACACGCCTCAGGTGGACATCCGCTGCGGCCACGCCGCCGGCCCGCGTCGTCAGCCCAGGTGGGCGACCTGAGGTTCGGTGGGCACCACGATGACGGTCGGCCCGTCGGCACCCAGCGCTGCCTCGAATTCCTTGACCAGTTGCAGAGTTCCGTCGACGGTGACGGCGCGGCAGCCGAAGCCGGTCGCGAGCGATTCGATGTCCAACCCGGGCAGATCCAACCCCGGCACGTTGGGTGTCTTCTCCAGTAACGCAAACGATTTCAGTATGGAGTACTCACCGTTGCGCATGACGACGAACACGATCGGCAGTTTGTGCTGTGCTGCCGTCCAGA
>JBAWAV010000338.1:0-29264 GCA_049589475.1 Mycobacterium sp.
TGTTGGTCTCGAGCATGACCACGCTGGGCACCACCTTGGAAGCGATCGCCTCGACGCTGCCCGCCGGGGCATTCGCGGTCGGCAGGCCCGGAGTCGCGCCGCCGCCCGGCAGCGCTCCGTCGGCGGCCGCGGCGAGCTGCCCGTGGTGGTCGATCACCGATGTGGCCGCGCCGCCGATGCCCGCCGACACCACGGCAATCGCCACTGCGCCAACAGTCAATGCGCCTGCGCGAGAACGCTTTCGCGGTCCCCCCGGCTGCGGCGGCCCGGGCGGACCGCCGGCGAATGGACCGTAAGGCTGTCGCTGCTGCGGTTGCTGGCCGTAGCGCCAGTCATAACCCTGCGGATACGTTTGCTGCTGCCCATAGCCTGTTGCCCCGCGCTGATCGGACACAGGTCGGTATCCGTGCTGCTGCGGCGGTGGCGAATACCTCGGGTGATTCGTCATGTCGCTAGGTCGCTCTTTCTCGTGCAGAGGGTTCAGACTCCAACAGTAACTGGATAACTACCTTGCCTGCGTGGTCTGAGAGTCGACTGAGATAACGTTCGCTGGACTTGCAGAGTTCCCCGGCGTGGCCGGGTGGTCCACATCCAGCGCGTCTGTCTCATCTGCGCGGTAATTGGAGACCGGTATCGGTCGCCCCGGCAGCAAGACGAATATCGACGTCCCGGGAGGCTGGCCGCCCGGAACCGTCTCCTCGACGCGAAGCGCTCCGCCGTGTTTGAGCACCACCTGCTTCACGATCGCCAGGCCCAGACCCGAACCGGGCATCGCCCGCGCCGTTGTCGAGCGGAAGAACCGCTCGAACACCAGCTCACGCTCGTGCTCCGGGATCCCTGGCCCGTGATCGGAGACCACCAACTCGGCGTGCGTGGCGTTCAACGGCCGAAGCCTCACGCCGACGTGCTCGCCGGCAGGGCTCCATTTGGCGGCGTTGTCCATCAGATTCACCACGACCCGGGACAGGCCGGCGCTGTCGCCGAAGACCTGCCACGGCGTCACCTCGACGTCGAACTCAACATCGTTGCGACGCCGTCGAACTCGCTCGAGAGAACGGTCGATGACCTCGGTGAGGTCGACCGGTTCTTGTACCGTCCCACCGGCGTCGTCGCGGGTGAGATCCACCAAATCGCCTACCAGAGTCGACAATTCCTCGATCTGCCCAATCACGTCGGTACGCAGGTCGATCATTTCCTGCTCTGGTATCGGTGGAGCGCCCGGCTGCGTCGACGCCATCAGCAGCTCGACGTTGGTGCGCAACGACGTGAGCGGAGTGCGCAGTTCGTGGCCGGCATCGGCGACAAGGCGCGTCTGCCGATCCCGGGACTCGGCCAGCGCCCGCAGCATCATGTTGAAAGCCTCGGTCAGCCGGGCCAATTCGTCGCTGCCGAACACCGGGATGGGGCGCAGGTCGTCGGTGCGCGCCACCCGCTCGGCCGCTCTCGTGAGCCTGCCCACCGGACGAAGCCCGGCCTGGGTGACCATGCCACCGGCGACCGCGGCCACGGCCATCCCGACTCCGCCGACGATCACCAGCACCCAGCGCAACTTGGTCATGACCGCATCGGTCGGTGCCAGGCTCTTGGAGATCAGCAGCGAGCTGCCATTGGGCAGATGCACGGCGAGCACCCGCTGGCCGGCCGCGGTTCGACGGGACATGAACAGATCGCCGCGGATGACCGCCTTCTCCGCTGGCCCGACCGGAAGGGACTGGCCTTCCTGGTTGGCGGTGAAGATCGACCGGCCCGGGTTCACCAGCATCGCGTTGACGTCCGAATATGCGGTGCCCTCGATCGCCTTGGCCGGGTCGGCGGCCAACGACCCGCTCGCGATCAACAGCTGCGCCCTGCTCTGCAGCTGGTTGTCGATGTCTTTGTAGAGCGCCGCCGAGATCACCGCGTACACCGCGACAGCCATCGAGATGACGACCATCGCCACCATCGAGATCGCGAGCAGCATGACCCGCCACCGAAGCGACAACGAGGTGCTGGTCCGCAGTGGGACCCGACTTCGGCGACGAAACAGCGCCTGCAGGGTCTTCAGGGGCATCAGGGAGGTGTTTCGCGAAGCACGTAACCCACTCCGCGCACGGTGTGGATCAGTCGCGGTTCGCCGTTCGCTTCGGTCTTGCGACGGAGATATCCGACATACACTTCCAGGGCGTTACCCGAGGTGGGGAAGTCGAAACCCCAGACCTCTTCGAGAATCCGGCTGCGGGTCAAAACCCGTCGCGGATTTGCGATCAGCATCTCCAGCAAAGCGAATTCTGTGCGGGTAAGACTGATTTGGCGCTGCCCCCGGGTGACTTCGCGCGTCACCGAATCGAGGGTGAGGTCGGCGAATGTCATCGCGACGGATTCGGTGTTGTCGTCGATTTTCGTGCGGCGCAACAGCGCCCGCAGGCGGGCCAGCAGCTCTTCGAGCGCGAAAGGCTTGGGCAGGTAGTCGTCGGCGCCGGCATCCAGACCGGCGACCCGCTCGGAGATGGTGTCGCGGGCGGTCAGGACCAGGATCGGCAGATCATCACCGGTGCTGCGGAGCTGTCGGCACACCTCCAGGCCGTCCAGCCGCGGCATCATCACGTCGAGAACGACCCCGTCGGGTCGGTCGGCAGTAATCATCTCCAGGGCTTCGACGCCGTCCTCCGCCAACGCAACGGAGTAGCCATTGAAGGACAGAGATCTACGCAGTGACTCGCGCACCGCGCGATCGTCGTCAACGACAAGAATTCGCACGGCCACCAGTTTCATCCAAACGCCTGAGAAACGACTGAGAGGTCGGCAAACCGACTGCCGCAAATTGCTCGTAAATACGCCGGGAGACAGTGCTCACGGCAAAGAATTTAGCGGCGGTCGAGATCAATCAGCCCGAGGCGCGCCGCCTTGAGCAGCCGGCGGGGCACCTTATGCTGCTGGCCGGCCACGGTCACACCGACGAGCTCGGGCTTCGCAGCCTTCCACTGCGCGCGCCGACTCCGGGTGTTGCTGCGCGACATTCTGCGCTTTGGCACAGCCATGATCAGGCCTTACTCCTGGTAGGGGGGTCGCCGCGGAAGAAGACTCGGCAGCGACGATTACCGCTAATAGTAATCGCTGACCCGCCGCAGGCAAAAATCGGCTCTGGAATGCGCCAGATCGGAGGGGCAGCCTTGACGTGACACCGCCGGTACCCGCTAACCTACCGGTTGGTTGGTACGTCCGACGGAGGGAGTACACGGGTGGCGTCTTCTTCGGGTGCCCCTGCTCCAGTTCGTATCGGGAACTGCTCGGGCTTCTACGGCGACCGGCTCTCCGCCATGCGCGAAATGCTGGTTGGCGGCGAGCTCGACTACCTGACCGGTGACTACCTGGCCGAGCTGACCATGCTGATCCTCGGTCGTGACCGGATGAAGCATCCCGAACGCGGCTACGCCAAAACCTTCCTGACCCAACTCGAGGAGTGCCTGGGACTGGCGCAGGACCGCGGGGTGCGCATCGTCGCCAACGCCGGCGGCCTGAATCCGGCCGGGCTCGCCGACGCCGTACGCGCGCTGGCGGAGCGGCTGGGCGTGCCGGTACGGGTCGCCCACGTCGACGGAGACGACCTGTCCGCCCGAGCTGAAGAACTCGGCTTGGGCAAGCCCCTGACCGCCAACGCGTACCTGGGCGCCTGGGGCATCGTCGACTGCCTCAACGACGGCGCGGACGTCGTCGTGACCGGCCGGGTCACGGACGCGTCGGTGACGGTCGGCCCCGCGGCCGCACACTTCGGCTGGCAGCGAACCGACTACCACCAACTCGCGGGCGCTGTCGTCGCGGGCCACGTGATCGAATGCGGCATCCAGGCCACCGGCGGCAACTTCTCGTTCTTCACCGAAATCCCTGACCTGAGCTACGCCGGCTTCCCGCTGGCCGAGATCCATGCCGACGGCTCGTCGGTGATCACCAAGCACCCCGGCACGGGCGGGCTGGTCAGCGTCGACACCGTCACCGCGCAACTGCTCTATGAGATCACCGGCGCGCGTTACGCCAACCCCGACGTCACGGCCCGGATGGACACCATCGAGTTGTCCTCCGACGGCGCGGATCGGGTTCGACTCAGCGGCCTGGCCGGCGAGCCCCCGCCGCCGACGCTCAAGGTGTCGCTGAACAGCATTGGCGGATTCCGTAATTCGATGACGTTCGTGCTGACCGGGTTGGACATCGACCAGAAGGCAGCGTTGGTGCGACGGCAACTCGAGGATGCGTTGTCCGTCAAGCCGGCCGAGCTGGAGTGGACGCTGGCCCGCACCGACCACGAGGACGCCGACACCGAAGAGGCGGCCAGCGCGCTGCTGCGCTGTGTGGTCCGTGACCCCGACCCGGCGAATGTCGGTCGCCAGTTCTCCTCGGCGGCAGTCGAATTGGCCTTGGCGAGCTACCCGGGGTTCACCGTGACCGCTCCGCCCGGCGACGGTCAGGTGTACGGAGTGTTCACCCCCGGCTACGTCGACGCCGCCGCAGTGCCGCACGCCGCCGTCCACGCCGATGGCACTCGGGTCGAGATCGCCAGTGCAACAGAGACTCTCGAGCTCGAGCCCGCGGACTCGCCGGCCTTGCCGGAGCCGTTGCCCCCGGGGCCGACCAAGCGGATGCCGCTCGGCCGGATCGCGGCCGCCCGCAGCGGGGACAAGGGCGGGTCTGCCAACGTCGGGGTGTGGGTGCGCACCGACGAGCAGTGGCGCTGGCTGGCCAACGCCCTCACCGTCGAGTTGCTCAAGGAACTACTGCCCGAGGCGGCCGACCTGCCGGTCACCCGGCATCTGCTGCCCAACCTGCGCGCAATGAATTTCGTCATCGAAGGCATCCTCGGCCAGGGCGTCGCTTACCAAGCTCGATTCGACCCCCAGGCCAAAGGGCTCGGCGAGTGGCTGCGCAGCCGACATGTCGACATTCCCGAAGGGCTGTTGTGAACATCTGGACCACCCCGGAGCGCGACCAGCTCCGCAAGACCACCCGCTCGTTCGCTGATCGGGAAATACTGCCGCACGTCGACGAGTGGGAGCGCAGCGGCGACTTGCCACGCGAATTGCACCGCCGCGCAGGGCAAGCGGGCCTGCTGGGCGCCGGCTTCCCCGAATCGGTCGGCGGCGGGGGCGGCGACGGAGCCGACGCCGTGGTGATCTGCGAGGAACTGCACGAGGCCGGCGTCCCCGGCGGCGTGTTCGCGTCGCTGTTCACCTGTGGCATCGCCGTGCCGCACATGATCGCGTCTGGCGACGAACGCCTGATCGACACGTTCGTCCGCCCGACGCTGGCCGGCGACCTGATCGGCTCACTGGCCATCACCGAACCCGGCGGCGGCTCCGACGTCGGGCACCTGCGGACCACCGCGGTCAAAGACGGAGGCCACTACATCGTCAACGGCGCCAAGACCTACATCACCTCCGGAGTCCGCGCGGACTACGTCGTGACCGCGGTGCGGACCGGCGGCCCCGGCGCCGCCGGTGTCTCGCTGCTGCTGGTCGAGAAGGGCACTCCCGGCTTCGAGGTGACCCGCAAGCTGGACAAGATGGGCTGGCGCTCTTCGGACACCGCCGAGCTGTCCTACGTCGACGCGAGGGTTCCCGCCGACAATCTCGTCGGCGCTGAGAACAGCGGCTTCGCCCAGATCGCGCAGGCCTTCGTCGCAGAGCGAATCGGCCTTGCCGCACAGGCATATTCGAGTGCGCAACGATGTCTGGACATCACCGTGCAGTGGTGCCGGGACCGCGAGACCTTCGGCCGGCCACTGATATCCCGGCAGTCGGTGCAGAACACGCTGGCCGAGATGGCGCGTCGGATCGACGTCGCCCGGGTCTACGCGCGCAACGTTGTGGAACGCCAGCAGGCCGGCGAGATCAACCTGCTCGCCCAGGTCTGCTTCGCGAAGAACACCGCGGTGGAGGCTGGGGAATGGGTCGCCAATCAAGGTGTTCAGTTATTCGGCGGGATGGGCTACATGGCCGAGTCCGAGATCGAACGCCAATACCGCGACATGCGGATCCTCGGCATCGGCGGCGGAACCACCGAAATCATGACCGCACTGGCCGCCAAGACGTTGGGTTACCAATCATGATCTCTCCTCCTCCCCATCGCTTCGCTCTGCATCGTCGGCGGTGTCTATGACCGTCCTGCAGTCCACCCTGGATCCGAAGGGCGACGCGTACACCGCGGCGGCCGAAGCGGCCGAAACCCGCCTGACCGAGATCGAGGCGGAGCTGGCCAAGGCGCTCGCCGGCGGCGGCCCGAAATACGTTCAGCGTCATCATGACCGCGGAAAGCTGACCGCACGCGAGCGCATCGAACTGCTGATCGACGCGGACTCGCCGTTCCTGGAGCTGTGCCCGCTGGCGGCGTACGGCAGCGCCTTTCACGTCGGCGCCAGCATGGTCACCGGGATAGGCTCGGTGAACGGCGTGGAATGCATGATCGTGGCCAATGACCCGACGGTCAAAGGCGGTACCAGCAACCCGTGGACATTTCGAAAGGTTCTGCGCGCCAACGCGATCGCGATGCAGAACCGGCTCCCAGTGATTTCGCTGGTCGAATCCGGCGGCGCGGACCTGCCCACCCAGAAGGAAGTGTTCGTTCCTGGTGGTCAGTTGTTCCGCGACCTGACCCGACTGTCGGCGGCCGGGATACCCACCATCGCATTGGTTTTCGGTAACTCCACCGCGGGTGGCGCCTACGTGCCGGGAATGTCCGATCATGTGGTGATGATCAAAGAACGGTCCAAGGTGTTCCTCGCCGGACCACCGCTGGTCAAGATGGCCACCGGTGAGGAGTCCGACGACGAGTCGCTGGGTGGGGCCGAAATGCACGCCCGCATCTCAGGTCTGGCGGACTACTTCGCCGTCGACGAACTCGACGCGATCCGCATCGGCCGTCGCATCGTCGCGCGGCTGAACTGGGTGAAGCAAGGGCCGACTCCGGCGCTCGTGACCGAGCCGCTGTTCGACACCGAAGAACTGATCGGCATCGTGCCCGCGGACCTGCGCATCCCGTTCGATCCGCGAGAGGTGATCGCCCGCATCGTCGACGGGTCGGAGTTCGACGAGTTCAAAGGGATGTACGGCTCGTCGCTGGTGACCGGCTGGGCGAGGCTGCACGGCTACCCGCTGGGCGTCCTGGCCAACGCGCGCGGCGTACTGTTCAGCGAGGAGTCACAGAAGGCCACCCAGTTCATCCAGTTGGCCAACCGATCGAACACGCCACTGTTGTTCCTGCACAACACGACTGGCTACATGGTCGGCAAGGACTACGAGGAAGGCGGCATGATCAAGCACGGCGCGATGATGATCAACGCCGTGTCCAACTCCACGGTGCCGCACCTTTCGCTGCTGATCGGGGCGTCCTACGGCGCAGGCCATTACGGCATGTGCGGACGCGCCTACGACCCCCGGTTTCTGTTCGCCTGGCCCAGCGCGAAGTCCGCGGTGATGGGCGGCGCCCAGCTGGCCGGCGTGTTGTCCATCGTCAGCCGGGCTGCGACCGAGGCCCGCGGACAGCAGGTCGACGAAGAGGCCGACGCCGCGATGCGGGCCGCCGTCGAAGGCCAGATCGAAGCGGAGTCGCTGCCGATGGTGTTGTCCGGGATGCTCTACGACGACGGGGTCATCGACCCGCGCGACACCCGCACCGTGTTGGGAATGTGTTTGTCCGCCATCGCCAATGGCCCGATCAAAGGGACGTCGAACTTCGGCGTCTTCCGGATGTGATCTCCCGTGGGAATTAATCGAGTACTGGTCGCCAATCGCGGGGAGATCGCCCGGCGCGTGTTCGCCAGCTGCCGACGGCTGGGGCTGGGCACCGTCGCGGTCTACACCGACCCCGACACCGACGCCCCACACGTCGCCGAAGCCGACGCCCGGGTGCGGCTGGCGAAGGTCAACGACTATCTCAACGCCGAGGCGCTGATCGCCGCGGCCCGCGCCGCCGGGGCCGACGCGGTGCATCCGGGCTACGGATTCCTCTCGGAGAACGCCGAATTCGCCAAGGCTGTCGCCGACGCGGGCCTGACCTGGATCGGTCCGCCGATCGACGCGGTCCGGGCGATGGGCTCCAAGATCGAATCCAAGAAGCTGATGGCGGCGGCCGGAGTTCCGGTGCTCGACGAGCTCGACCCGGAGTCGGTCACCGCGGCCCAGCTGCCGGTGCTGGTCAAGGCGTCCTCCGGCGGCGGCGGACGCGGAATGCGGGTCGTGCATGAATTGGACGCACTGCCAAGCGAAGTCGCCGCCGCTCAGCGTGAGGCGCAATCGGCGTTCGGCGACCCGACAGTGTTCTGCGAGCGCTACCTGCCCACCGGACACCACGTCGAGGTTCAGGTCATGGCCGACACCCACGGCACCGTGTGGGCCGTCGGCGAGCGGGAATGCTCGATCCAGCGTCGCCACCAGAAGATCATCGAAGAAGCGCCGTCACCGTTGGTCGAACGGGTACCGGGCATGCGGGCCAAGCTGTTCGACGCGGCCCGGCTGGCAGCCGGCGCGATCGGCTACACCGGCGCGGGCACCGTGGAATTCCTCGCCGACAACGACGGCGAGTTCTACTTCCTGGAAATGAACACCCGACTGCAGGTCGAGCACCCGGTCACCGAGGAGACCACCGGGCTCGACCTGGTCGAACTGCAGATCCACGTTGCCGGCGGTGGCCGGCTGGACGCTGAACCACCCGCAGCGCACGGCTATTCGATCGAGGCCCGGCTCTACGCCGAGGATCCCGCCAAGGACTGGCAGCCCCAGGCCGGCCTGGTGCAGCATGTCGACGTGCCCGCGGCGCGGACCGCGTTCGGCACGCTCGGGGAGCGCACCGGGATCCGGCTGGACTCCGGCATCGTCGACGGGTCGGTGGTGTCCATCCACTACGACCCGATGCTGGCCAAGGTCATCTCATACGCCCCGACTCGCCGCCAGGCCACGATGGTGCTGGCCGACGCCTTGACCCGCAGCCGCATCCACGGTGTGCGCACCAACCGCGATCTGCTGGTCAATGTGTTGCGGCATCAGGCGTTCCTGGACGGCGCGACCGATACGGCGTTCTTCGCCACCCACGACCTGGCCGAGTTGGCCCGTCCGCTGGTCGACGCCGAGGATATTCGGTTGTCGGCAATTGCAGCGGCGCTGGCCGACGCGGCGTACAACCGGTCGACGGCTAAGACATCCGGGGTGCTCGGCTCCATACCCAGCGGTTGGCGCAACTTGGCGTCGGGCTATCAGGTCAAGACCTACGTAGATGACAGCGGCGACGAGCATCGGGTCGAATACCGTTTCACCCGAACGGGTTTGATATTGCCGGCCGACGAGTCGATCCAGCTGGTCTCGGCCTCGGTCGACGAGGTTGTGCTAGCCGACGGCAACGGCGTGGCCCGCAGCTTCGCGGTGCAGCGTTACGGCTCGGAAGGTCCAGATGTCTACGTCGACTCGGCGCGCGGGCCGGTTCACCTGACCGCGCTGCCCCGCTTCCCCGAGCCGGGATCGGCCGTCGAGAAGGGTTCGCTGGTCGCTCCAATGCCCGGCAACGTGATTCGGCTCGGTGCCGCGGTCGGCGATGCCGTGACGGCCGGTCAGCCGCTGATCTGGCTGGAGGCGATGAAGATGGAGCACACCATCACCGCACCGGCCGACGGCGTGCTCGCCGAACTCAACGTCGATACCGGACAGCAAGTGGAAGTCGGCGCCGTCTTGGCACGAGTCGACACACCCGAGGATCAATAGCAAAGGAGCTTTCACCATGACCGACAGCAGCTTTATCGAGAACGAAGACCGCAAGGCATTGCGCAAGGCGGTGTCTGACTGGGCATCGAAGTACGGCAGCGAGTACTACCTGAAGAAGGCTCGCGCGCAGGAGCACACTGACGAATTGTGGTCCGAGGCGGGCCAACTCGGTTTCCTGGGCGTCAACCTCCCCGAGGAGTACGGCGGCGGCGGTGCCGGTATGTACGAGCTGTCGCTGGTGATGGAGGAAATGGCCGCGGCAGGCAGCGCGCTGCTGCTGATGGTGGTGTCGCCGGCCATCAACGGCACGATCATCTCCAAGTTCGGCACCGAAGAGCAGAAGAAGCGCTGGATACCCGGCATCGCCGACGGAACCATCACGATGGCGTTCGCGATCACCGAACCCGACGCCGGATCCAACTCGCACAAGATCACCACCACCGCCCGCCGCGACGGCAGCGACTGGATCCTCAAGGGGCAGAAGGTTTACATCTCCGGCGTCGACCAGGCCCAGGCGGTGCTGGTGGTCGCGCGCTCCGAGGAAGCCAAGACCGGCAAGCTGCGGCCGGCGCTGTTCGTGGTGCCCACCGATTCTCCCGGCTTCACCTACACGCCGATCGACATGGAGATCATCAGCCCCGAGCGACAGTTCCAGGTGTTCCTCGACGACGTCCGGCTGCCCAGCGACGCTCTCGTCGGCGCCGAAGATGCCGCGATCGCACAGCTTTTCGCGGGCCTGAATCCGGAGCGCATCATGGGAGCCGCCAGCAGCGTCGGCATGGGCCGCTTCGCCCTCGACCGGGCCGCTGACTACGTCAAGACCCGTCAGGTCTGGGGAACGCCGATCGGCGCGCATCAGGGGTTGTCACATCCGTTGGCGCAGTGCCACATTGAAGTCGAGCTGGCCAAGCTGATGATGCAGAAGGCGGCGACGCTATACGACAACGGCGACGACGGAGGCGCGGCCACCGCCGCCAACATGGCCAAATACGCTGCGGCCGAGGCTGCTACGCGCTCGGTCGATCAGGCCGTGCAATCGTTGGGCGGCAACGGGCTGACCAAGGAGTACGGCGTCGCCGCGATGTTGGCCTCGGCCCGGCTCGGTCGCATCGCACCGGTCAGCCGGGAAATGGTGCTCAACTTCGTCGCGCAGACATCGCTCGGCCTGCCCCGGTCTTACTGATGGACCGGGTGGTCGAGTACAGCGTCGACGGGCGTGTCGCGCGCCTGACACTGAATTCGCCACACAACCGCAACGCGCTGTCGGCGGCTCTGGTCGGCCAGTTGCATCAGGGCCTGCGCGACGCGGCGGATGACCCCGCGGTGCGGGCGGTGGTGCTCGGCCACACCGGCAACACGTTCTGCGCGGGCGCCGACCTCTCCCAGGGGTCGGCGGCAGCGAGCAACGATCCCGCCGAGGCGACCGCTGAGCGGTCCAGGGAGATGGCCGCACTGCTGCGCGCCATCGTCGAGTCGCCGAGGCCGGTGATCGTCGCCATCGACGGCCACGTCCGCGCCGGCGGCATGGGACTGGTCGCTGCGTGCGATATCGCGGTGGCCGGTCCGCGCAGCACCTTCGCGTTGACCGAGGCCCGGATCGGGGTCGCCCCGGCGATCATCTCGCTGACGCTGCTGCCGAAGCTGTCGGCGCGGGCCGTCGCCCGCTACTACCTGACCGGCGAAAAGTTCGACGCCGCCGTCGCCGCCGAGATCGGGTTGATCACCATCGCCGCCGAGGACGTCGACGCCGCGGCGGCATCGCTGGTCGCCGATATCGGAAAGGCCTCGCCGCAGGGACTGGCCGCCTCCAAGGCACTGACCACCGCGGCCATCCTGGAGGGGTTCGACCGCGACGCCGAACGACTCGCCGCCGAGTCGGCGCGGCTCTTCGTCTCCGACGAGGCCCGCGAAGGCATGCTGGCCTTCCTGGAGAAGCGGCCACCGCGCTGGGCGACCTGAGGGCGGTGCGGCCCGGTAACGTGCCGCTGAGGAGCCGGGCCATAAGATCCTGACGGTGACCACCCGGGATGTGTTGCGCAGCCTGTTCACCGGGTGGCAGCGGCCGACCACGCATCCGGTGGACGACCGCGGCGAGGGCGCAGAAAGCCTGATCGGATTCGTGGTGGCGGCCGCGCTGGTCGGGGTGATCACCGGTGTCGGAGCGGCCAGCTTCCGGCTCCTCCTCCAGCAGGGCGCGCGGCTGCGCGACCACCTCGCTGAGTGGGCGCACGGCACCTGGTTGGGATTGGCCGTCGTCGTGCTCGTCTGCACGGCTGCCGCCGCCATCGCGGCCGCTCTAGTGCACCGCGTCGAACCGCACGCCGAGGGCAGCGGAATTCCGCGGGTCGAAGCGATCGCCGAAGGCCGCGTCCGACCCGACCGATTCCGGATCCTGCCGGTCAAATACGTCGGCGGGCTTCTGGCGATCAGCAGCGGCATGGCGCTGGGCCGTGAAGGGCCCACCGTTCAGATGGGCGGGACCGCAGCCGTCATCGTCGCCACGTTGACCCGGCGGAACATCGCCGACCTCCGCGTCCTGGTCGCCGGCGGAGCCGCGGCGGGATTGGCCACCGCTTTCAACGCGCCCATCGCCGGTGGGGTGTTCGTCCTCGAAGAGCTCGTCAAACGGTTCGATCCACGCACCACGGTCGCCACCCTGGTGGCGTCCGCGTCCGGGTTCGCCGCCGCCCGGCTGCTCATGCGACCGGAATACGACTTCCACATGAAGCCGCTGGCCGATCCGCGGCTCGTCGAGTCCGGCTGGGTGCTGGCGATCGGACTCGTCACCGGCGTGCTCGGGGTGCTCTACAACGAAGCGGTGATGCGCGCCTTGCGCCGCGCCGACGCCAGCCGCTGGCCTAAAGAGGTCCGCGCCGCCCTGACCGGCGTGCTGGTCGGGCTGCTCGTCTGGACGGCGCCCGATCTGGCCGGCAGCGGCGACAACCTGACCCAGAACGCTCTGCTGGCCGGTGGCACCATGCTGGCTGTCGCGGGCGTGCTCGTCCTGCGGTTCGCGCTCGGCGTCGTCTCCTACGCCGCTGCCACCCCCGGCGGGTTGTTCGCGCCGATGCTCGTGCTCGGATCACACGCTGGGCTGCTTGTGGGGCTCGTCGCCGTGCACCTGACGCCGCACGCCATGCCCAGCCTGGCCGCCTGCGCTCTGATCGGGATGGCCGCATTCTTCACCGCGTCGGTGCACGCCCCCGTCACCGGTCTGATCCTCGCGACCGAAATGACCGGCATCACCAACCAATTGCCACCCATGCTCGGCGCCTGCGCCATCGCGATGCTCGTCGCCATCGCACTGGGCTCTGAACCCATCTATGACCGGCTCACTCAGCGCGCGTCGAACAATTCGAACGCGCAGCTGAGTGAATTCTGAGGACGTCGCCGCAGTTTAGCGAACATCCCTTGCAGCAAAATATGTTCGACGTAGGCTCGTGTCTGATGAGCAAATCGGCCCAGCGAGGGGCGCAGGATCAGCAGAACGCGATGACGCGTGCCGCTGAGACCGACCGTATCGAGGTAGCCCAGCTGCTGACCGATGCCGCCGCCCAGGGCAAGTTGCAGATGAGCGACTATGAAGACCGGCTGGCCAAGGCGTACGCGGCGCAGACTTACGAGGACCTCGATCGGCTGCGGTCAGATCTGGTGGGTTCGTCGGTGAGTCCCCGAAGTGGTGGCCCGGCCAAACCCGCGCCGTCGATGCTGCTGCTGGCCATCATGAGTGCATTCGAGCGGCGGGGCCGTTGGAACGTGCCGAAGAAGCTCACCACGTTCGCGCTGTGGGGTGGTGGCGTGATCGACCTGCGCTATGCCGACTTCACATCGACCGAAGTCGACATTCACGCGACGTCGATCATGGGCGGCCAGACCATCCTGCTGCCGCCCGAGGTCAACGTCGAGATCAAGGGTCACGGCGTGATGGGCGGCTTCGAGCACCACGTGCCGGGCGAAGGCACCCCCGGCGCACCGACCGTGCGGATTCACGGCTTCTCGCTGTGGGGCGGCGTCGGCATCAAGCGCAAGAACCGCAAGAACCAGCGCTGACGACGCCCGGCTACCGCCGTCGGCGGGACCGCAGGTAGTCGCCGACCACAGCCGCGCCCAGCCCATCGAGATCGGGATCGACGACCCGACCCTCCACGCGGCGCGCAACCTGGTCGATGAAGCGGGCCAGCCCCGGGTCGCTGCCCAGCCGGAAGATGGTCACCTGCGCGCCCAGCCGGGCGATTTCGTCGAAGCCGCGCACGGTGTTGGCGATCGTCCGCGGGTGCGGCGGGTAATCAAAAAACACTGCAGAACCCTGGCCGCTGCCGTCGTCCTCCAAGTGCGCGGTCGGCTCGCCGTCGGTGACCACGAGAAGCACGGGCTGCGCGTTGGGGTGCCGCCGCAGATGCCGGCCCGCGAGGGCCAGCGCATGGTGCAGGTTCGTGCCCTGCTCGTACACGCCTTCCAGGCCCATCAGTTCCGCGCTGGTCGTGGTACGTGCGTAACGGCCAAAAGCGATGATCTGCAATGCATCTGAGCGGAATCTAGTGCGCACGAGATGATCGAGGGCGAGCGCGGTGCGCTTCATCGGCAGCCAGCGGTTCTCCATCACCATCGAGAACGAGGTGTCCACCAACAGCGCGACCGCGGCCTGGGTTCGGGTCTCCGTTTCCGACACTTCGACATCGTCGACGGTGACGGAGATGGAGCCCCGGCCCTGCGGCGACGTCCCGGCCTGGCGGAGCACCGCGTTGGTGAGCGTCCGGGTGACGTTCCACGGTTCGGTGTCGCCGAACTGCCACGGCCGGGTGGCGCCGGTCAGGTCACCCGCGGCACCGGCACGACGGAGCTCACGCTCGCCGCGGCGGCTGGAAAGTTGTTGTGCGACATCGTGTAACGCGGTTTCGCCGAGGCGTCGCATCGCCTTCGGCGACAGCCGCCACTGGCCATCCGAGCTGCGGTCGAGGAACCCCTGGTTCATCAGTGCGCGCTCGAGTTCGGCGAGCGTCTGGGCGTCGATGGCGGCCTGATCGCCGAGCTGGCGGGCCAGCGCGTCGAGGTCGACGTCGTCCATCGTGGCGCCGGGATAGCTCTGCGACAGCTGCTCGGCAAGTTGTTCCAGCTCGCCGATATCAGCCAGCGCCTGCGCACCTTCGCCCATGCCCAGTGGGTTGTCACCGGAGAACTGCGACGAGCCGTCCCAGTCCTCACCCGGCCGGGCCGCCTGCAGGTGAGCGTCGAGCCGGCCCAGCGCCTCCATCAACGCCGGCGACCCGAATGCTTGCTCCGCCAACGCATCCAGCTCCGCGCGCTGCTCGGGGCTGAGGCTGTTGCGGAACCGCTGGGCGGCCGCGGCCCGCTTGGCCAGCGAATCCAGCAGCTCCTCGACATTCTGCGGGTTCTCCGGGAAGAACTCGCCGTGCTTGTTCATGAAGTCTTGGAAGTCCTGCTCGGAGTCTTGGCCTTTCGAGTGTTTGTCCAGCAGCTCGTTGAGATCGTTCAGCATCTCGTTGACCCGCTGACGGTCCTCGTCGGTAGCCCCTTCCAGCGCCTGCTTCATGCCGGCGAAGCGCTGGTCGAGCATCTCTCGGCCGAGCAGATCCTTGATCTGCTCGTACTTCTGGCGCGCCTCGTCGCTGCGCCAGTTGTAGTCGGACAGTTCCTGCACCGCTTTGGCCGGTGACGGCGACAGCGATTCGAGTTGCAGCTCGCCGAAGCGGGCATCGTCGTCCAGGGCGCGGGCGAGTTCTTTGCGCTCGGCCAGCACCGCGTCGTCGAGCAGCTTCTTGATCTCCTGTAGCGTGCCGTCTAAGTTGTTGTTGCGCAGTAGTTCTCGTCGTCGACGGTTGGCTTCGGCCGCCAGCCGGTCGGCACCGGTCATGTTCTTGGTGCCACGGCGCAGCAACTCGGACAGCGCCCTGCGCGGCGACGTGCCCGCCATGACGTCCTGCCCGATCTGCTCGAGCGCCTCGCGCAGATCCACCGGCGGAGCCAGTGGATCCGGCCCGCCGGTGTACGCCGAATACCGCGACGAGTGACCCTTAGCCATAGACGGTTTCGCCTTCTCCGGATGCCTTATCGATGCGCTTGGCTAAATACAGTGCCTCCAAGGCTAATTCGAGCGCCGCAGCGCGCTCGCCCTCGGATTCCGCGCCGAGCCGCTTGGCGATCGCCTCGATCACCGGCAGCTGCGGTAGCGCCGCGAGCACGTCCTTGGCCGCCACGCGCTCACCCGTGGTCACCGCGGAACCGCCTTCGACCGCGGCCACCAGCGGACCGACATCCAGACCGCCCAGCGCTCTCGATGCGGTGTCGGCGGTGGCGCGGCGCAGCAGGTGTTCCAGCACGGCCTGCTCGCGTCCCTCTTCGCCGGACTCGAATTCCAGCTTGCCGCGCAACACGTCGATCACGGTTCCCAAGTCGACCACCCGGGCTACCGGATCGGTCTCGCCCAGCATCGCGCCACGGTGGCGCGCGGAGGCGGCAACCGTCTCGGCGGCGGCGATCGCGAACCGCGCCGACACCCCGGATCGCTGATCGACCGAGTTGGACTCCCGCAAGTAACGGGCGAACCGGGCGATCACCTGGATGAGGTATTCGGGCACCTGCGCACTCAAGTGGGCTTCCTGCCGGATCACCCCGACCTCGGCGTCGAGCTCCAGCGGGTAGTGCGTGCGGATCTCGGCGCCGAACCGGTCCTTGAGCGGGGTGATGATGCGGCCCCTGTTGGTGTAGTCCTCGGGGTTGGCGCTGGCTACGACAAGGACGTCGAGGGGCAATCTGAGGGTGTAGCCGCGGACCTGGATGTCGCGCTCCTCCATCACGTTCAGCATCGAGACCTGGATGCGCTCAGCCAGGTCGGGCAGCTCGTTGACCGCGACGATGCCGCGGTGTGCCCGCGGAATCAGGCCGTAGGCAATGGTTTCCGGGTCGCCCAGGCTGCGGCCTTCGGCGACCTTGATCGGGTCGATGTCACCGACCAGGTCGGCCACGCTGGTGTCGGGGGTGGCCAGCTTCTCGGTGTAGCGCTCGCTGCGGTGTCGCCACTCGACCGGCAGGTCGTCGCCGAGCGTGGCCGCCTTGCGAATCGATTCCGGTGTGATCGGCGAATACGGATGCTCGCCGAGCTCGGCGCCGGCGATCACCGGCGTCCACTCGTCGAGCAGCCCGGTCAGTGCGCGCAGCAATCGGGTCTTGCCCTGCCCGCGTTCGCCGAGCAGGACGAAGTCGTGGCCGGCGATCAGCGCCCGCTCCAGCTGCGGCAGAACGGTGTCCTCGAAGCCCAGGATGCCTGGCCAGATCTCGTCACCTTCAGCCAACGCCGTCAGCAGATTTTCCCGGATTTCTTGCTTGACTCCCCGTTCGCGATGCCCGGCGGCACGAAGCTCGCCGACGGTGCGGGGCAGATTATTCGCAGCGGTCACCACACCACGCTACGACGGCTCAGCGAATACGGCACCGGTCCAGGGTCCCTTGGACAAAACAAAGCCGGGCAACCGCGTGGTTTGCCCGGCCTTGCTGAGGTGAGTTGTGTGGCTAGCTGGCCGTGACGGTGGCCTTTTCGTCACCCTCTTTCCAGGTGACAGTGCCGTGCTCGAACGTCGACTTGTAGGTGCCGTCAGGTTCCTTCATCTCGTCAGAAGTCGGGTAACCGAGCTTGCCCTGCGAGGCCTGGACGTCATTCCATGCGTCACGGATCTTGCCCCAGACGATGTAGACAGGGCCGCCATTGCGGTAAATCAGGACGCCATCGTCGTACTGCTGGTACACGCCGCTGTTGTCCAAGGTGTTCTTCTGGTTGTCGTAGGGAGCGCCCAGGTCCTTCTTCTGCTCGTCGGTGAGGGTTTCCCACTTGGCGAGAATCGGTCCCTCGACCGTGTACTCCGTGCCGTTCTTTCCGGCAATCTGCGTCGACGTGGGAGCCGCCATGCTCATCGACGGAGACATGGCCGCCGGGGACGACATCGATGACGAGGACGACGCAGCTGACGAGCTCGTGGAATTGCTGGCGTTGTTCGACTGGTGACAACCCGCACCGACCAGTGCGAATGCTGCAATTGCGACTGAGAACGACGCTGTTCTTTTGTTTATCGCGCGCATTTCTTCCTCTCGAATACCTTTTGGATAGCACAGGACTCACCGCCATCGGCGAGTCCTGATTTTGACTGTAGGCCGATCTGATCTTGTCCGGAACAAAATCAAGGGGACCCACCTCGCGCTTTGCTAACCCGTCGGCGGCAGTTAAAGCCCTCGCAATTGAGTGGCCCACGCAACTAAGGGTGCACTTGGGCGCCGAGCTCACAGTCGGCCGTCCTCGGCTAGCCGATACCCTCGGTACCGTGAACTCACCCGATTGGCGACATCGACCCGAGACTGCACACTTCGGCCCGGCGTCGTGGCAGTCCAGCCTGCTCGCCCTACTCACCGCCATCTTCGTTCGGCCCGTGCTGGCCGCGCTGACCATCATCGGCATCGCAGTCAACCTGGTGAACCCAGACCTGCTGCAGCGGGTGCGACTCGACGGGATCGATGGGCCGATGGGGTTGATTCCGCCACTGCCCGGCACCGATCTGACCCGGTTTGCGCTGCCGAACTGCCCCGCCGAATGGGTGGTCGCACCGCAGGCCAGCGGGTCCGACACGGTCATCGTCTACTTCCACGGCTCGGCGCTGGTCACTCTCGGGCTCAACTCGCACCGCCGCTTCGTCAGCAGACTGTCCGCCTCGACCGGCGCCAAGGTGTTCAACGTCGGTTATCGGCTCGCGCCGCAGGCCAGCATCGACGAGGCCGTAGCCGATGGATTGGACGCCTACCGGCATGCGCTGTCGCAGGGGTTCGCCCCCGAACGCATCGTGCTGGCCGGCGACTCGGCGGGCGGTCTGCTGGCCGCGGCTGTCGCGATCGCGGCGCGCGACGCCGGGCATCCGGTGCCGGCCGGCCAGGCGCTGATGTCGCCGCTGACCTCGTCGGACATGAGCCTGAAATATCGGGCTCTGAAGGAGCACCGCGACGTGATGTTCCCCTTCATGACGGTGAAGTTCATCTACGACGTGTTCGCCACCGTCAACGGCACCCGGCCGCCGCCGCTGATGCCGCCGGAGGCGCAGCTGCACGGCCTCGGCCCGTTCCTGCTACAGGTCGGCACCCACGAGATGCTGCTCAACGACACCGTCGTGCTGGCCGATCGTCTGCGCGCGCACAACGTCGAAGTCTGGGTGCAGCAGTGGCACAAGGCCATGCACATGTTCCAGCTCAGTTTCGACGTCAACCCCGATGCCCGTCGCGCGGTCGACGAGGTCGCCGCGTTCATTCGCTACGCGACCGCGGTGCAAGACGAAATCAGCGCCTGACTGTCAGTGCGCGAAATGCCGGGCGCCGGTCAGGTACAGCGTCACACCGGCCTTCGTCGCCGCGGCGGTCACATCGTCGTCGCGCACGGAACCACCCGGGTGGACAATCGCTTTCACGCCGGCGGCAGTCAGCGTCTCCAGGCCGTCCGGGAACGGGAAGAACGCATCCGAGGCGGCGACCGCGCCGTGGACCCGGTCGCCGCCACGCTCGACCGCCAGTCGAGCCGCGTCGACGCGGTTCACCTGTCCCATGCCGATGCCGATGGTGGCGCCGGCGCCGGCGATAACGATCGCGTTGGATTTGACCGCGCGACAGGTTCGCCAGGCGAAGACCAGATCGGCGAGCGTGGCGGGGTCGGCTGCGTCGCCGGTCGCCAGCGTCCAGTTGTTCGGGTCGTCGCCCTCGGCGTCGATCCGGTCGCGTTGCTGAATCAACAGCCCACCGCTGATCTGACGACGTTCGGTCATGTCGCCGAGTGGTTCTGAGGCCACCAGCACTCGGACGTTCTTCTTGCGGGCCAACACATCGACGGCGCCCGGCGCGTAGGCCGGCGCCACGATCACCTCGGTGAAAATCGTGCTGACGTATTCGGCCATCTCGACGGTGACTTCGGTGTTGGCCGCGATCACGCCGCCGAACGCGCTGAGCGGGTCGCACTCGTGGGCCTTGCGATGGGCGTCAGCCACCGAGACCGATGAGACCGCGATCCCGCACGGATTCGCATGCTTGATGATCGCCACACAGGTCTGCTCGTGGTCGAATGCAGCACGCCAGGCGGCGTCAGCATCGGTGAAGTTGTTGTACGACATCTCTTTTCCGTGCAGCTGCTCGGCCTGCGCCAAGCCGGGCCACCCGCTGTCGTCGACGTAGAGCGCAGCCTGCTGATGCGGATTCTCGCCGTAACGCAACTGGGTCGAACGTCGCCACGTCGCGGCGAACCACTCCGGGAACTCCGAGGCGGGCTGCTCGGGCGCCAGCGTCGACTCCATCCAGCCGGCTACCGCGACGTCGTATTCAGCGGTGTGCCGAAAAGCCAGCGACGCCAACCTTTTACGCTCGGCAAGCGTGAATCCGCCGTTGCGCACCGCGGCGAGCGCTCTGTCGTAGCCGCGAGGGTCGGTGACCACCGCGACGCTGGGGTGGTTCTTCGCCGCGGCGCGCACCATCGACGGTCCGCCGATGTCGATCTGCTCGACGCATTCGTCGACACCCGCGCCGGACTCCACCGTCTCGCTGAACGGGTACAGGTTCACCACCACCAACTCGAACGCCGCTATCCCGAGCTTCTCCAGCGCCGCAGCGTGTTCGGGCTTGCGCAGGTCGGCGAGCAGGCCGGCGTGCACACTCGGATGCAGGGTCTTGACCCGGCCGTCCAGCACCTCGGGGAAACCCGTCACCTTCTCCACCGGAGTCACCGGGATACCCTTGTCGGCAATGGTTTTCGCCGTCGACCCGGTGGAGACGATGTCGACACCGGCCTCGTGCAGGCCGGTCGCGAGTTCGACGAGCCCGGACTTGTCGTACACGCTGATCAAAGCGCGCCGGATCGGCCGTCTTCCGTCGTTGTTGCTCATCCGATACTCGCCTTTCGTCCGATCCACGTCACGCCGCCGGTCGCCACCGCGGCGATCACATCCACCAAGAGCTGTCGTTCCACAACCTTGATGCGTTCATGCAAGGTCTGCTCGTCGTCGTCGTCGAGCACCGCGACGGCTTGCTGAGCCAGTATCGGGCCGGTGTCGGTGCCCGCGTCCACCAGGTGCACCGTGCAGCCGGTGACCTTCACACCGTGGGCGAGCGCGTCGGCCACCCCGTGTGCACCCGGAAACGCCGGCAGCAGTGCCGGATGCGTGTTCATGGTGCGGCCCTCGAATTTCGAAAGAAATTGTGGCCCAAGGATTTTCATAAAGCCGGCGGAGACCACCAGGTCGGGTGAATGGCCCGCCGTCGCCTCGGTGAGCGCGGCGTCCCAGGCGGCCCGGTTGGGATAGTCGGCCAGCCGGACCTTGAAGGTGGGCAACGATGCCGCGGCCGCGATGTCGACCGCCGCGCAGTCGCGATCCACGCCGACGGCGATCACCCGCGCCGGGTAGTCACCGGCGGCGGCGTCCAGCAGCGACGCCAGCAGCGAACCGGTACCCGATGCGAGCACCACCACCCGTGCCGGTGCGCTGGGAGGCACGCGGAACGGTTGCTGCACAGGCCAAGGCTAGCGGGGCGCGGGAGGGTCGTCGGCATCGAGGCCGTCGGGCTCAGCGGGGACGCTCACATCGTCGTCCTCGACATCGGGAATCGGGTCGACGGGGACATCCTCTTCGACGGGGACATCCTCTTCGACGGCTTCGTCGATTGGCTCTTCGATAGGCCGCGCCGGCTTGGGCTTCCTGCGCCGATACCGGATCCCGCCCGCCATCACGACGGTGACCCAACCGACCGCGGCAAACCACAAGAAGACCGCGAACCCGAAAGTGCCCTGGTCAATTCCGACGGAGCCGAAATTGCCCAGCTGGCCGCCGCCCGCGTAACCGAGCACGGCCACAGACACCGCCGCCAGCAGCGACGCGGTCCCCAGCTTCGCCATCGCCGCGAAGATCGGCAGCGGCCGTCGCGCACACTGCTGTCCGAGTGCGACTCCCGCCGACGCGCCGACGATGAGCAGCGCGACGTAGGCCGGGCCCAGCGGCGGATGCGGGGCCGCGGCCAGCACCGGCAGCGCGGGAATGTCGCCGCCGAACACGGTGAACGAGCTGAACGTCGCGAAACCCAGATGAGCGCTGGAGCCCACGGCCATCGCCGCGGTCCCGACGATGACGTTGGGCACATACAGAACCGACAACACGGTCAGGCTGAACTGGCCGAAGACCGAGTTGGTGATCGCGTACAAGTCCTGCATGGTTCCCCAGTGCAAGACCAGGGAGGCGGCCGTGACCAGACCAGACAATCCGAGCAGGGCCAGCACCCCCGCCGTCGCGGCGCGCAGCGAATCAGCCAGCCAGCCCGGCAGCGGCGACACCGCCAGCGCCCGCCGCCAAACCCGCGAGCCGACCCCGATGGACGCGCCGACAACGTGCACAAGAAGCACGCTGACGAAGGCCCGCAACGCGCTCGGCGTCTGCAGCGCGGTGATCACCGATGCGGCGTCGTGGATGACGGCCAGGGCGATCGCAGCGATCAGCAGCGGTCCACCCACCGCCGACGCGACGATCCACCGGATGGCGAACCATGACGCCGTGGTCGGCGTCGCATGTGCAGTGGTGCGCGCGGTACCCCACACCATCAGCAGCACCGGCAGCAGCGGCATCACGCCCAACTCGCGGCCACCGATGGAGATCGGCACCTGATGCACGCCCAGCCACATGCTGGCGATCGCGCCCAGGGCGCCGGTCATGTCGCTGTTGGCGATGACCAACTGCAGCAGCGTCACGGCCGCGATGATGACCAACGCCACCATGGCCGGGCCGAACGCGACCCGAAGGAGATCACGGGCCTGCCGGGCGCCCGCGGTTCGACTGTCCTGCAACGGCGTCACGCTTCGAGCACGTTACCGACAGATCCCCTGGTAGGCGAGCCGCCGCGCCCGACAGCGCACCGTCAGGACTGTGACGGGCCCGACGGCGAGGACGGCGTCGGCGGCTGCTGACCCTGGCCGTAGGAGTGCTGGCCGTGGCTGGACCCGCTGTGGTCCGCGGAGTTTCCCTGACCGGAGGCACCGGAGCCGGACGACGGCGGTGGGCTGAAGCTGGGGAATCCCGTTGGCGGGGTGGGCGATCCGTGCTGCTGGCTCTGCGGCGAGCTCTGCTGCGGTCCAGGCTGCGCGCTGAAGCCGCCGGTCGTGGGACCGGACGGGTAGCCGCCGTACTGCGTCCCGTATCCGGACTGCTGGTAAGGAGCCTGCTGCTGGCCGTAGTAGCCGTACTGGCCGTAGTGCCCGTACTGGTCGTACTTGGGCCGCGGCGCCGGCGGAGTGATCACACCGGCGTCCAGCAACAGCGCGGTGATGGCGATCGCGGCCTGGACGACGGCAAGGCCGAGAATCAGCCAGAGCGCCCAGGCAATCTCGAGACCGGGCGGCTTTTGCGTGACAACGGCAATGATTTCCAGCGCGCCGAATACCGCGACGACGGCGACGATGGCCGCGAAGTTCTTCGACTTCGGCACCAGGCTCACCCCCGCCAGCAAGGAGCTCAGCAGCAACGCAGCGACTCCGAATCCGTTGTTGCTCAAGAATGCCAAGACGCCGGCGGCCTGAGCGTCATCTGCCGGCGCAGTGAAGAAATCGCCGAAACTCAGCACAAAGGACGCTAGGCCAAGGACAGCCACCCCGATCGTGAGGTAGTGCTGCAGGTTGCTTTCTCCCTCGTCGGCTTTGGCGAACGACGGCGCAGCGGGGGGGGCGCCGTAGGAGCCCGAGGACTGGGCGGGCGGATATCCGGGACTGCCGGGCGGGTAGGTCATGGCTTCTCCTGTGCCTTCCAATGCTGTTGCGGCGCCACTGTCATGCGGTGCTGCTGCTCCCGCGCGCCGCTCCCCGCGAGGCTACCTCGGAACGCTCGCTGAACGCCGTGGCGACGGCTGGCGCGAGAGGTTGCGACGCGAGCCGATCAACCACGCTAGCGCACCTCGGCGGGACGCCGCGGCCCGCCACCTGACCCCCGGCGCTTGCTCGCAAGATTGGAACACGTTCTAATTCATCCATGGACTACGGGCTCGTGCTGTTCACCAGCGATCGCGGTATCTCTCCGGCAGCGGCTGCCAAACTCGCCGATGACCATGGGTTTCAGACGTTCTATGTGCCGGAGCACACCCACATTCCGGTCAAGCGTGAGGCCGCGCACCCGACGACCGGTGACGAATCGCTGCCCGACGACCGCTACATGCGCACGTTGGATCCATGGGTGAGCCTCGGCGCGGCGTGCGCGGTGACCTCGCGGGTCCGGTTGTCCACCGCCGTCGCGTTGCCGGTCGAACACGATCCGATCACCCTGGCCAAATCCATCGCGACCCTCGATCATCTGTCCGGAGGGCGAGTCAGCCTGGGGGTCGGGTTCGGCTGGAACACCGACGAACTCGCCGACCATGGCGTCCCGCCCGGCCGGCGCCGCACGATGTTGCGCGAGTACATCGAGGCGATGCGCGCGTTGTGGACCCAGGAAGAGGCCTCCTTCGAGGGCGAGTTCGTCAACTTCGGGCCGAGCTGGGCGTGGCCGAAGCCGGTGCAGTCGCACATCCCCGTCCTGGTGGGGGCTGCGGGCAACGAGAAGAACTTCAAGTGGATCGCGCGTAGCGCCGACGGCTGGATCACCACCCCCCGCGACTTCGACATCGACGGGCCGGTGAAGTTGCTGCAGGACACCTGGGCCAACGCGGGCCGGGACGGCGCACCGCAGATCGTCGCACTGGACTTCAAGCCGGTGCCGGAGAAGTTGGCGCACTGGGCCGAGCTCGGCGTGACCGAGGTGCTGTTCGGTTTGCCCGACAAATCTCAGGACGAGGTTGCCGCTTACGTGGAGCGGTTGGCCGGCAAGCTCGCCGCCGCTGTGTAACCGGCCGCGCATCATGACAGCCGACGACGAGCAGGGCCGGTTCTTCCCGTTTCGCTACGAGCCACGGTTGGCTCCGATCTGGCTGCCGTTCCGGGCTTGGCCGGGGACGCAGGGTGTGACGGTGACCCAGGACGGCCGGCTGATCGTCCGATACGGGCCGCTGCATGTCGACGCGCCGCTGTCGCAGGTGGTGCACGCCCACGTGACCGGCCCGTACCGGTGGTGGACCGCGGTGGGCGCGCGGCTGTCGTTGGCCGACGACGGGCTCACGTTCGGCACCAACGCCGCCGAGGGTGCGTGCATCCACTTCGAACCGCGCATCCGCCGGGTGCTGGGTCTACGGGATCACTCGGCGCTGACTGTGACGGTCGCGGACTGCCAGGGTCTGGTCGACGCGATCACCGGCGCGGGCTAGTTCAGCGCAGTGCTGCCCGGTTGATATCTTCGCCGGTCGACTTCACGGTGATCGGGGCACCCAGCGGGTCACCGTCGGTCATCAACGCCACCAGGTCTTCGTCCTCGGTGAGCGCCATGAACCGCGAGCCGTCGGCGTCGAGCCGACCGATGATGACACCGGTCGTCGTCGGCCAGTCGTACCGCACGGAGTACGTCTCAATGGTGCCCGCGCCGTTGGCATTTCGAGTGACCGGCACCTTCGGCAGTGCAGCGATGTCCTGCTGCAGTTCTTTGCTGCGGTCGACCGCCCACTCGCCGGGGTTCGTCGAGTACACACCCACCGAATACTTACTCATCACACCGCCGTTGGCGCCGACGAGACCGAACGAGCCGGGCTTGTCGCGCAAGGCGGCTACAGTCTCGGCAATACCGTGCAGCGAATAGCTGTTGCCGGGGCCGCCGAAATAGGGCAGGCCTCCGGTGAGCGTCAGACCGCGCGGGTCGTCGGCGGTGAGCCCGAAGTCATCGCACACCGCGAACACCGGAAACGGGAAGCAGCTGTAGAGGTCGAATGTCGCCACATCGTCGATACCGATGCCCGCGACCCGGAGTGCTTCTGCCACAGCCTGTTTGGCCGAGTAGCTGATACTTACGTCGACGCGGTCCAGCAGGTCCTGCTCGGTCTGGTCGGCATGCCCGCGCAGATAGACCCACTTGCTCTCGGGCACCCCGAGTCGGCGGGCCGCCGACACCGACATCACCAGCGCAGCAGCCCCTTGATTCACGGTGTCGCGCGCCACCAGCAGCCGCGGATACGGATCGCAGATCATCCGGTTCTCGTCGGTGACCGTTTCGATCTCCTCCACCGACCGTTCCACCGGTGAGGACGAGAACGGGTTCTTCGCAGCAACTTTGGAAAACGGGGCGAACAGCTCGGCCATCGCGTGCCGATAGTCGGCGACGCTGACCCCGAGTCGTCCTCTGCGCGCGTTGTCGAGCAGCCCGTACTGCACCGGCGCTCCAGTCAGCCCGTGCTTCGCGGTGTACTCACTCATGTACTGCTCGAAACCATATCCACGGTCCTCGAGCTGGCCGCCGACGTGTTCGGTGAAGTCCGGCTTGTCGTCACGCCCGGCGAAGTACTTCGCCGTCGACCCGGGCTCGGACCCGAGGATCAACGCGACCTCGACGTCACCGGTCGCGATCGCACCCGCGAACTCCGACATCAGCTTCTGGGGACCGTTGCCGCCGATGGGCTCGAGCACCGCACGCGCCGGATCGGCGCCGACCCGCTTGGCCACCGATCGCACGTAGTTGTCGGAGCAACCAAGCGGCGGCTTCGTGAACGGGGTGCAGATCTCGAACTGACGCAGGCCGGCGAACACCTCGATGGCCGCCGCCACCGTGCTCACGTCCGCGCCGGTGTCGGCGAGCGCAGCGCGCACGGCCTCGGTCGCCAGGTCGACTGAGGACATGCCGCGGTAACCGGAATCGTCGATGCGCTCGGTGAATTGGCCCACTCCGACGACGACGGGAGTACGCGGATCAACCGCCATTACAGGCCTCCTGACAAGTGTTAGTTCGTCAGGCTAACCGAAACCTGTAACGTGTTCCAATTCCTAGAGGCTCTCCAGGATCTCCCGTGCGAGCGCGGCGGTCTCCGACGGCGTCTTGCCGACCTTGACTCCGGCCGCCTCGAGGGCTTCCTTCTTGGCGGCGGCGGTGCCCGACGATCCGGACACGATAGCGCCGGCATGGCCCATCGTCTTGCCTTCCGGCGCAGTGAATCCCGCGACGTATCCCACGACCGGCTTGGACACGTTGGCTTTGATGTAGTCGGCCGCCCGCTCCTCGGCGTCACCGCCGATCTCACCGATCATCACGATGATCTTCGTGTCGGGGTCCTTCTCGAACGCCTCGATCGCGTCGATGTGGGTGGTGCCGATCACCGGGTCGCCACCGATGCCGATGGACGTGGTGAAGCCGAAATCGCGCAGCTCGTACATCATCTGGTAGGTCAGGGTGCCCGACTTGGACACCAGCCCGACCGGGCCCGCGCCGGTGATGTTGGCCGGCGTGATGCCCACCAGCGACTGACCGGGGCTGATGATGCCGGGACAGTTGGGCCCGATGATCCGGGTCTTAGCGCCCTTGTCGAGGTTGTAGGCCCAGGCATATGCACTGTCCTGCACCGGGATTCCCTCGGTGATGACCACCAGCAGCGGGATCTCGGCGTCGATCGCCTCGATGATCGCATCCTTGGAGTACACCGGCGGTACGAAGATGATCGACACGTCGGCGCCGGTCTTTTCGATGGCCTCGACGACGCTGCCGAACACCGGCAATTCGATCGGGTCACCGTTGACGTCCTTGTGCGCCACCGTGGTGCCGGCCTTGCGGGCGTTCACCCCGCCGACGATCTGCGTGCCCGCCGCCAGCATCCGCGCGGTGTGTTTGGTGGCCTCCGAGCCGGTGATGCCCTGGACGACGACCTTGTTTTCTGCGGTCAGAAATATAGCCATGGGTCATGTCTCCTTGATCAGGCGTTCGCCAGCTCGGCGGCCCTATCGGCCGCTTCGTCCATCGTCGGCACCACCGTCACCAGTGGGTGGGCGGCTTCGGCCAGGATGCGCCTGCCCTCGTCGACGTTGTTGCCGTCCAGTCGGACGACCAGCGGCTTGTTGGCCTCGTCGCCGAGGATTTCCAGAGCCTTGACGATTCCGGTGGCGACGGCGTCGCATGAGGTGATGCCGCCGAACACGTTGACGAAGACGCTCTTGACCTGGTGGTCGTTCAGGATCACGTCGAGTCCGGCTGCCATCACCTCGGCCGAGGCGCCACCGCCGATGTCGAGGAAGTTGGCGGGCTTGACCCCACCGTGCTTCTCGCCGGCGTAAGCCACGACGTCCAGCGTCGACATGACCAGCCCGGCGCCGTTTCCGATGATGCCGACCTGACCGTCGAGCTTGACGTAGTTCAGATCGTGCTCCTTGGCCTTCAACTCCAGCGGGTCGGTGGAGTCGCGGTCTTCGAATTCGACGTGGCCGGGCTGCCGGAAGTCGGCGTTGCCGTCGAGCGTGACCTTGCCGTCCAGCGCCAGGATCTGGTCGTCGGGGGTCCGCACCAGCGGGTTGACCTCGACCAGGGTGGCGTCCTCGGCAACGAACACCTCCCACAGCTTGGAGATCGTGATGGCCGCGGCGTCGAGCACCTCGGCGGGCAAGTGGCCCTGCTCGGCGATCGAGCGGGCGGTCGCGAGGTCGACACCCTTGACCGCGTCCACCGGGACCTTGGCCAGCCGATCCGGCTTGGTGGCCGCGACTTCTTCGATCTCCATGCCGCCTTCCACCGAGCACATGGCCAGGAAGGTGCGGTTGGCGCGGTCGAGCAGGAAGGAGATGTAGTACTCCTCGGCGATGTCGCTGGCCTCGGCCACCAGCAGCTTCTTGACGATGTGGCCCTTGATATCCAGACCGAGGATGTTCTTCGCGTGGGTGTAGGCGTCGTCAGCGGTCGCGGCGTATTTCACGCCGCCCGCTTTACCCCGGCCGCCGGCCTTGACTTGGGCCTTCACCATCACCGGGCGGCCGATCTCTTCGGCGATCGCCTTGGCCCCCTCGGCGGTGTCAGTGACCCGCCCGGGTGTCGTCGGGACGTTGTGCTTGGCGAACAACTCTTTCGCCTGGTACTCGAAAAGATCCATGGGCTCACTTCTGTGTGTCGGCCTATTTGTAAGCGGGCCGAGGTTTTCCAATTCCCGCTTGCGGGAACTGTATCGAGACGCGCGGAGGGTTCCATCGTCGGCACCTGTTGATGTGGCAGATCTCACCGGCCTGCGGGAAGTGATTCAAGTCACATTCCCGAAGGGGATTACGGCCTTAGCTTGCGATGCCCCGCGCCCGCCGGTTAACGTCTCAGGGTCCAGATAACGTTATGGTTACGGCCCGAAGGACATTCCGGTTGACCCAGCTAATCCCGACACCGTCTCCCTCGCGGGGAGAGCTTTCGGCGTCGCGCGACGGCAGGTCACAGCTTCATCGCAACGAAGTCACGGACATCATTCCGTTCAACGAGTTTGGGGAGCTCGGTAACCTCGACGACTTGGACTTCAGCGACAACTCCGCATTCGACAAAGAAGCGCAGGTCCTGCGGGCCCCCGAACTCGACGACCTGGACGACACCGACGATCTCGTCGTCATGGATCTCGACGACCCCAGCAAGACCGAGGCCAGCACCGAACGCCTAACCGCACCGCACCGGCGCGACC
>JBAWAV010000339.1:0-7180 GCA_049589475.1 Mycobacterium sp.
ATGCACGGGGTCGACGAATTCTGCGAGGTGTACTACGACGACGTGGTGATCCCGGCGAGCCGAATGCTCGGCCGGCCGGGCGACGGCTGGCGGCTGGCGATGGACCTGCTGCCGTATGAGCGGTCCAGCTGTTTCTGGCAGCGCATCGCCTACCTGTACGCGCGATTCGACGAGCTCATCGCGGAAGCGTCCGATCCTGACGAATATGAGCTCGGCGCAGCATATCTCGCGCTGCACACCTTGCGTTGCCGATCTCGGGACACCCAGCACCGACTGCTCAACGGAGCAAGACTCGGGCCCGACACCTCGATCGACAAGGTGTTGTTGGCCACCGCCGAGCAACGGCTCTATGACACCGTCCGCGATGTGCTGCCGGGCGTGCTCGAACTCGACGAAACACCCTGGCGTTCGGAGTATTTGTACTCGCGCGCATCGACCATCTACGGCGGCACCGCAGAGATCCAGCGCAACATCATCGCGCGCCGGCTGTTGGATCTGGGCAAGGAGTGACCTTGGACACCGAGTCCTTGCATCTGCTGGAAGACGGCCTGCGCAAGACGATGACGTCGGCATCAGGCCAAGAGCTCGACGCGGCGCTCGCCGACCTCGGCTGGCTCGAGATGCTCGACGAGATGCCCGATATCGCAGTTCCTTTGGTGTTTCGGCTACTCGGCGAGACGGGTGCCCACGCGCCTTTGCTCAATGATGTCGTGCTGCGTGCCGCCGGCCGCGACGGCGGCGGCACCGTGCCGTTACCGTTCGCGGGCGGCCCGTGGATCGTATGGGAGCGCACCAACCAGTCCACCTCGACGCTGGGCGACGACTTACCGATACACCGCGTGGCCGAGGGCTATTCGGTGCCGCTGGCCGCCGGACGACATGCGCTCGGCTGGTGGCTGGTCGGTGCCGGCCGAGCGATGCTGTCGATCGCACGCCGGCACGCGTTGGACCGGGTGCAGTTCGGCAAGCCCGTCGCGTCGTTCCAGGCGATCCGACATCGGCTGGCCGACACACTGGTCGCCGTCGAAGGCGCGGAAGCCACCCTGGCGGCGGCGATGGCCGAGCCTGACGAGTTGAGCTTTCTACTCGCAAAGGCGGCGGCCGGCCAGGCGGCGCTGACCGCTGCGCGCCATTGCCAACAGGTCCTCGGCGGTATCGGCTTCACCGCCGAGCACGAACTGCATCGCCATATCAAGCGGACGCTGGTGTTGGACGCATTGCTCGGCAGTTCGCGCGAGCTCACCCGCGAAGCCGGAGCGGTGTTACGCGCCAAAGGATTTGCGCCGCGCCTGGCGCAACTTTAGGCGATCGGACCCGGCGGCTCACGCCCGCGGCAAGCCGAGGATCCGCTGAGCGATGATGTTGCGCTGGATCTCCGACGTGCCCCCGGCGATGGTCGCAGCGAAGGTGCGGAAGTAGCGATCGGGCCAGCTGCCGTAGTGAGAATCCAGATTCAACGGCGCATACGGTCCGCTGACGGCCGGATGCACCAATCCGTCGCCGCCCATCGCGTTCAGCACCTGCTCGGTCGCGCTCTGAACCGCCTCGGAGCCAAGCAATTTCAACACCGACAGGCCCGGCACGTCGTCATCGCCCCGGGCGGCACGCGCGATCGCAACAGAACCGAGCAGGCGCAGCGCCTCGCAATCCATGACCAACGTGGCGTAACGATCACGCTCGAGGGAACCGGACGGACGGAAATCGGCTGTCAACTCCTGTAATTGGTCGGCGTATCCCATCCACAGCATGGTGCGTTCATGCCCCAGCGACCCGGAAGCCACTCGCCACCCGTCGTTGAGGGGCCCGATCAGGTTCTCCGCCGGCACCCGGACGTCGGTGAAGAACACCTCATTGAAGTCACGGTCTTCGCGATCCGATGCCGACGCAAAGGGCCTGCGCGCCAACCCGGGACTGTCGGTAGGGATCAGCAGCACGCTGATCCCCTTGTGCTTCGGTACATCGGGATCGGTTCGCACGAAAGTCAGCAACACATCGGCGTCATGGGCGCCGGACGTCCAGACCTTCTGGCCGTTGACCACGAAGTGGTCGCCGTCCCGCACCGCCTTCGTGCTCAGCGACGCCAGATCCGAACCGGCGCCTGGCTCACTCATACCCAACGATGCGGTGATCTCAGCCCGCAGAATGGGCACCGCCCACTGCTGCTTCTGCTCGGACGTGCCGAACGAGAGGATCGAGGCGGCGATGATACCGACGCCCTGCGGGTTGAAGCTCTGGTAGGTCCGCCGCCGTGACAACTCTTCGGCATGCACGTACTGCTGCAGCACCGTGGCGTTGCGGCCGCCGAATTCCGGCGGGTTGCCGGGCAGCAGCCAACCATGATCGAACAGCAGTCGCTGCCACCGTCGCGCCCACGGCGGGACATCCGACGATGAGCGCGAGCGTTGCACGGTGTCCGCGTCGTCCGGTTGATGCGCATCGAGAAACGCCACGAATTCCGCTCTGAATGCCTCGACGTCGGCATCGAAGGTCAGTTGCATCCTCACCCGCTATCGCCATTCTGCTTCCCTGGAGAGCAGCAAGAGAATAGTATTCTCGCAGCGCGAAAGTTACAATCTCAAACACGTCGTCCCGCTAGGGGGCTAGCACACCAATGACACGGCGTTCTCCGGTACAGTCCAATCATGTTCTTCCCACGCGGCAATCACCTGAGCCGTCCGTGACCAGCCCAAGCGAAGAGCCGGCCTGGAAGCAGCGCGCGGTCGAGCGGTCGATCAAGACGGCGAAACTGCGGGCCGCGCAACGGGTCCAGCGATTCCTCGACGCGGCCCAGGCCATCATCATTGAGAAGGGCAGCACGGACTTCACCGTGCAAGAGGTCGTCGACCGTTCCCGACAGTCGCTGAGGAGCTTCTACCTGCAGTTTGACGGCAAGCACGAGCTGCTGCTCGCGCTTTTCGAAGACGCGTTGAGCCGGTCGGCCGACCAGATCCGCGCCGCGACCGACAACCACTCGGACCCCGCCGAACGGCTGAAAGTCGCCGTCGAGCTGCTGTTCGAGGCATCACGGCCCGACCCGACGGCCAAGCGGCCGTTGTTCACCGACTTTGCGCCGCGATTGCTGGTCTCGCATCCAGACGAGGTCAAGGTCGCCCACGCTCCGTTGGTGAGTTTGCTGACCGAGCTGATGGAGGCCGCCAGCGCGGCCGGGGAATTGCGCGCCGGCGTCAACCCGAAGCGGATGGCGGCGATGACCATGCAGACGGTCATGTTCATCGCGCAGTCCAACGGCGGGCCGGACGACGCGACCGTTCATCCCATCACCGCCGAGGAAGTCTGGGACTTCTGCTCGCACGGTTTCGTGGGCGATTAACACGCGAGAATCACATTACCGGTCAGCGAGAATTTAACTTACACTGATCGCGTGCCCGATCTGTGGACCGACCTGCTCGGTTGCCTGGATCTACGTGATGCGGCCGACGATTCATCGTTCGACGGCGCGAGCCAACAGTTGCAGTACCACCGGGTGTTCGGTGGCCAACTTCTCGGGCAGTTCATCCGGGCCGCGAGCCTCACGTGTCCAGACAAAGCCGTCAAGTCGGTGCACACGGTGTTCGCCCGCGAAGGCCGAGCAGCCGATCCGGTCCGCTACCACGTGACACGTCAGCACGAAGGTCGGTCGTTCGCAAGCTTGACCATCACGGCCCACCAACCGCACGCAGTGCTGGCCAGCAGCTCGGTCAGCATGCACACGGTCGAAGATGGCCCGGAAAGCCAAAACTGCCAAGCTGTTTCGGCCCTCTTGGATGACAAGCATCGGGTCGAGCTCGATCTGATCCCGTGGGAAACCCGCTCTGCCGACGATCTCAACGCGGCCACCGCAGGCCCACCGCGATTCGAAGTGTGGATGCGGACGCCGCCCGTCGACGCCGATCTCGCGCCGGCGCTGACGGCCTACGCCACCGACCTCACGCTGATCGGCACCGCGCTGCGTCCTATCGAGGGCCATAGCCACAGCGGCAACGGCACCTTGTTCACCTCCGCGGTCACCTCGCACACGGTGTGGTTTCACCGGCAGTTCCGCTGCGATCGCTGGCTGCTGCTGCGCCAGCACAGTCCGGTCCTGGCACACGGTCGATGCTTTGGTCGTGGCGACGTCCTCACCGAGGACGGCGAGCTGGTCGCGTCCTATGCGCAGGAGGCCCTGTTGCGCTTCCGCGGCGCTGACGCCGCGCGTGCACATATCGCACCAGCTCACGGCGCATGAGAATAATATTCTCATCAGAGCAGAATGGTGGGTAGCGAAAACGTATCCGTCGTTGACACCCGCCGGTCGCTGATGACAGAGTTGCCGCAGATTTCCAGTGCTAACGCCAAGTTGCCGCGAGAGGTAAGGCCTGTGACCGTCACTGCCCCCGACGACGTCTATTACGACCCGTACGACGTGGAGATCAATTCCGATCCCTACCGGGCATTCAAGGGGCTGCGCGAAGAAGCGCCGCTGTACTACAACGAGCAGCACGACTTCTATGCGCTGAGCCGGTTCGCCGACGTCGACCGGGCGCTGGTCGATCACGAAACGTTCAGTTCGGCCCGCGGCGCCATCATCGAACTGATCAAGGCCAACATCGACATCCCGCCCGGTGTGATCATCTTCGAGGACCCACCGCTGCACGACGTGCACCGCAAACTGCTGGCGCGCATGTTCACCCCGCGCAAGATCAGCGACCTCGAGCCCAAGATTCGCGAATTCTGTGGTCACAGTTTGGATCCCCTGATGGACGCCGGCGGTTTCGACTTCGTCGCAGACCTCGGCGCCCAGATGCCGATGCGGGTTATTGGCATGCTGCTCGGTGTTCCCATCGAATACCAGGAAGCCGCGCGGGATTTGACGAACGATCAGATGCGCACCGAGGCCGGCAAGCCGATGACGTTGGCTGCCGACGGCATGAACAGTGGTGAATTTTTTGCCGACTTCATCGACTGGCGGGCCGAACACCCCTCCGACGACATCATGACCGACCTGTTGAACGTCGAATTCACCGACGAGAAGAACGTGACGCGGCGGCTGACGCGCGAGGAACTGCTCACCTACATCAGCGTGGTCTCCGGCGCGGGCAACGAGACGACCACTCGGCTGATCGGCTGGGCGGGCAAGGTGCTGGCCGAACATCCCGACCAGCGAAGGGAATTGGCCGAGAACCCCGCGCTGATCCCCGCGGCCATCGAGGAATTATTGCGCTACGAGCCGCCGGCCCCGCACGTGGCGCGTTACGTGACCCGCGATATCACCTATTACGGGCAGACGGTGCCTGAGGGCAGCGCGATGATGATGCTCATCGGCGCGGCAAACCGCGACCACCGTCAATTCCCGCCCGACGGAGACGTTTTCGACATTCATCGCGAGCCCCGCCAACATCTCGCGTTCAGCGTCGGCACGCACTACTGCCTGGGCTCGGCGCTGGCCCGGTTGGAGGGGCGGATCGCGCTGGAGGAGATCTTGAAGCGATTCCCGGAATGGGACGTCGACCTCAGCCGTGCCACGTTGTCTCCGACGTCCACCGTGCGTGGCTGGGAGGCGATGCCGGCGGTCGTCGGTTGAGCCACAGCAGATTTGAGTTCAGGCACAAATGAGGAAATGAGGTAACGATGACGGGTCGAGTCGAGGGGAAGGTCGCGTTCATCACCGGCGCGGCCCGTGGTCAGGGGCGCGCACACGCGGTGCGGTTGGCGCAGGAGGGCGCCGACATCATTGCGGTGGACATCTGCAAGAAGATCGACACCGTCGATCTGATCGCCGCCTCCACGCCCGAGGATCTGGCCGAGACCGCAGACCTCGTCAAGGGACACAACCGTCGGATCTTCACCGCTGAGGTCGATGTCCGTGATTACGACGCGCTCAAGGCCGCCGTGGACACCGGCGTCGAGCAGCTCGGCCGGCTCGACATCATCGTCGCCAACGCCGGCATCGGCAACGGCGGCCAGACGCTGGACAAGACCAGCGAAACCGACTGGACCGCCATGATCGACATCAACCTCACCGGCGTGTGGAAGACCGTGAAAGCCGGTGTGCCCCATATCCTCGCGGGCGGCATCGGTGGCTCGATCATCCTCACCAGCTCGGTCGGCGGACTCAAGGCCTACCCGCACACTGGTCACTACGTCGCGGCCAAGCACGGTGTGGTCGGCTTGATGCGTACCTTCGCCGTCGAACTCGGCGCACAGAACATCCGCGTCAACTCTGTGCATCCGACCAACGTCAACACCCCGCTGTTCATGAATGACGGCACGATGAGGCTGTTCCGTCCCGATCTGGAGAACCCAGGCCCCGAGGACATGAAGGTCGTCGGCCAGCTGATGCACACCCTGCCGATCGGCTGGGTCGAGCCCGAGGACATCGCCAACGCAGTGCTGTTCCTGGCGTCCGACGAGGCGCGTTACGTCACCGGGGTCACGCTACCGGTCGACGGCGGCAGCTGCCTGAAATAGCCCTCCGCCGTGACACTTTCGGAGTGGTCGATCCCCGCTGGCTGGGACCAGATCACCCCGGCCTGGATGACCGACGCCATCAGTGGCGATTATCCCGACGCGGTGGTCAGCGACGTCGAAGTGGTGCTGCGTGACGACGGCACCAACCGGCGCGCCCGGCTGGGGTTGACCTATTCGGCCGGAACCGGGCCGGCCACCGTGTTCGCCAAAGCAGTCGACCCGGCGCACGCCGAACTCGTCGCTCTAACCAGCGGGCTGTACCACGAGCCCCGGCTGTTAACCTCGGGAGTCGTTCTACCGCTTGATCATCCGACGGTGTACACCGCGATCATCGATGAAGAGCGATCCGACTTCTTGATGGTCATGGAGGACGTCGTCGCCCGCGGCGCCGATCCACGGGACTCCACCCGGCCGCTGACGATCGACCAGGCGGCCAGCGGCGTTCGCGGGTTGGCGAGACTGCACAGCGAGTTCTGGGGTGCGAAGACCACGAACAACCCGGCGCTCAGCTGGCTTGAGCCGTTTGTCGCGTTCGCGGGCCTGGAGTACGCGCCGCTGGAGATCGCACATGACCGTATGGGCGATTCGGTTCCCGCCGAGATCCCTGCGATGACCGGCACCGAGCTGTTCGTCGATGTGTGGGCCCGCTACATCGGCACCTTGACCGAGGCACCACAGACGCTGCTGCACGGCGACCCGCACATCGGTAACACCTATGTGTTGCCGGACGACA
>JBAWAV010000340.1:0-33607 GCA_049589475.1 Mycobacterium sp.
GCTTTGCCACGTGCACGGTGACACACCTTACCGAACTCAGCGAAACCCGCGACCTCGTCCAGTCACTGGCGAGACCGGAAGCGACACCACAAGTCCTGGTTCGGGTGGGCCTGGTGCCAGTGACCGAAAAAGCGCCGCAGCCCACACCACGACGACCGCTGTCCGAAGTTCTGCGGTTGCGGGCATTCGACTGACATCCCGATATCAAGGAGACATCATGATCGACTTCGATCTCGATACCGCACATTCGATTCTGCTGGTGCGGCCCGAATCGCCGCTTCAGGAAACGGACTTCGCTGTATTGGCGAAGGCCGTCGATCCGCAGATCAAGGCGACTGGCGACCTTGCCGGCCTCATCATCAACGCCCGGAAATTCCCCGGCTGGGACAGTTTCGGCGCGATGGTCAAACACTTTCGCTTCGTCAAGGATCACCAGCAGCACATCAAGAAAGTCGCACTCGTCACCGACTCGCACGTCGGGGATGTCGCCGAGCACCTGGCGGCGCACTTCGTCTCGGCGAAGGTCCGGCACTTCCCCGGCGAGCAACTCGACCAGGCCCGGCAGTGGATCACCGACGGCACCTGACCGATCGGCGGGAGCCCTAGGGCCTCTTGCCAGTAGACGTTGGACCCTACGAGCGGGACGGGCTGAATTGCGACGCTGGATGCAAGGTCGCGAGAACACCAGGTGAGGTAGCCATGCAGAGTTTCGTGATCCGGCCGATGACGTGGCCGCTCCTGCGGCTGCTCAGTCGCAGCCCACTCATTCGGGCCAGCGACCGTATCGAAACCGCAGTCGGCACCTTGGCCGTGCTGTTCGTCGTCATCGCCACGGCGTGTGCGGGGGTGGCGGGCACCATGATCCACGACATCCAGGCCCAGAAGTACCTCGAGCAGACCCAAACGCGCCACGCCGTGGTGGCCAGAGCCGTCGACGACAGCGAACTGTCGGCTTCATCCGAGACAACGGCCTTCGCCGTGCATGCTCGGTGGCGAGTGAACGGAGTAGAGCACTCCGAGCTGCTCGGCTGGAATCGCGCCGTGACGGTCGGTGCCCCGCTGGATATTTGGGTCGACGATCAGGGAAATCGAGTTGCACCACCACGCCCGGTCACCCATGCTGCCGTCGACGCGTTGTCCGCAGCAGTCGTCGGATGGTTCATCGTGATCCTGGCCCTCGCACAAGCGGTGAACGCCGTACGTGCCCACGCGAGGCGGATGCGGAACGCTCAGTGGGAGCAAGACCTCCGCACACTCGTCGGCGAGGACGGCGGCCGCACCAATCGTCCGCAGTGATCTAGCAAGGAGATGTAAATGTCTGCTCCGATAACCTATTCGGGCATCGTGGTCGGCGTCGACGGGTCGCCTGCCGCCAGGTGCGCCGTCGACTGGGCAGCGCGTGACGCCGCGATGCGCAACGTCCGTCTCACTCTCGTCCATGCCGTGCAACCCATCGGGCTCACCCTGCCGCCGCTGACGTCGACGACGGCTTTCTCGCGCTGGCAGGTCGAGCAGGGGCAGAAGATCCTCGACGGCGCGGTCGAGACCGCGCGGGCGACCACTGCTTCCGGTGGTCCCGAGCAGATCGAGACCGAACTCCTGTTCTCTCCGGTGGTTCCGGTCCTGGTCGACTTGTCGAAAGACGCCAACCTTGTCGTCGTCGGTTCGCGGGGACGAGGACCCATCGCCAGAAGCCTGCTGGGTTCGGTGAGTTCCAGCCTCATCCACCACGCGCACTGCCCGGTGGCCGTCATTCACGACGAGGATCCCCTGATGCCATATCCCGCTGATGCGCCGGTTCTCGTCGGCGTGGACGGGTCCCCCGCGTCGGAACTGGCGATCGCGATCGCGTTCCAGGAGGCGTCGTGGCGCGGCGTCGACCTCGTCGCGATGCATGTCTGGAGCGACGTCGAAGTCAACGACTACCCCGCCATCGACTGGCCTGCCATGAAACCGGCCGCCGAGGAGATCCTCGCGGAGCGACTGGCCGGTTGGCAGGATCGCTATCCCGATGTCACGGTTCGGCGGATGGTCGAATGCGACCATCCGACGTATCACCTTGTCAAGCAATCTGAATCGGCACAACTGGTGGTGGTCGGCAGCCACGGACGGGGCGGATTCGCCGGAATGCTGTTGGGATCGGTCAGCGCCGCCGTCGCCCACTCGGCCCGGATGCCGGTCATCGTCGCGCGTCAATCATAGCCGCGCACAGAGGCTTTCAGCTCTAGACCGGCTAGCCCGGTAAGGGCACCGACCAGAGCATAGTGGTCTCACCGTCGGAGCCGGTCTCGACCTCGAGACTGCCGCCGAGTTCTTCGGCGACAACACGCACCGCGGCGAGACTGTCGACGATGGATTGGCCGGGCGCGTCCTGTTCGTCGACGGCGACACTGATACTCAGCTCATCATCGACCTCGACGACGACGCTGACCCGTGTGACATCGGGCCGGCGGGCCGCAGCGCCGACAGCCGCCCGCACAAAGGCTTCCGCGTCATCCGCCAACGTCGCGTCGACCACGGACATGGGCCCGACGAACTGGACCATCGTGCGCAGACCGGTCACGGAACTCTCAGCGATCGCCTCCTCCAGACGCTGACGGAGCCGGACCGCTCCCGAACTGGTGGTGTTCAGGTCGAAGATCGCGGTCCGGATGTCCTGAATAACCCGCTGCAAGTCGTCGACCTGCTCCGATAGCCGCCGTTGCACATCGGACGATTTCGCCAGCGGCACGGTTGCCTGCACGGCGAGCCCGATGGCGAAAAGCCGCTGGATGACGTGATCGTGGAGTTCGCGCGCAATCCGGTCACGATCGGTCACCAGGTCCAGTTCCCGCATGCGCCGTTCCGATGTTGCGAGTTGCCAGGCCAACGCCGCCTGACCCGCGAACGCGGCCATCAAGTCGAGCTGCTCATCGGTGAAGCGGGGCAGCCCGGCACGTCGAAGCACAACGAGGACACCGGCGGCGGCGTCGGCCACTGGCAAGGGCAGCAGCAGGGCGGGACCGGTTAGCCCGCCGATCGGCGTGTCAAGGTTGTCGAGTCGACGCGGCGTGCGGTCCGCGAACACGTCACCGACTACCGTGCCGGTCAACGCAAGCGCATCTTCGGCTGAAATCGACATTGCCCCAACCGTTTCCGCTACCACCAAATCGGGCGCACCGGACGTCGTCTCGTCGGCCTCGACGGGGACGGCGACCATCGCGGCGGTAGCGTCGGCCAGCTTCAGCGCGTTTTCCGCGAGTAACGCAAAGACCGTTGCCGGAGCGCCGCCCGACAACATCGTGGTGGCGATGTCGCGGGCCGCTTCGATCCACGCCTGACGTGCCCGGGACTGGGCGTAGAGCCGCGCATTGGCGATCGCGATGCCGGCCGCTGCCGCAAGCGCCTGCGCCAGGATTTCGTCGTCCTCGCTGAACGGTTGACCGTTTGCCTTCTCGGTCAGGTACAGGTTGCCGAAGACCTCGTCGCGGATCTTCACCGGAACACCCAGGAAAGTCCGCATCGGCGGATGGTTCGCCGGGAAACCGACCGACGCCGAGTGCTGCTGGATGTTGTCCAACCGGATCGGCTGTGGGTCGTCGATCAGGACGCCGAGCACACCCCGCCCTTGCGGGAGATGCCCGATGCGGGCGCGGGTGTCGTCGTCGATTCCCTGATAGACGAACTCGACCAGGTCGTGGGAGTGGCCGCGTACCCCAAGTGCGCCATAACGGGCGTCAACCAGGTGTATCGCGGTGTCGACGATCCTGCGGAGCGTCGCATCCAATTCCAGTCCCGAGTTGACGACCAGCATCGCCTCGACCAGACCGTCGAGCCGGTCACGGCCTTCGACGATCTGGTTGAGGCGATCCTGAACCTCGGCAAGCAACTCGCGCAGTCGCAGTTGCGACAAGGATTCACGCACCGGCGCTGGCCCGCGTTCGGCGCTCGGCGGTTCTGTGACCGGCACCCCGCTATCGTCGCATCCACGACGCCGACATGTACATCTTTCATTGCTCGCATCTTCTCCGGCGGTGTTCTGCCGCCGGCCAGTCGGCACTATAGGGAAGGGGGTGAGGCCCTAGCTCGTTGCGCGCCAACAGATCACCATGCCGGCCCTATGACGACATCCGCTCTGCGCCGGCAGCCCATTGCTTAGCCTGCTCGAGCTCGTCGAGACCGAACACGGCGAGCTCTCCGGGGACCATCCACGCCAGCGCATGCAGCATGTGAACGGCCCACTCCTTGTCCGTCACAAGCGCTATCCGTTTGAAAGCCGAATGGTGTTTGACCAATGCTCCGAGCCCCAGCTTCAGGTCCTCGGCCAGGCCGCCGGGCCCAAAACCCTCGTAGTCGGAAGCGATGACTTCCACGACCCTGATCTCTCCGTCTTTCACCAGGCTGTCCATCGCCGGCTTGAACTGGCGGATGTCGTCACCACGCAGCCGACCGGACACGCGGATGCCGGTCACGCCCTCCGGCATGTTCTGCAGCACATCGATCATCAACTGTCCCTTCCTATTTGACGGCCTCGCTCTACAGGCCCGTCGGATAGGTTTCGGGTGTCTCGCCCGCAACCCATCGGCTGGTCACTTCGAGCGGCTGCAGCGCCTGGGTTTTCTCGATGTGAATCATCGCGTCGAACTGGTCTGCCGGGCGGACATGGAAGTAGTGGCTTTGCCTTTCAGTCGCCGGCAGATAGATCACGCCGATGGCGCGGCCTAATCGGACCGCGTCCAGGGCGGCACCGGCGGCACTGTCGGATGAGACGGCGAACGCTGGGTTGCCCGTCTCGTGGAACAGTTCTTCGACGCTTCCCGGCAACCCTGGCCGGACCGTCTTGCGTTCGGCTACGCCGCCCCACTCACTGGCGGCGGTCACCGTTCCGGTGTAGGTGCTGAACCCGATCAGCCGGGCGTCGTCGCGGTACCGTTCGCGGACGAGTTGACCCAACGTCAGCTGACCGTCGGCCGAAACCTCGGTGGCCCGAGCGTCACCAACATGGGAGTTGTGCGCCCACACGACGATTCGCGCCGGCATATCGCTGTCGTGGCGGTCCAAATGGGTCAACAGCGCGTCCAGAGTCTGGGCCATGTGCTGGTCCCGCAGGTTCCACGAGGTCACACGCCCGCCGAACATCGCCCGGTAGTAGCGTTCGGCGTCGCGCACGACTTGTGCGTTCTGCTCGGCGTAAAACACCTCATCCTCAGCAAGCAGCCCGTCGCGCCGGGCGTAGGCCAACGCATTTCGCTGGATGTCGACCAGTTGATCGACGGCTTCACTCTCACAGGACAAGCCGGCACCGAATGCCGCCCGGAATCCGTAAGCCTGGCCGTCATCGGCGGACGAGGCGTGATCGAAGCACGAGTACCGAGAGCGCGCACGGGCGGCTGCCATCGGATCAACTTGGTCGAGAAAGCTCACCACCTCCTGCATCGAACGATGCAGACTGTAGAGATCCAGTCCGTAGAAACCGGTGTGACGCCGCTGCGTCTCGCAGAGCGAATTGTTGGTCCGTAACCAGTCGACGAAGTCGCGCACTACGGTGTTACGCCACATCCACGACGGGAACCGCTCGAAGCCGCGCAACGCCTGCTCCGCGGAAGTGTCGTCCTCGATCCCACGTACGTAGCGGTTGACCCGGTAAGCATCGGGCCAGTCCGCCTCCGCGGCCACCGCGCAGAACCCCTTTTCCTCGATGAGCCACTTCGTGATCTCAGCTCGGGCCTCGTAGAACTCCTGCGTGCCGTGCGAACTTTCACCGATGAGAACTATCCGAGCGTCACCGATCAACTCGGACAACATCTCTCGCGGCGGCACACCGCCCGGGGCGTCGATCGCGACCCGCCGGATGACGTCGGCCGCGGTCTCTGCGACAGGCGCCGCCGTCGGCGCCGCGGTCGGGGTGGCGAGTAGGGTGCGAACTTCTTCGTCGCTGACCTGACTGAAGTCCCAGAACGAGGCGCCCACCGCGAAAAATGGGGTGGGCATCGACGCGCAGACCATGTCGTCCACCAGGCCGGCGAATTCGCGACACGTCGACTCCGGCGCCGCCGGTACCGCTATCACGATGTGCGCCGGCTCGGCTTCTCGCAGAGCTTGTACCGCGGCGAACATGCTGGCACCGGTGGCCAATCCGTCGTCGACCAGGATGACGGTCTTACCAGTGACGTCGACCGGTGGGCGCCCGTCGCGGTAAACCGCTTCCCGTCTGATCAGCTCACGCCCCTCGCGTTCGGCGATGTCCCGCAATTGCTGAGGGGTGATACCGAGGCCTCGAACCACGTCGTCGTTGAGCACCACGCGGCCGCCACTGGCGAGCGCGCCCGCCGCGAACTCCTCGTGGCCGGGAACGCCGAGCTTGCGAACGATGAATGCGTCCAGCGGCGCGTGCAGTGCGGCCGCGACTTCCCATGCGACCGGAACTCCGCCTCGTGCCAGACCTAAGACCACTACGTCGGGTTGGTCGCGATAGGCCTGCAACAGGCCGGCCAGCACCCGGCCGGCCTCACGGCGGTTGCGGAACAGCCGATCTGGGGTGTCCTTGCCGAGAACGATCGCTCTACTCATCCGGCGGTCCTCACTTCCTCGCGCATCGCGCACCGCGGTTCGGGCGGCAGATGAAGTTTGGGGCGGGCCCGCAGCCAAGGGGGGGTGCGGCTGCGGGCCCGCTGTGGCCCGCCGCCAAAGGGGGGTCCGGCTGCGGGCCGGCTTTGCAGTCTGGTCAGTTCGCCGGATTACCTACCAACACATCCGACCATTCGGCCCGACGCCACAGTAGGGACGGAAGTCCCGTCTTTCCGAGGCCGTTCGTCGACTCGCGGCGAGGATCTGCCCGGGGTGTGAGCGCCAGATCTCCCATAAGGGTCCTAAGGCGGCGACGTCGGGACCTATGACCCCTGCTTGACGCCCGCCCGCATCCTTAATCTCAGCTGCAAGAGCCCACCAGCACGGGAGGACGGGTAATGCCCAAGCACTCGGGGAAACACCAGGGCATCGTCGTCGGTGTGGACGGGTCGCCGTCGTCGGGCACGGCGGTGCGTTGGGCCGCGCGCGAAGCGGCGATGCGCCATGTTCCGCTGAGCCTTATCCACGTCATCGAGCGGCCGCCATGGGGACTCCTGGCATTGGGCGGCGGTGCCGTCCAACCGCCCTCCGAGACCCTCGAGTGGCAGAGAACCGAAGGCGCGGAGATCATTTCGGCCGCCATTAAGGTCGCCACGGACAGCACGCAAGATCGGAGCGTTCCCGAGCTACAAGCCGAGGTGTATTTTTCGGCAACCGGTCCGACCCTCTACGAGTTCTCCACCCAAGCGCAGATGATCGCGGTCGGCTCCCGCGGCCACACCAAGGTGAGTCGCGTCTTGCTTGGATCGGTCAGCACCGGCCTGATCCACCACGCCCGCTGTCCGGTAGCCGTTGTGCACGATGGGGCGCAGTCAGCTTCGCCGCACTCACAGTTGCCGGTGGTGGTGGGTATCGACGGGTCACCGGCATCGGAGTCGGCGACGGCCATCGCTTTCGAGGAGGCGTCCTGGCGCGGAGTCGAACTCATCGCCCTGCACGCGTGGTCAGACCTCCACACGTCCGATGCTGCACGCGAGGACTGGCTCAAGTTGCAAGCCGTCGGAGAGGAAGCGTTGGCCGAGCGGCTGGCGGGCTGGCAGGAGCGCTTCCCCGACGTCGTTGTGCAACGCCGAATTGTCTTGGACGCCCCGGCGCTTCATCTCTTGGAAGCGGCCGAGTCGTCGCAACTCGTCGTCGTCGGCAGTCACGGCCGTGGCGGATTCGCCGGCATGCTGCTGGGCTCGGTGAGCACGGCCGTCGCACAGGCCGCCCAGGTGCCGGTGATCGTCGCCCGACAGTAGTAGCCAGGTAGCTGAAATCTCTTCCACTGCTGGAAGTTCGGAGGTTCAAATATGCACGGCATCCCGATCGGACGCATCGCCGGGTTCCCGGTCAAGGTCGACTGGGGTGTGCTGGTCATCCTGTGGCTGTTCACCTGGAGCCTGGCTTCGACGCTGCCCACCACCGCCACCGGATTCTCGACACGCACCTATTGGGTGGCCGGCGCCTGCGGCGCCGTCGTCCTGCTCGCATCCTTGCTTACCCACGAGCTCGCACATGCGATTGTGGCCCGACGCGCCGGTATTCAGGTTCTGGACGTGACACTCTGGCTCTTCGGGGGCGTGACTCGTCTCGGCGGTCAAGCCACGACACCGCGGACCGCGTTGCGTATTGCCATCGCGGGACCCGCCACAAGCCTGCTGCTCGCCGCGCTGTTCGCCGCTGCCGGTATGGAATTCCGAATCCTGGGCGCCGGGCCCGTCGTGGTCGCTGTCGCATTCTGGCTGGCCGGAATCAACGCGCTGCTAGGCCTTTTCAACATGCTGCCCGGTGCACCACTGGACGGCGGACAGGTTCTGCGCGCGTGGCTCTGGCGGCGCCACGGCGACCAGACCCGGGCCGCACTGAGCGCCGCGCGGGTCGGCCGCGCGCTGGCCTACACCCTTATCGCATTGGGGTTACTCGAATTTCTGGCCGGAGCCATGGTCGCCGGTATCTGGTTGGCGTTCATCGGCTGGTTCATCTTCACCGCCGCACATACCGACGAGGTGCAGTTGATGACGCGCAACGCGCTGTCCGGTGTGCGCGTCGCCGACGTGATGACCGCCAACCCGCATTCCGCACCGGCCTGGGTGACCGTGCAGGATTTCATCGAGCGTTATCTCCTCGGTGACCGGCACTCGGCGTACCCGGTGAAGGACCACAAAGGATCGATCACGGGCCTGATCACACTGGCCCAATTACGCGACGTGGCACCGGGCAGTCGCGCCACCACCGTCGTAGGCGAGATCGCCGTACCGCTGGATCAAGTCACGATCGCAGCCCCCGACGAGGCGGTCACCACACTGCTGGAGCGGTTGGCGTCGGGCCACGGACACCGGGCGCTCGTTGTCGACGGCGGCTGCGTCGTGGGCATTGTCACTGCAACGGATCTCACCCGCCTGGTCGACGTGCGCCGGCTCGCCAGGCCCACCGCCGTCGCGTACGGACACTGACGTCAGACACAACTAACAATGGAGAAAGCCATGACTGACCGTCGAATCGGCCCCACAGTCATCGTCGGCATCGACGGTTCCCAGGCCGCGATCCACGCCGCTGAATGGGCCGCGGATGAGGCCTTCGGTCGCGAGGTGCCGTTACGCATGCTGACTGTCCTCAAAGCCACCCATCCCTCCGCGGAGGATTACCAACGTGACGTCGCACACGCCGAGGCATCCCTGCGCGCAGCGCGAACCATGGTCGAGGCGAAGGGAATACCGGTCAAGATCGAAACCGATGTCCTCCGCGGCCAACCCGGCATGATCCTCGTTTCAGAATCCGACGGCGCTGAGATGGTGTGCGTTGGATCCACGGGAATCGATCGCTACTCCCGAGCGCTATTGGGCTCGACCGCAACCGAAGTCGCGGAGAAGGCCCGGTGTCCGGTCGCGGTGATTCGCTCCCAGCCGGATCAGCGGGGTCCCGCCATCAACTGGATCGTGGTTGCGATCAACGACTCGCCAGAACGCGATGTCGTGATCGATCAGGCGATGAGAGAGGCAGAGCTCCACAAGCTTCCGGTGCTGGCCATCGGCACCGACCGGGCAGACGGGGCCGAAGCTTCGGCTCACGAACTCGACAACCGGTTGGAGCCCTGGCGGCGGTGGTTCCCCGATGTCCACATCTACCCGGTGTCCAGACACGACGGTGTGACGGGTTTTGTCAAGAGCAACGATGACCTGGTCCCCCTTGCTGTGATCGGCAGTGCCGACGCCGGCCAGCTAGCGAAGATCGTCGGGGCGTATGACCACCCGATCTTCCGCCATCCCCAATCCTCAGTACTCATCGTTCGCGAATAACTTCTGCCGACAGCATAATTCGGCGCTCATGACGAAAGGTGGTGTCCTCAAACGGGGGCACCACCCATTGTTGTCAGCGCAGTTGAACTACGCGGCGCGTGGCAGATCCGGAGTCGATTTCGCTTGCTGCGAAACCGAATGGGTGCGCTCGGGCATCCACCCGACGTAGGCAAGGTACAGCCCGATCAGAACCTCGATAGCCGCGCCGGTTCGCCACCAACCCATGGCGTCGACGGCGGAGTTGGACATCGAGAAATACGTGTGCGAGCCGACTACCAGAAACAGCCCCTTGACCGCGACGAGCCAACCCAACGCCGACACGATGATCGCGGGCGCACCGCGCCAGTACGGGTGGAGTGCGATGACGGTGAGGCCGAACAGCATGATGAATGCGCCAACTACCCACGACCACAGCGGGTCGGCCTCGAATCCCGACAGCATCGACCGCATGTCATTCGGGCGCAACGCGGCGCTGGCCGCAATGATGGCCAAGTACGGCCCCATCACGCGAGCGAACATCCGCGTCCTGTTGTGTAGCTGATGTGAAGACTTCATAGCGTTACCTCCGTTGAAGGCGTTTCTATGCGGGACAATGGATCCCGCTCACAATATTGGATCAGCTGGGAACCGTCTTGGCACAGGGGCCGAAGTCCCGTTGAGCGGGGACGTTCGTCATCACGTCAGCAACGCAGGTCAGTCAATGGTCCGAAAGCCGTTGTGCTACGGCGTGCGTACGACGATCACCGGTACGGTCGCCGACTGTGCGATCGCCGTGCTCACCGAGCCGAGCCGCATACCGCCGAATCCACCGCGGCCGTGGCTGCCGACAACCACCAGTTGCGCGCGTTGAGACTCCTGCAGCAGCCAGTGCGCCGGAGTATCGCAGACCAGTCGACGGCTGACGTGCACATCCGGGTAGCGTTCGTGCCAACCGGCCAGACGCTCGGCCAGTATCTCTTCGCCTTCGCCTTGGTAATCTCGCCAATCCATACCGAAGATCGGGAAAACTCCGACGTCGCTCCATGCGTGCAGCGCGAGCAACGGCACTTCCCGCCGCGACGCTTCCTCAAATGCCCATGCGGTCGCGGCTTCAGACGCCGGCGAACCGTCGATGCCCAACAGTACGGGTGCGCCCGCGTCGACGGGAGTCGAACCTTGACGGGCATGGACGACCGCCACCACGCAGTGTGCTTGTTCCACCACGCCCCTGCTGACCGATCCCATCAGAAGACGCCCAAGCGCACCCCTACCGTGACTCCCGACGACGACCATCCGCGCATCCTTGGAGGCGTCGACGAGCGCGTCGACCGGATGCGCATACAGCACTTCCGACCGAACATCTTGTTGCCGTTCGGGATCCAACGCGGAGCCAACACCTTTGCGTGCTTGATCGATGGCCCGTCGCGCGTTCTCCTCTTGCCATTCGGCGACGCTCACCTGGCCGGCGCTGACCGGCCAGCTCACGACCACCGGTTGCACCACATGCATCAGGGTGACGATCTCACCACGCAGCGAGGCTTCGCGCGCAGCCCAGGACACGGCGGCATCGGAGCCCGGTGATCCGTCGACTCCGACGACAATGCCGTATTTTGTTGAGGTTTCTAACATCTGCTGCTCCTTTGGATGCAACTCAACCGGCCACCGCTGTCGTCGTCATTGGTTCCACCAGCACTTCCCTTCCCTGACCCTTGCCGTTTCAGCCCCGCCGATCCAGGGCCATTGGTCCCTTCCGGGCGCGGCGCATTACCCGGCCGTGGGGGCCGTCGGACCACTCCGAAAAGCCGTTGGGAGACAGCAGAATGTCCTCATGGGACACGCCGCGGTCGCCGCCCAACAGGTAGTCGAGCCGTACGGCGTTGTCCACGAGACGCACACCGGGCTCGTCGTGCTCGTCGGGGACTTGGCATACAAGGTCAAAAAGCCCATTCGGACCGACTTCCTGGATTTCAGCACCCTGGAACGGCGTGAACACGTCTGTCAGCGCGAGCTGGAGCTCAACCGCCGCCTGGCACCCGACAGCTATCTGGGTGTCGCTCACCTGGATACGCCATGGACCGATAGCCGTGAGCCGGTGCTCGTCATGAAGCGCCAATCCGACTCGGCCCGGCTGAGCACGATGGTGCGGTGCGGCGAACCGGTCGCCGAGCAGCTGGAGGCGATCGCCGCCGTCCTGGCCAGGTTTCACCGCGGCGCCCAGCGGGGCCCGCGCGTCGAGACGCAAGGCTCGGTGGATGCGGTCAGGCATCGCTGGGACGCCAACGTCGCGGAGATGCAGCAGTTCGTCGGCACGATCATCGACGAGCACCGTCTCGCGGCTGTGCACGGGTTGGCCACGCAGTTCATCGCCGGGCGTGAGTTGCTGTTCACCCGGCGCATCCGCGACGGCCGGATCGTCGACGGGCACGGCGATATGCTCGCCGACGACATCTTCTGTCTTCCCCGCGGTCCGGAAATCTTGGACTGTCTCGAGTTCGACGACAATCTTCGATACGTCGACACGATCGACGACGCGGCCTTCCTGGCCATGGATCTGGAGTTCTTGGGCCGCAAGGACCTCGGTGAATTCTTCCTCGCGCACTACACCCATCTGGCGGCCGACGCGGCGCCACGGTCGCTTCGGGATTTCTACATCGCCTACCGCGCATTGGTTCGCGCCAAAGTCGACTGCGTGCGGTGCAGCCAGGGGCACCCCGACTCGGCCGCGGACGCATCACGTCATCTGGATATCGCGCTCGATCATCTGCGTGCTTGCCGTGTGCGACTAGCCGTCGTCGGCGGCGGACCGGGCACCGGAAAGTCCACCTTGGCCAACACGTTGGCCGAACAGGTTGGCGCCGCGGTGATCTCGACTGATGAAGTGCGGCACGCCCTGCATAGTTCGGGCGCGATCGTCGGGGAGGAGGGTGTGCTGAACGCCGGCCTGTACTCCGCGCCGAACGTCGCCGCCGTCTACGGCGAAACGTTGCGACAGGCTTGCATATTGCTGACGAACGGGCGATCTGTCATTCTCGACGGCACCTGGCGCGACGCGGACCGGCGCGACCAAGTCAGGCAATTAGCGGCGCAGACGCACGCCGCCGAAATCGAATTCGTGTGTGAGACGCCGGTGGCTACCGCAGCGCGCCGGGTGGCCGGCAGGCCTGCGGGAAGCATGTCCGATGCGACACCGCAGATAGCGGTCGCCCTGGCCGACGTCACTGAGCAGTGGCCCCAAGCACATCGCATCGACACCAACCGTCCGATAGCGGAATCCGTGTGCACTGCTTCGAAGCTTTGGCTGTCTGCCGCCGACGACGCGGAAGTGCAGCTCGCCGCGAGGGACTTTGGTCACATCGAGTGGTGCCCACTGGCCGGTTCGAGGCCGGACGACGCGCCACTAACGTCGACAATGCCCGAAATCGCCTCGCGCCGACCCCACACCGTGTGATCGGCCTTCGTCGGATCAGGGAAGGACGACCGTGATGCAACCCACCGTCACAGTCAAGGACACCGAATCAGACGCTATCGCGTTGGGATTTCTCGGCTCGGTCTACGCCGGTCGCAACTTCACCGAATGGCCGATCGATCGTCGCTTGGATGCCTATCTGCGACGCGAAGAACTGCGCAGCGTTGCCGATGACGGGACGGCCTTTGCGGCGTTACTGGATCGGGTGATGGCGAACATCTCCTCCGCTGTAGAGAGCGGAACACTGGAACGCGAGACGCGCGCTGATCACACCAGCGGTGCTGCCCAGTAGACCCGGGTGCCACCGCCGGGCGCCGCGGTGACGGAACAATCGCCGCCGACCTCCGCGGCCCGGCGCTCCATGTTTGCCAGACCGCTCCGGCGGCGATTGTCGTGCGGGATGCCGCAGCCGTCATCGATGACCTCGACAGTCAACTGGTCGTCTGCGCGGATACACACCGTCAAGTGGGTTGCCCGCGCGTGCCGAACGGCATTGCTGATCGCTTCGGTCATCACCGCTTCGGCATGGTCGGCGAGTGCGCCGGGAACAACACGCAGGTCTCCCGATATGTCCAGAATGGTGGCGATGTCCCGGTCTTCGGTGAGCTCGGCGATCCTGCTCTGGACCCGGTGCCGAAAATCCACGCTCTCGGTGACCGGGTTTTGCAGTTTGAAGATCGTCGAACGAATGTCGTCGATAGTGCCTTGGAGATCGTCGAGTGTGCCCGTCAGCCGGTCGGTGATCTCCGGTGAGCGGGCACGCGCGATGGTGCTCTGCAGGTCGAGCCCGGCGGCAAAAAGCTTCTGGATGACGTGATCGTGCAGATCGTGCGCGATCCGCTCACGATCGGCGAGGATCGCCAGCTCGCGGGCGTGTTCGCGGCCACTGGCCAACGCCAGAGCGATGGCGGCGTGCTGGGCGAAATCACTGACGAGGTCGAGGTAGTCGTCGCCGAACGGCGGCTGCTGCGCGGAGCGTGCAACAGCGATCGCACCGACGACGGTGTCGTCGGCTCGCAGCGGCATCACGATCGCCGAGCGCTGGCCGACATCGGTGAATCCCTCGATCGGGTACTGGAACGAGTCCGTGATCACCGGCTCGCCGCGGCGCACCACGCCGCCAGTCGTGGAGCCCTGCAACGGTACTCGCTGACCCATCACCTGCGGCGTGTACTTGCCGGCCGTGGCAGCGACGATGAGGGTATCGACGTCTTCGACGGGAAGATCAGCCTCGGTAGGAACCAGCAGTATCGCCTGCTCGGCTTCGGTCAATTCCAGCGCGAGGTCAACGATGAGCTGTAGCGGACGTGTCACCGGTCCGGTGGACAACAATCCGGCCATGATCTCGCGGCTGGCCCGCATCCACTTCGCCGATGTGCGTTGGCGCTCGAACAGCCGCGCGTTGTCGATGGCAACCGCCGCCGCCGATGCCAGCGCTCGCGCGGCGATGTCGTCGGCGTCGGAGAATACCCGGTCAGGCCGGTCGTCACCGAGGTAGAGATAGCCGAAGACCGCTCCTCTCACGCTGATTGGGATACCGAGAAACGCCCGGATCGACACATCTTCGCCGGCGAGCCCCTTGGCTTTCAAATACGTGGTCAGATCGTCCACGCGAACGGGCTCGCTGATCGACAGATCGGCAAGCCGCCCGGCCGCGGTAGCGTCGCTGCCCTCCTGGATGAAAGCGACCGGGCTGCCGTCGGGTTCGTACATGCCGAGCGCCCCGTAATGGGCGCCCGCCAGCTCCATCGCCGCTTTGACGATGCCGTGCAACGTCACGTCGAGGTTCTCCAAATTGGAGCCGATGTCGACGATGACCCGGAGCAGCTGCTCCATCTGGTCGCGAGCAGCCAGCAGCTCATCGAGCTGCTCATGCATTCGGCCCACCAGGCCGCGCTTGCCCAATTGGGTGAACGCGGATTCTTCCGCGTCACGCTCCATAGGGGAAAACTAGCAGGTCAGCGGAGCTTTAGCCATCGGCACACAGAAAGCTCTGCACGCTGCTGGTACGAATATCGGGCGAACTAGTGGTGTTCGCCGTCGACCTGATTACCGCCGAGATTGGTCGCTGAAAAGCTGCTTTCCGTTTTGCGGTTTCCTCCGAGTCGGCGGCCTGTCACCTTCTCGGTGCTGATCCGGACGAAGTAATCGCATCGGCCTCCCGTCGCCGGCCGGGAGAAAATCGTCGACAGCTCCATCAAATCGGGCACCTCGGTGACCACCTCTGCATGACCGACCACCGTGACGCTCCATCCGGACTGAAGCTCCGCGTCCAACTCGTCAGTCTCGAAGGCCACAATGCGATTACGCGATGTGGCGGCCAGCACCGCCGGGTCGGTGATGCGGATGACGACGTCCCCACGCCACCAGCGGAAGTCGACTAAGTGGACAGCGGGCAAGGCCTGCTCGGTGAAGATGAGCCGCCCCACCGAAGCCGTCCGCACCAGCTTCATCCATTCCTCGCGATGGAGCAGGTCGAGTTCTTGCATTGTCACCACCGTTGCTCCTTCGCTACGCGTCCCGCGCGAGACGGGCATCCTTGGATGCCCGCTTACTCAGCGGGGCGGATTTTTGCGGTGCCGTGACCGAAGAGGCCAGGCGTGCCACCGCTCGCTCGATGCCGGCTGCGAACTCGCTCACGTCGGACGCCGCATCGTAATCGGCAGTGATGCCGAAGACCAGGTCGTCCGCATAGCTCAGAATCGCGACACCGGTTCGGACTTGCAGCGCGATCGGCAGAATCGGCAGCAGCTGCACAACAGGGTGGCCCATGACGCTGAGTCGTCTCTGCGGGCCGGGGACATTGGTCGCTACCGTGACGACGGACCGCTGTGGCAGGCGCGTCAGTGCCCGCATGGTCCATGCGGTCACCGGGAACGGAATGAGATTCGTCGCCGCGACCGTCAGGCTGCCGGCCTCGCGTTGACCACTGCTCTTGGCCTTCGCCAATCGACGCTGGATGATGCGCAGCTGCTCAACTGGGTCAGATTCGTCGACCGGAAGGTAGGGCAACAAGAGCGACACCCGATTGTTGACTTCGTCCAGCGCATCGGTGGCGCGCACCGACACCGGCACCAAGGTACGCAAGGACCGCGCTCCCGGCCGTTCACCGCGTCGGATGAACGCGGCGCGGTAGCTGTCGGTAATCGAAGCCAGCGCAACATCGTTGATCGTGACGCCATAGCCCTTGCAGACTTTCGTGACGTCTTTCATGGGCACCCGAGCGGCAGCGTAGCGCCGCATGCCGGTGACGGGCCCATTCAGCCCCGAGGGCTGCGCCGGACGAATCAGTGCCCCACCGAGTTCGAGCACACCGTCGACCGCGCGCGCAGCGGCGCTGGAGACGGCGACCGATGTGCGCCACACTCGGTCGACCCAGTGGCGTGGGTCGAACACGGAGTGCTCTGGGCGGTCACTGCCGGGTGGCGCCGGCACCGGATGAATCTTGCTGACGAATGAGTCATTCGCTCCCTCGTCTGAGAGGCGAGCGAACAGTTGGGCTGTCGCAATCCCGTCCGCGATGCAATGGTGGATCTTCGTCAGCAGCGCCCACTGCCCGTTGTCGAGGCCCTCGATCATCCAGCATTCCCACAACGGGTGATCTCGGTCCAGTCGCCGCTCCATCAGAGTCGCGGCCAGCCGGTACAGGGCTGTGTCGTCGCCCGGCGGCAAGACCGCCGCGCGCCGCACGTGGTGACGGATATCGAAAGCACCGTCCTCGACCCACTCGGGGGCAGCAAGGTCGAGCGGATGGGTGCGCAGCACCTCGTTGAACCGCGGAACTCCTGTCAGCCGTTCACCCAGATCCGTGACGAGACGGTCGAATTCGGGCGCAGGGCCGGAAAGAACGGCTAACGCGCCGACCGCGAGGCTGACATGCGGATCCGCATCCTCGGCCTGCAGGAAGCTTGCGTCCAACGTCGACAAGTGCGCCATGGCAACAACTCTGCTCCGGCGGAGTATCTGCGCGGGAGAGCCAGAAGTCACAACTCCAGGGGCACAGAGGACTTCGGTCAGTCCGTTGAGACGCTACGAAACCTGTCGCGGCATGGCGGCGATCAGCGCTGTGTCCACCCCGACCGGGCCCAGCGCGGTGGCTCCGCCGGGAGAGTCGAGGGCATCAGCGCGACCGGGAAGGGGTTCGTGAAAGAAGGCCGCGTTGTCGGCGAGGTGCTGCTGTTGGTCGGCTGGCAAATCGATCTCGTAGTAGATGGCGTCGACGCGGCAGGCTGACTTGCAGGCACCGCAATCAACGCACTCGTCGGGGTTGATGTACATCGACCGTGCACCTTCGTAGATGCAGTCGACCGGACACTCTTGGGCGCAGGACTTATCCATCACGTCCAGGCATGCACTACCGATCACATACGTCATGGCTGTGAGGTTAGCAACGAAGGAACGCTGCCGACCGCAGCCGAACGGCCCGCAGGGCAGGGACCAAAGTCCTTGCTATCGCGTCGGATAACCCGTCTCAGGTGTTCGGTTGCTGTGCTCGTCCGACTTTGGTCGCGAACACCGCGGCCTGCGTGCGCCGCTCCATCCCGAGTTTGGCGAGCAGCCGGGAAACATAGTTCTTGACCGTCTTTTCGGCCAAGAACATCCGATCGGCGATCTGCTTGTTGGTCAGGCCTTCGCTGAGCAGAGCCAGCAGCGTCCGCTCCTGACTGCTGAGACCCGAAAGCGGATCCGGCTTTTCGGCCTCCCCGCGCAGCTTCGACATCAGCGCGGCGGCGGCCCGGTTGTCGAGCAGCGATCGGCCCGCGCCGACATCCTTTACGGCGCGCGCTAATTCCATCCCCTTGATGTCCTTGACCACGTAGCCGCTGGCGCCGGCCAGTATTGCATCGAGCATCGCCTCGTCAGAGGTAAATGATGTGAGCATCAGGCACCGCAAGTCAGGCACACTGGACAGCAGGTCGCGGCACAGCTCTATCCCGTTGCCATCCGGCAACCGAACGTCGAGCACTGCCACGTCAGGGCGCACCGCGGGAATCCTGGCGAGCGCTTCGGCGACGGAACCTGCCTCGCCGACAACGTCGAGTTCTGGATCGGTTTTGAGCAGCTCGATCAAGCCGCGACGTACCACTTCGTGATCGTCGACTAAGAAAACCGTTACCACGTTCATCCCCCTCCGAAAATGCGCCGGCCGCCTGTCAGCGATTGCCGCGCACGGTGAGCACGGTGAGCACGGGGTATTTTACGCGTTCGGTCGATGCCTCCGTTGGCGATCGCCGACGCGAATACACACACCCATCGCTCCTCTGATGCTGGTCATAAGCGTTTTGCCGATCGTCCCACGTTAAACGCAGCGCCGCCTAGTCCCTTAGGGCCTTTGGTCCTCGGATCGCGCCAGGGCACCGGTACGGGTCGGCCAAGGGGTGAGCGACCGACGGCCACGAATCGGTGACCAACGACCCTGGCCGCGCCGAGCCGTCGCGCACATGATGGAGGCCACCTGTCAGATCGGAGATACTCAGTGCACGAGCGATCGCCTCGGTGCGTCGTCGTCGGTGCCGACGGCTCACGCTCAGCCATGCGCGCCGCACTGTGGGCCGTCGACGAGGCGATGGACCGTTCGGTACCACTGCGATTCGTGTATGCGACCGAATTTCCCGAAACTGTGCACGCGCAGTGCGCTATCCGCGACGCACTCGCCGCGGTCGCCGCGACGGACAAGCCGGTCAAGGTCGAAAGCGAAATAGTGCAGGACCGTCCGATCGCGGCTCTGCTGGCGGAGTCTCGTTCTGCGGCAATGGTTTGCGTCGGCTCGACCGGATTGCAGCACGCGATGCACGGGCACATCGGCTCCACGGCGTCAGCTTTGGCGAATTCCGCCCACTGTCCGGTGGCAGTCGTACCGATCACCAGTGATCCTGCTCCTTCGGGCGCAGTGCTGGCGGTCGTGGACGAAGCACATGCCAACAGAGCCGTCCTGCAACTCGCCATACGCGAGGCCCGCCTTCGCGGCGCGCCGTTGCAGGTGATGACAGCGTGGTCTCACCACGGCGACGGGTTGCCGGACGTCGACAATGCACCCGCGGCCCTGGCACGGCTCGAACGGGACTTAGCACCCTGGCGACGAGGCAATCCCGACGTCGACATCCGGCCGATAGCCCAGCACGGCGGCGTCGTGAACTATCTGGCGCATTCGCTCCGTACCGCCGAACCGGTCCACATTGTCGTGGCGGATCCGCTGCGCCCGGGGCCGAGTGAAATTCTGCTCGGACCCGCCGGTCGCGCGGCGCTGGACGCCGCGCGTTGCACGCTCCTGCTGTCCGATCGGCAGGGCTGGTTATAACTCGAGCCTCATGAGCTCATCACCCGCTCGCCGATCACCCGGTCGCGGCGCAGCGCGGCCAGCTCGTCGCGGGATAGTCCCAGTCCGCCGAGTATCTCGTCGTTGTGTTGACCGAGAGTGGGCGGGGCAAGGCGGTGGTGGCGGGTCGGCCCGGGCATGATCCGCAGCGGCCATCCCGGATATCGGCGACGGCCGGTTACCGCGTGACAGAACTCCTCGTAGTACCCGCGGCCGTCGAGCCCGGGCATGTCGTACATCTGCTCCGACGTCGTGACCTGTTCAGCCGGAATGCCACGGTCTTGCAGCGCCGCAACGATATCGGCGGACGACCGGGCGCGGGTCCACGCCGCGACGACCTCGTCGAAGACGTCGTGATCGTCTCGCGGCAGGCCGGTACAACCGGTCACGTCGACGAGTTGCGACCAGTCGGCGTCGTCGCGCACCGACAGCGCCACCCACGCGTCGTCGGTGTCGGTCGGGTAGACACCCTGGCAGTAGCCGCGTCGCCGGTTGCCTTCACGCGGCCGGACGATCCCGTTCATCGAGTATTCGATCACCGGTTCGGCGGTGACCGCTGCGCCGACTTCGATTTGGGCCACCTCGATCAGCTGGCCCTCACCGGTGCGGTCGCGATGCTCGAGCGCGGCGAGCAGCGCCACCCCGGCGTGCACACCGACGATCGGGTCGGCGGGGCCCTGCACGTTGCACGGCGGACCTTGCGCATAACCGGTCACCGCCGACATGCCGGAGACCTGTTCGATGTTCAGCGCCCAGCCGACGTAATCCCGCCACGGTCCGTCGAGTCCGAAGCCCGGCATGCGGACGGCGATCACATCGGGGCGCAGCGCTATCAGTGATTGGTAGTCCAGCCCGAACTGCTCGACCACCCGCGGGGAGAAGTTCTCGACGACGACGTCAGCCTGCTCCGCGAGCTTGTAGGCGATCTCGCGGCCGCGCTGGGAGGTCAGGTCGAGGGTGATGTCACGCTTGTTGAGGTTGGTGGCCTGCCAGAGCGCGCCACGCTCGTACCAGTCCTCCCCCTCGATCGGTAGTGCACCGGAGTAGCGGAAACCGTCCGGCCGCTGGATGGATTCGACCTTGACGACGTCGGCGCCGAATGCACCGAGATAGCAGGTGAGATATCCGCCCGCCCAAAACGTGGTCAGGTCAAGCACTTTCAGGCCCGCGAACGGCAGCGACGGATCCGCGGCCGGAGCGGTGCGTTGCCTTCTCGACGACAGCTGGCCTTCCGCGGCGACCGCGGGTGTTTTCGAGAGGCGGAACGGCGGGCCGGGTCGCCGAAACGACCAGCCGTCCGCGCCGCCCTCGACGAAGAAGTCCCGCTTGACGTATTGCGGGCAGTGCAGGGCGTCGGCACCGTCGGCGACGGGGGCCGCGGGGATGCGCAGTGCCTGGCCGAGTTCGACGATGTCGGCGACGGTACGTGCGCTCAGCCACGGCTGGGCCGCCGCATAGAACTCGGCGCGTTCGGGACCGCCCATCATGATCGCAAACTGTTGCTCGCCGTATTCGGGCAGTTCGAGCATCGCGCACACGTCAAGCCAGTGCTGTCCGGTGAGGCAGTTGATCCCCACCCAACCGTCGGCCGCCCGGACCACGCCGAGCATGGGCGCCTGCCGGGCGTTGGACGGCAAACCCAAGACGCGCATGCGTTCGGCCATCAGCATCGGATACGGCAGCGTCGACAGCAGCGCCTCCAACACCGAGATGTCGACCTCGGTCACCCGATCGGTGGGCGCGATGCGCAACGCCGTCAGCGCGCCCAGCGCCGCGTAGGCGCCCGCGACGTATTCGGCGATCCGCGCGCCCGCCTGCACGGGCGGTCGGTCAGGATCGCGTGCGCTGATCCAACCGGCAGCTGCTTGCATGGTCAGCGGCGTCTCCGCGCGGTCGCGAAACGGGCTGTGCTGTCCGAAATTCGAGATGCGCACAACCACCAGGCCCGGGTCGTGCGGTGATAGAGCCGTGGCTCCGGCTTCGATCAGCACGTCGGCGTCGCCGATGAGGCGACGGGCCGCAGACCCGCCGCTGTCGCTCGCGATGTCGAGGACTGTGATGTGTTTTCCCGCGTTCAGATACTCGAACAGCCCGCAGCGGTCAGGGTCCGGCTGCCCGCCGGGGAACGGTCCCCAGCGCCGCAGCGAATCTCCGCTCGGTGCTTCGATTTTCGTGACCTCGGCACCGAGGTCGGCCAACAGCTTGCCGCAGTACGGTCCGGAGATCTCGTCGGCGACCTCCACGACGCGAAGACCCCGCAATGCGCCGTCACCGGCGTGAGTCACGCGGGCAGTCCCATCGCCTTCGGTTCCATGTACTGACGGATGCCGACGATTCCGCCGCTCTCCCGGCCGATTCCGCTCTGCTTGAAGCCGCCGAACGGCGCCCCGCCGGGGCCGAATCCGTTGACGGCGATCTGTCCGGTGCGGATACGGCGGGCCACGCCGAGCGCACGGTCGACATCGGTGCCCCACACCGCGCCGGACAGGCCGTACTGCGAGTTGTTCGCGATGCGTACCGCGGCGTCGTCGCCGCTGTACCTCAGCACCGACAGCACCGGCCCGAAGACCTCTTCCTGTGCGATCGTCGCGTCCGGGGTGACCTCGGTGAGGATCGTCGGCTCGAAATAGAACCCCTTCTCCAGACCTGTGGGCCGGCCACCCCCGGTCGCCAGCTTGGCGCCGTCGTCAACAGCCTGATCCACATGTGCCTGAACACGTTTGCGCTGTGTGTCGCTGATCAGCGGGCCCATCTGGACGTCCGGATCGGTCGGGTCTCCGACCTTCACCGCCTGGGCCAGCGCGACCAGACGGTCGACGACCTCGTCGTGGATCGGGTCCGGCAGCAGCAGCCGGCTGTGCAAGATGCAGGCCTGGCCGGCGTGGAACGAACAGGACTCGAACAACATGCGTTGCAGCAGTTCGTCGTTCAGCGTGACATCGTCGAGGACGATGCTGGCCGACTTACCCCCGCATTCGAGCAGCAACCGCTTCATTGTCCCACTTGCCGCGGCCATCACGTCGCGGCCGACTGCCGAACTCCCGGTGAAGCTGACCATGTCGATCCGCGGGTCGACGGTCAGCATCTTGCTGGACTCAACGTCGGTCGGCGCGACGACGTTGACCACGCCGGGGGGAATGTCGGTGTGTTCGTCGATGATTCGGGCGAGCGCAAAGCCGGCCAGTGGCGCCAGCGGCGACGGCTTGAGCACGACAGTGTTGCCCGCGGCCAGCGCGGCACAGACCTTCATCACGTTGAGGGTGTGCGGGAAATTCCATGGCGTCAGAATTGATACGACGCCCAGCGGCTCGTAACGCAACAGTGTCTTTCCCGCGGCACCGTACGCCTCGATCTGCTCCTCGATCGGGTGGGTGGCGAGTTCGGCCGCGTTCAGCGCCGCAAACGCCGGCCCCTCGACGTGGATCACCCGCTCGTTGCCCGTGCAACCCCATTCTTGTTGCGCCAGCGCGAAGAAGTCGTCGGCGTGCGTCAGCAGAGCCTCGCCCAGCTGGTTGAGGAACGCCGCCCGCTGCTCGGGGCCGGCCTCGGCCCACACTCCGGAGTCGAAGGCGGCTCGTGCCGCTGCGATCGCGCTGCCGACCTGGGCGTGACTCGAGTCCGGAGCCGAGGCGATCACCGTCTCGGTGGCCGGATTGATGTCGTCGTAACGGCCCCCAGAGGGTCCGTCGGGGTCGACCCACCGGCCGTCGATGTAGACCGGATAGGTGTCGATAAGCGAGCGTGGGTCAGCCATGTTCATTCCTTCATGGATCCGGGGCCTTTGGACGGTCCGGCGGCTCAACGATTGGTCTACACCTGTGCGCCCGGTGTCGTCAATGCTCAGCCGAATAATCCGGTATTTCTCTTCAACGGCAAGCGTATTGACACCAGCGATGCCGTCGGGGTAAACAGAGTGCACCGGACAGATCATAGGAAAATGTACGATCGCGGTCGTCGAGGGAGGCCTGGTGCACACGAAAGCCGGCTCGACCTACCCGCTGCACTCACCCGACTTCTATGCCGGCGATCCGTACCCGGCGTACCGCGACCTACGCGCGACGATGCCGGTGTGCTGGAACGACGTCACCAATTTCTGGGCACTGCTCAAATACGACGACCTCCGGTTCGTGTCGAGCAATCCGGCGATGTTCACGTCGACCAAGGGCATCACCATCCCGGACCCGGCGATGCCGAGCCCGGTACAACCCGGCAGCCTGATCTTCACCGACCCGCCGCGGCACCGGCAGATGCGCAAGCTGATCAACTCCGGCTTCACCCGGCGGCGGGTCGCCGTGCTCGAACCCAAAATCCGCGAGCTGGTGCGGGGCATTCTGGACAGCCTGGAGCCGGGCTCGGCGCACGAGTTCGCCGAAGAGATCGCCGCTCCGCTGCCCACCCGGCTGATCGCCGAGTTGATCGGCGCACCGCCCGACGACTGGGAGCAGTTCCGCGCCTGGTCTGACGCAGCCACCGGAACCGCCGACCCGGAGATCGAACTCGACCCGTTGGTCGCCGCCGGCCAGCTGTACGAATACTTCCAGAAGCTGATCGGGTCACGGCGAGTCGAGCCGCGCGACGACCTGCTGTCGGTGCTGGCCGGCGCCGAGATCGACGGCGATTCGCTCACCGACGAGGACCTGCTCAATTTCGCGTTTCTGTTGCTGGTGGCCGGAAACGAAACGACCCGCAACCTGATCGCGCTCGGCACCCTGGCGCTGATCGCCCATCCCGACCAGTACCGGCTGCTGGTCGACGACCCGTCGCTGATACCGGGCGCCGTCGAGGAGATGCTGCGGTGGAACAGCCCGGTGGTGCACATGGCCCGCACCGCGAACGTCGGCGTCGAGATCCGCGGTCAGCACATCGCCGAAGGTGACGTGGTGGTGATGTTGTACGGGTCGGCCAACCGCGACGAGGACGTCTTCGGTCCCGACTCCGAGAACTTCCGGGTCACCCGCCACCCCAACCCGCACATTGCATTCGGGTGCGGCGAACATTCCTGTGTCGGTGCGCAATTGGCGCGTCTCGAAGCGACGGTGATGTTCGAGGAGCTGCTACGTCGCTTCCCCCGCATCGAACTGGTCGGTGCGGTCGACCGGATGCGGGCCACCATGGTTCCCGGTGTCAAGCGGATGCCGGTACGGCTGGGAGCCTGACCGATGCGCCTCGACTACACCGACGAGCAGGTGCGGCTGCGCGACGAGATCCGCGCGACGATGGAACAGGTCATGACGCCGCAGCGACGGGCCGCAGTCAGCGAACGGGTCGAGGGTGGGCCCGCGGTGCGCGAATGTGTGCGCGCCCTGGCGGATGCAGATCTGCTCGGTGTCGGTTGGCCCAAAGAGTTTGGCGGGCGAGGCTTCTCGGCCATCGAGCAGTTCATCTTCGCCGAAGAGGCACGGCGGGTCAACGCACCGATCCCGCTGGTGACCCTGAACACCGTCGGCCCGACGCTGATGCAGTACGGCACCGACGAGCAGAAGCAGACCTTCCTGCCCGCGATCCTGGACGGCAGTGTCGAGTTCGCGATCGGATACTCCGAGCCGGAGGCGGGCAGCGACCTGGCGTCGCTGCGCACCACCGCGGTCCGCGACGGCGACGATTACATCATCAACGGGCAGAAGATGTTCACCAGCGGCGCCGCCTACGCCGACTACATCTGGCTGGCCGTGCGAACCGACCCGAACGCCAAGAAGCACAAGGGCATTTCCATCTTCATCGTGCCCACCTCGTCGCCCGGATTCTCCTATCAGCCGCTGCACACCATGCCGGGTATCTCGACCTTTTACACCTTCTACGACAACGTGCGGGTGCCGGCGAGCGCGATTGTGGCCGGTGAAAACCAGGGCTGGCAGCTGATCACCACCCAGCTGAACTTCGAACGCGCCGCCTTGGGCAATCTCGGTGCGCTCGAGCCGTTGTTCGAGCAGACCCTGCAATGGGCCCGCGATACCGAACTCGACGACGGCCGGGTGATCGACAAACCCTGGGTGCAGCAGGCCCTGGCCCGGGTCGAGGCCGAGGTCGCCGCCTACAAGCTGATCAACGTGCGGGTCAACGCCGCGATGAGCAAGGGTGTGCTCAATATGGGTGAAGCATCGGCGGCCAAGGTGTTCGGCACCGAGTTGGCTCCGCAGGTCGCCCGCCAGCTGCTGGAAGTGCTGGACCACAACGGTTTACGACGCGGCGCCGATGCGCCGCTGCGCGGGGCGCTGGAGTCGGCCTACCGGGTCGCCGTCATCAGCACGTTCGGCGGCGGCGCCAACGAAATTCAGCGGGACATCATCGCAATGGCGGGATTGGGCATGCCGCGGGCGCCACGCGACCTTCGCGCAGGAGACAAGTCAGGAGGATCAACTCAGTGACCGACTCGAAGACCGAGCTGCACGACAAGCTCAAAGCGCTGGTCGGGCAGCACACCGGCGGCAGCGGAAAACCCTCGCTGGCACCGGATCCGGTGAACCAGACGATGATCCGGCACTGGGCGCATGCACTCGACGACATGAACCCGGCCTACCTCGACCCGGAATTCGCGGCCACGTCCCGGTTCGGCGGTATCGTGTCGCCACCGGTGATGCTGCAGACCTGGACGATGCCGGCGCCGAAACTGGAAGGCATCGGTGAGCGCGGCGGCTCCCCCGTCGAAATCACCAGCAACCCCACGGCCTTTCTCGACGAGGCCGGCTACACCAGCATCGTCGCGACCAACTCGGAATTCGAGATCAACCGCTACCCCAAGCTGGGCGACGTCATCAGTGCGACGTCAGTCTACGAGGAAGTCTCCGACGAGAAGACCACGGCGCTGGGCACCGGGTTCTTCCTGACCTGGGTGCTCACCTACACCGACCAGAACGGTGAAGTCCTGGGGCGTCAACGCTTCCGGGTCCTGCGATTCAAGCCGGCACGCTGATGGGGATGCGACCGGCGCCGACGTTGAGCCCGGACACCGAGTTCTTCTGGAACGGGCTGCGTGAGCACAAGCTGTTGATCCAGCGCTGCGGCGGATGCGGCATCGTGCGCAACCCGCCGCAGCCGATGTGCCCGAAATGCCGTTCGCTGGAATGGGAGGCGATCGAGTCGTCGGGTCGCGGCACGGTCTACAGCTACGTGATGCCGCACCAACCCAAGTTCCCGTTCTTCGACTATCCCTACATCGTCGCCCTGATCGAGCTCGCCGAAGGCGTTCGGCTGGTGTCCAACCTGACCGACATCGACCCGGGCGATGTCCGGGTCGGGACGCCGGTCGAGGTCTACTACCAGGAGTTCGACGGAAACCTTGTGCTGCACCAGTTCCGGCCGGCGGGGTGACATGGACTTCACCTTCACCGAAGAGCAGCAGACCATCAGCAAGCTGGCTCGCGACGTGTTCGAGCGGCGAGCCACCCCCGAGCGGCTGACTGAGCTCGAGGCCGGCGGAACGCGCTTCGACGCGGCGTTGTGGAAGGAACTGGCCGGCCTCGACCTGCTCGGTACCGCGCTGCCGGAGTCGTTGGGCGGCTCGTGTGTTTCAGGCGGCGGCTTCGTCGAGCTCGGCGTGCTGCTGGCCGAGGTGGGCGCCGGCGTGGCGCCGGTTCCGGCCTATCCGACGCTGCTGCTGGGCGCCGACCCGATCGCCCGACACGGCAGTCCCGAGCAACAGCAACGCTTTCTGCCCGGCGTGATCAACGGAACTCGCATCCTGTCCGCGGGCCTGCAAGAACCCGGCCGCTCCGACCCGACCAGGCCGGCCACCACCGCCCGTCGCGACGGCACCCACTGGCGACTCGACGGTGTCAAAGAGCTGGTGCCGGCCGGACAACTCGCCGACACCGTGCTGATCCCGGCCGCCATCGATGACGGCACGGTGGGACTGTTCCTGCTGCCGGCGGATGCTCGGGGCGTCGAGATCCGGCCGGTGACGACTACCAACCACGAGCCGCATGCGGACGTATTCCTCGACGGTGCCAGTGTCTCCGTCGATGCGGACAAACTTGACGGCAATCAGCTGGTCGAATCGCTTTACACCCGCGCCCTGGTCGGTCTGTGCGCGATCCAGATCGGCGTGTCCGACCGCGCATTGCGGATGGCTGCCGAATACACCAGCAGCCGTGAGCAATTCGGTCGTCCGATCGGCAGCTTCCAGGCCGTTCAACAGCGGATGGCCGACGGGTTCATCGACTTGGAGGCGATCCGGTGGACCACCTGGCACGCGGCATGGCTGATCGCCGAGGGCAGGCCCGCTGACCGGGCGGCAGGCATCGCGAAGTTCTGGGCCGCCGAGGCCGGTGTACGCATCGCCGCCACCGCCCAGCACGTGCACGGCGGTGTCGGGATCGACACCACCTATCCCCTGCACCGTTACTTCCTGTGGGCCAAGCACAACGAGCTCACCTTGGGCTCGGCCACCCAGCAACTCGTTCACCTCGGCAGCACCTACCCGGAAGGACGGCTATGACGATCTCCCGCACAAACACGTTGCGCTGGAGCGACATCGACGTCGGCGACGAGGTGACCCCGCTGGAGATCCCGGTGACCACCACGCTGATCGTCGCCGGCGCAATCGCGTCGCGCGACTTCATGCCGGTGCATCACGACCGTGACTACGCCGACAAGCAGGGCTCACCCAACCTGTTCATGAACATTCTGACGTCCAACGGGTACTGCGTGCGGTTCCTGACCGACTGGGCCGGACCCGAGGCGATGATCACCAAGCTCTCGATTCGCCTTGGGGTGCCCTGCTTTCCGGACGACCCGCTGCGCTTCGCCGGCAGCGTCACCAACAAGAGCGAGGGATCAGCCGGCGAGAACTTCCTCGAGGTGACCTTCAAGGCGTCCAACAGCCTCGGCGATCATGTCTCGGGCACCGCGGTCATCAGCCTGCTCGACGGGGCCCGTCGGTGAGTGCCTCGTTGCTGGCCGGCAACACCGCCATCGCCGGCATCGGTCAGACCGAGTTCTCCAAGGAATCCGGCCGCAGCGAACTGCAATTGGCGTGTGAAGCGGTCAGCGCCGCGCTCGACGACGCCGGCCTGTCCCCCAGCGACGTCGACGGCATGGTCACGTTCACCATGGACTCCAGTGACGAGATCGACGTCGCACGCAACGTCGGCATCGGCGACCTGAGCTTCTTCTCCCGTGTTCCGCACGGCGGCGGGGCAGCCGCCGGAACCGTTGCGCACGCGGCGATGGCGGTGGCCGCCGGCGTCGCCGACGTCGTGGTCTGCTGGCGCGCCTTCAACGAGCGCTCGGGTTTCCGATTCGGCGGCAGCGGGCGCACCAGCACCGAGACGCCGTTGTTCATGGCGCACTACGCCCCGTTCGGATTGGTCACTCCCGCAGCATGGGTCGCGCTGCATGCCCAGCGGTACATGTCGACGTACGGGGTGACTAACGAGGACTTCGGCCGCATCGCCGTCGTCGACCGCAAGCACGCGGCCGCCAACCCCGACGCGTGGTTCTACGAACGCCCGATCACGCTGGAGGATCACCAGAATTCACGGTGGATCATCGAACCCGTACTGCGACTGCTGGATTGCTGCCAGGAAAGCGACGGCGGCGTCGCCCTGGTGGTCACCAGCGCCGAGCGTGCGCGCGATCTTCGGCAGCCACCGGCTGTGCTCGCGGCCGCCGCGCAGGGTGCGGCCTACAACGGCGAGATGATGACCAGTTACTACCGCGACGACATCACCGGGTTGCCCGAGATGGGCGTCGTCGCCGACAAGCTGTGGCGCGAGTCGGGATTGACGCCCACCGACATCCAGACGGCGTTCATCTACGACCACTTCACCCCGTTCGTGTTCACCCAGTTCGAGGAACTCGGATTCTGCGGCCGCGGCGAGGCCAAGGACTTCGTCACCGTCGAGCGGCTGTCGCTGGGCGGAGAACTGCCGATCAACACCAACGGCGGCCTGCTCGGCGAGGCCTACATCCACGGCATGAACGGCATCACCGAAGGTGTTCGCCAGATCCGCGGGACCTCCTACAACCAGGTCGACAACGTCGAGCACGTCCTGGTCACCTCGGGCACCGGGGTGCCCACCAGCGGACTGATTCTCGGGCCGGACCGGTAGTAGCCGATGACCCAAGCCTCCCCCGTCACCCAGGCGACCGACACCCGCGATCTCATCGTGGAATCGGCGTACGCCTGCTTCCGCAGACAAGGCCTGCAGAAGGTGACCATCGTCGACATCGCGAAAGCGGCCGGCGTCTCGCGCAGCACGGTGTACGAGTACTTCCGCGATAAGGCCGCGATCGTCGAGGCGTGCGCGGAACACGCATCCGAGTGGTTCTACCGGGAGATGTCGGACGCGATGGACCGCGGCGGCTCTCTCGAGGACAAGCTCAGCCGCGCAGCGGTTTTCGTGACTCAAGCACGTCGGGCCATCGCGTCGGAGCGGTATTTCGACGTCGACGCCGTCAGCCTGCTGCTCACCAAGGACGCCGGTGTCCTGCTCCGCGAATGCGTCGACTTTCTGGCACCTCACCTCGCGGCGGCCAAGCTGACCGGCGAGGTCCGCAAAGACCTCGACGTCCAGTCGTCCGGCGAATGGTTCGCGCGAATTCTGTTCTCGCTGTTCAGCACACCGTCATCGTCATTGGACATGGACAACCCAGACGTGGTCGCCGAGTTCGTGCGGCAGCATGTCGTCCGCGGGTTCGCCAATGATCGGCCGCGGCCGCGGCGAGCGGGCAGCCCCTAGGGCTTCAGGATGATCTTGACTGCGCCGTCCTGCTTCTTCTGGAACATCTCGTGGGCGTGCGGCGCATCGTCGAGGGGGCAACTCGTGGGTGCCGAACGTGTCGACTCCTAGTGGGTCCTCTTCGGTCAGCAACGGCATGATGTCGTCCACCCACCGCTTGACGGGCGATACCCGTCTGAGCGCTGCCGAAACGTCCGCGATGACGGCCGACGGGCCCAACAGCGCCCGCATCGGGGACCAATGGCCCTGCACCTGTCGGTGACATCGGACGAGTCTGGAACGCAGGCGACGGTCTGGAGGTCGAACATGCCTAGCACGATGGTGGATACCACGGTCATCGAAGATGCGGTACGCGCGGCGTGCCGGGCGCCGTCGCTGCACAACAGCCAACCTTGGAGCTGGGTGATCGACGGCCGACGGCTGCAGTTGTTCCTCGATCAGAGTCGGGTGATGCCCACCGACCGAGCCGACCGGCAAGCACTGATCAGCTGCGGCGCCGCCCTGGATCACCTGCGAGTCGCCATGGCGGCGAGGGGCTGGCAATGCCATGTCGAGAGATTCCCTGATCCCGGTAACCCGGACAACCTGGCCCTGATCCACTTCACGCCGGCGGAGTCGGTGACCGACCAAGACCGCCGCCGGGCAGAGGCCATCTGGACGCGGCGCACCGACAGGCTGCCGTTCAACGGGCCAGCGGACCGGCGCTCAGTCGACATGTCGATGGTCGCCGCGGTCGGCGACGCGCCCGTGCAGCTGGACACCCTCAGCGACGATGCACGATCTCAACTCGTGTACGCAACCCAGCTCGCCGAATCGCTGCGGCTCTACGACATCCCCTATCAAGACGAACTTCATTGGTGGGCAGCGCCGTTCGAGGCAGCAGAAGGAATCCCCTACAGTGCCCTGGTTTCGACAGAAGAAGGCGATCGAGTCGGCATAGACCGCACGTTCCCGGCCACTCATCAACGAGAACGGCGGGCCGAGATTCCCGAGGACCACGCGCTGATCCTGCTGCTGTCCACCACCAAGAACGCCCGCACCGACGCATTGGCCGCCGGGGAAGCGCTTTCGGCGATCTTGCTGGAATGCACGATCAACGGCCTGGCCACCTGTCCGGTTACGCACCTCACTGAGCTCGACGTCACCCGCAACTTGATCCGGTCACTCGTCGATAACGATGCCGTACCCCAAGTCCTCGTCCGGGTCGGCGTGGCTCCGGTTACCGATCCGGCACCGGCGGCCACGCCGCGGCGGGCCCTCGCCAAAGTTCTACGGGTGAAAAGTTAGAAGGGAAGATCGATGCGCGAGTCCAACACACCACGCCCCGCTGTCGTCGTCGGCATCGACGGTTCTCAAGCCGCGATCCACGCCGCGGAATGGGCAGTCGACGAAGCGGTCAGTCGGGAGATCCCGCTTCGGCTGCTCGAGATCATCCCCGACAATGTCGAACCGGCCCCTGGGAATGCGGTCGGCAACGTGCAGATGGAAGTCGAATACGGCCAGACCGCGCTGCGGACCGCCAGCGCCGCGGTGGAAGCGACCGGCAAACCCGTCAAGATAGAAACCGACGTGCTTCGGGGCGATCCAGCAAAGATACTCATCGATGAATCCCGTTCTGCCGCAATGGTTTGTATCGGCTCAGTGGGTATCGGACGCTTTGCGCGGGCGTTACTGGGTTCCACGGCGACCGAGGTCGCCGAGGCGGCGCAATGCCCGGTCGCCATCATCCGCAGCCGACACAGCCGGCCGAAACCCGGCAGCCCGTTGATCGTGGCCGCCGTCAGCGACGCACCGGACAGTGAGCACGTGATCGACACGGCGATTCACGAGGCGCGACTACGCCATGCGCCGGTCCTCGCGGTCGGCGTCCTGCGCGCTGACACCGGTGACATGCCCGGCGGCGAGCTCGACCGACGGGTCGAGCACTGGACTCGGCGCAATCCGGGCGTCGAGATCTACGCCGGAGCCACCCGCACCGCGATCGCAGACTTCCTCGCCGTGATGGACAAAACGATCCAGCTCGCGGTGATCGGCAGCAGTGACGCCGACCAGGTCGCGAGTCTCATTGGGCCGCACCGCCACCCCGTCATCGGGCATGCGGAATGCTCGGTACTGATTGCCCGGTCCTGACGCTGTCGAAACGCGCCAGAGCGACATCTCACTCGAAAGCTGATCCATCCAGATACTCGATGACATCGCTGAGAGGGCGTCGCGGGGTCGCCGGCACCGCGTCGGCGTTGACCGGAGCCCAGCCGACGCGAAGCAACATCTGCGGGATCGCACTGAGCCCAAAAACCTCGATCTGCACGGCGTCACGCGTTTCAGCGATTTCCAACGGTTCGGTGACTGGACAGCTGGCCAGGCCGAGCGCGGTCGCGCTCAGCAGTATCAAGCTGGTGGCTTCACCCGCGCGCAGTCGCGAGAGCATGCTGTCATCTTTGGTGCCAAGCGCTAAGACAACGGCGTGGTCGTCGACCGGCTCCGTGTCGTCTGGCTGAGGCAGTATCGGACCGGCGAACACCCTCGGCGGTAGCGGGGCTGTCGGGTCGGCTTCCGGTGTATTGCGAGCCGGCACGCCCGCCAACGACGCGTATCGTCCACTCCACGTGGCCAGCTCGGTCAGGTAGTCGAAATCCGCCGCGTGTCGCCGAACCGATTGCGCCACGATGTGTCGCAATTCGGGTAACGACTCCATTTGGCGCAGCACGACACCACTGCGTGCCGCACGGGCGCCCAGCAGAGCGATGTAATTGGCAGGAACATTCCATGCGCTGTACCGGCGCCGGTCGGTGTGCCGCCGAGGAATCGCCGCCGCCAGCGTGATGTCGATCTCGTTGGCCGGATGGCGGTAGACCTCGATGGCAGCAAGGTGTTCGAGCTCATCGGAATTGGGCAGTCGATGGATCTTCGTCTGCCAGCCGAGTGCCGCGAGTGCCACGACGCAGTGATGCAGCGCAATGCCACAGCTCAAGACCAAGTCGCGACCGTCCGGGTCCGTGCTGGGCAGGTGCAGTCCGCGATCGGCGTAGAGGTGCAGACTTTTTGAGCCCACCCGCCATCGCCAGGGCTGCGTGTTGTGCACTGACGGCGCGCGGGTTGCGAGCGACAGGACCGTTTGGACAGTCTCACGGTCGGGGAAGTAAGCGCTCATATGGTCACCGCCTCCTGGAGTCTACGACGAGTCAATCCAGGATGTTTCGGTCTGATCAGCCGGCGCTAGAGTCGAAAGGCTCCAGTAGGAAAGACATCTGCAAGACCACATTCGCCTTCCCGTCACTTTCCC